>JBHHWI010000011.1:0-44394 GCA_046756445.1 Woeseia sp. | reverse complement strand
CCACCCTCTCCGCCAATGGTGAGGCCCGCCGGGCCGAATCAATCCCACCCTCTCCGCCAAGAATCGGGTGCCGGGCACCCCCCTTGCAAAATGATAGAATTCGCACCTTGAATTACAGCAGGAGTTTGCAGAATGAACGACAACGTCAATTATCTGGCGCCGGTTGCCGAAAGCTCGGTCGAGGATCGATCTGACTTCATCTGGAAGTGCTACGCGCACGTGGTCGGCGCTATCCTCGCGTTCGCGGCGATCGAGGTCTATTTCTTTACGTCCGGCATCGCGGAGCGCATAGCAGCACCGATGCTCAATAACTGGTTGCTGGTTCTCGGTGGATTCATTCTTGCCGGCTGGGGCGCATCGCATGTCGCGCATCGTGTTCGCTCCATGAACGCACAATACGCGGCGTTCGCGGCCTTTATCGTGGTGGAGGCGGTGATTTTCGCGCCGTTGCTTTACGTTGCCGCCATAACGGCGCCAGGCGTGATCGACAGCGCGGCAGGCGTAACGGTCCTCGGCTGCGTGGGCCTGATCGCGACGGCGATGATTACCCGCAAGGATTTTTCTTTTCTCAGGGGGTTGATGACGTGGGTTTTCTTTCTCGCGATTGCGGCAATCATCGGTAGCTTTGTGTTCGGCTTCGAACTCGGAACTTGGTTTTCGGTTGCCATGATCGGCTTTGCCGGCGCCGCAGTGCTTTACGACACGTCAAATATCATGTACCACTATCCGCAGGACAAATACGTTGCGGCCTCGATGGCCTTGTTCGCATCGATTGCATTGATGTTCTGGTACATCCTCCGCCTGTTCATGAGTCGCGAATAACCGATCCCGAGGCAGGGGCATCCGGATGAATGCTCCTGCCTCTTCATTTTTGCTAATCACCGGATCGCTGTATACTCCGGCGAGCTGGGCTGCGAAACGGATATTCCAAAGATGACCAAGGCGAGAGCATTCGCGCGACGTCTCGATCGAAGGAATTCCCTTCTCTGCATTTTCCCGACGCTCCTAATCCTCTTCGGCCATACTGCAATTGCCCAGGAAGAGGAAATCTTCGATCCGATTGGCGTCGGTGCGGAACTCGATCAACTGGTCAGTCAGCTCGAAGACGAGGAAATCGGCACGGAATTCCTCGCCGCGGCCCGCGCCAGAGTCGTCGAGGTCGACGCGGCGGCGGAAGCCTGTCAGGTAGAGGCAACCGAAGAGCGCGCCAGGCTGGAGGCTCGATTCGAGCCGCTCAAAGAGGTCGATGCGGATGTAACGCCGACCGTGATGGACCAGCGCAACGAGATCAGGCAGCTTCTCGACGACACGATTGCGTTGCAGACACAGTGCACCGGTGTCAGGGATTACGCCGTATCGCTTCTCGAGCGCATAGCGAACAAGCAGACCGAGCTGTCACAGCAGTACCTTTCCAGCCGCGGCCGCTCGGTAATCTCCCTGCTGCGCGACATGCCGTCGCGGCTGAAAAGCTGGCCGACCCGGTTGCGGGATACGGTTGATCTGAAGCTCACAGAGGGCATGACTCCGGTCTATCTTCTGTGGTTGCTGATCATTGCCGGAAGCGCCGCCGCGGCGCTCGGCCTGTTGATCCGTCACCGCTTCAACCGCTGGTTCGTGTCAGCGGGCGGCCCTGATGCCGAGGCACAAATGAGGTTTCTGTTCCCGAAACCGATGGCGCAATACTCGCCGTTGCTGTTGGAAGGGCTGGCGCTGATCGCCGTATTCATGCTGACAGTCGTGGACGCCTCACTCGATCTCACGGTGGTGCGGATTGCGGTGGGAATTCTGCTTTACGGCATTGCCTGCGTGGTCATCGACTGGGCAACCGGACCCCTCTCACCGTCCGCCCAGATAAAGGGACTCATACCGGATCACGTCGGCCCGTTGCGACTGCGGCTGCGGTTCTTCGCGCTGGCGCTGGTGGCGAGCTTCGTCGTGCTCGGTACGCGCTGGCTGACGATCCGGATGGTCGATCCGGACGTCAGTGGACGCGCGACCATGATCTTCATCGTCGCCGTATCGCTTTTTTACCTGATCGCCTATCTCGGCAGGATACCCGGCCTTCAGGGCCGCTTTCGACTGATTCGTTATCTCGCGTTCATCGCCGTCGTTGCCGGCGTCGGGGCGCTCATTCTCGGCTACCAGAATCTCGCCGGCTATCTGATACACGGCGTGACACGCACGGCGCTGGCGCTGTTCATGCTCTGGATCCTGCTGTGGCTGGTCACCATGGCGTTCGAGTATGTGACCAGCACGGACACGCCGGGTGCCTCGAGGCTGAGGGCCAACCTGGGCGTGACGGAAAGGGCCTCCCGGACCGGCATGGGCTTCATGCAGCTGATCGCGGACCTGGTGCTGTGGCTGAGTTTTGCCGTCTATCTGATCTATGTCTGGGACGAGTCCGGCACCACGCTCGACCGCTTGTTCGAGATCGTGGAAATGGGCGGGACGGTCGGAGCCATTCGGCTGGTACCGCTGGATATTATCAGGGCCATCCTGGCTTTCGCGCTATTCATGGTCCTCATCGGCTGGATCAAGGGCTGGATCGACCGTCGCTGGCTGCAACACATCGTCCTCGAACGCGGCGCCCGCGATGCATTGATCACGCTGTTCGGCTACGTCGGATTCATCATCGCCGTCATCATCGGCCTTGGCGTTGCCGAAGTCGATCTGCGCGGCATCGCAATCGTCAGTGGCGCCCTCGCCCTCGGCATCGGCTTCGGCATGCAGGAAATCGCGAACAATTTCGTCTCGGGTCTGATCCTGCTGTTCGAGCGGCCGATACGCGCCGGTGATTTCGTCACCGTTGGCGAAGTGGAGGGATTCGTCCGCAGTATCCGAATACGGGCGACGGAAATCGAAACCCTGGACAACCAGAACGTGCTGGTGCCGAATTCGGAGCTGGTCTCGGGCAGGGTCACGAACTGGGTGCTGCGCGATACCTACGGGCGGCTGAGGATCCTGGTCGGGGTCGCCTACGGTTCGGATGTCGAAAAGGTGCGGGAGATACTGGAGACCGTCGCACGCGCGCATCCCGAGGTGATCACCGACGGCCGCGCGCCGGAGCCCCGGGCTCTGTTCATGGGATTCGGCGACAGTTCGCTCGATTTCGAGCTTCGCATTCGCATCAACCGGATCGAACGACGGTTTCAGGTAACCAGTGATATCAATTTCGCGGTCGACCAGGCGTTCAGGGACGCCAAGGTCACGATCCCGTTCCCGCAGCGCGATCTCCATCTCGTTTCCTATCCCGATACGCGCGAGGAACCCGCAAGGGTCAGGGCGGAACCGGTGAAGACGAAGGCGGCGCCTCAGCCGGAGAGCGTAACGCGCAGCCACCGGGCCGAACTCGACGTATCTGCGTCAATCGAAGACGTCTGGACGGCGCTTACCGATATCGATTACCTGAAACGCTGGCTTGCACTGGACGGCGAATTCACGCCACAGATCGGGCGGCCGTTCTCGCTGTCGCTGCGCGACGGGTCGGAGATGTCCGGTCGTATCGACGTATTCATGCCGCCGCGGCGTATGCGTATGGTCATCGCGCCGCGCGAGGGCGAGGACCCGTTGTCGAGCGGCCCGATTACGGTCGACTTCCTGCTCCGGTCGCTGGACGAAAAATCGCATCTGACGATCGGTGTTGCAGGCATCCCCGCAAGCGAAGACTGGGAGGAGTATTACCGATTGTCCGAGGACCGCTGGCAGAACGCGCTGGTCGAACTCAAGCACGTGCTCCATCGGGAATAAGGCGCGATCGGTCTTCGTGTACCGATCACTCGAAATCCGGGACCTCGAAGTCGAGCTGGGTGGCAAGAAACGCCCACTGATCGGCCGCCTGTTCGATACGCATCCAGGTGGGCTTGCCCGCTCCGTGTCCGGCCCTGGTTTCGACGCGGATCAGGACCGGGCTCGCGCAGCCCTGAGCCTGCTGCATTTCGGCAGCAAACTTGAAGCTGTGCCATGGCATGACCCGATTGTCGCGATCGCCCGTCGTGATCAGTGTGGGCGGGTAACAGGTGCCGTTATGAACGTTGTGTAACGGAGAGTATGCATACTGGGCCCTGAAGTCGGACTCGTTCTCGCTCAGACCATAGTCGCTCGACCACGCCCGGGCGTTCGCGCTGGTCGTGTGATAGCGCAGCATGTCGAGCACGCCTACATTGGGTATCGCGGCGCCGAACAGGTCCGGACGCTGCGTGATCGATGCGCCCACGAGCAACCCGCCATTGCTGCCCCCGTATACCGCGAGTTTGGCCGTTGACGTGTACTCGTTGTCGATCAACCACTCGGCTGCGGCGATGAAATCGTCAAATACGTTCTGTTTGTTCTCTCTCGTGCCGGCCTCATGCCAGGTCTTGCCATACTCGCCGCCGCCACGGAGATTGGCTACTGCAACGATGCCGCCTATTTCCAGCCAGACCATGAAACTCGTGTTGTAACGAGGCGTCTGAGAAATGTTGAAACCCCCGTAACCGTAGAGAAGCGTCGGATTTCCGCCGTCCAGAACAATATCCTTGCGATGGGTTACGAACATCGGGACGCGCGTGCCGTCCTTGCTGGCGTAAAAGACCTGTGTGGTTTCGTAGGCATCCGTGTCGGCGGCAACGTCCGCAGCCTTGAATAAATCCGTCGAATCGTCCGTCAGTGAGTGCCGATAGACACGCGGCGGCGACACGTAGGATGAGAACGAAAAGAACGTCTCCTCGTCCTCGCGCTCGCCGGAAAACCCTGACGCTGTGCCGAGTCCCGGCAATTGGACTTCTCCCAGGTGTTCACCACGGCGCGTATAGGACTCGACTCGCGAGCGGGCATCGACAAGATACTGGGCGAAGAAACGATTGCCCGCCCTGCTGACCCGCCTGAGTACGGACTCCTGTTGAGGAATCAATACCTGCCACTCGTCCGGTTCGTTGACGTCGACAGCGACGAGTTGCCAGTTTGCCGCGCCCTTGTCGGTGTGAACGTAGAAAATATCCCCGTCGGTATCGACGACGCGGTAGCGCGCATCCCATGCGTCGAACAGCCGGCCGACCGTCCGATCCGGGCCGTCGAGCGGCATGTAATAGACGCCATTGGTATCGACCTTGTCCGACACCTGGATGACCAGATAGCGGCCGTCATCCGTGACGGATCCGTAGGGGTTTCTCGTGTCGTGATCGGTGATCTCAAAGACCAGCACGTCCTCGTCCTGCTCGTCACCGATCCTGTGGTAATAGATGGCCACCTGTCGCTGGTCATCGGCAATACCGTCGCCGGCGATCGGATAGCGGCTGTAGTAGAAACCCCGATCATCGAGTGACCAGGATATCCCGGTAAATTTGGTGCCACGGATGAGGTCCGGATGATCCTCACCGCTGGCGACATCACGAATGCGCCACTTTTTCCAGTCGCTGCCGCCAGCCGAAATGCTGTAGGCGATCAGCGTGCCGTCGTGGCTGATCTCGACACTGCCGACCGAGTCGGTTGCATCCTCCCTCAGTTTGTTCGGATCGATCAGTACCCGCGGCCGGCCGCGCAGCGACTCCGTCAGGTACAGGACGCTCTGGTCCTGCAGGCCATCGTTGTGCCAGTAGAAGTATCGGGCTGCCTTTTTCGTCGGCAACCCGTACCGTTCGTAGTCCCACAATTCCCGGAACCGTTTGAGCAGCGATTCCCGGGCCGGCAGGGCAGCCAGGTAGGGAAAAGAGATCCTGTTTTCGGCCTCGATCCAATTCCTTACGGTGTCGCTTTCCATGTCTTCCATCCACCGGTAAGGGTCCGCGACGGCGACGCCGAAGTAATCGTCAACCCGGTCCGAGCGCATCGCTTCGGGATAGGTAATCCGGTCTTCGGATTCGCCGCCGGAGACGCAGGCGACCAGCAAGGCGATGACTGCTGACGTCGATACCGACCTGAATTGAAACATGTCGGCTAGGATCCAGCGTTTATCATGTCGACGCCGCCCATGTAGGAGTGCAGAACGCCGGGTACACGGATGCTGCCGTCCGGCTGCTGATAATTCTCCATGACGGCGATCAGAGCACGTCCCGCGGCGACGCCGGATCCGTTCAGCGTATGCAATAACTCCGGACGGCCGGTGTCGGGGTTTCGCCATCGCGCCTGCATGCGCCTGGCCTGGAAGTCCGTGAAGTTGCTGCAGGACGAAATTTCCCTGTAATTGTCCTGGCCGGGCATCCAGACCTCGATATCGTAGGTTTTCGCCGACGCAAAACCCGTATCGCCCGCACAAAGCGTGACGACCCGGTAAGGCAGTTCGAGCCTCTGGAGAATCATTTCTGCATGGGCCGTCAATTCCTCCAGCGCGTCATATGAGTCTGCCGGTGCGACAAATTGCACCAGTTCGACTTTTTCGAACTGGTGCTGACGAATCATGCCGCGCGTATCCTGGCCGTAGGACCCGGCTTCCGAACGGAAACAGGGCGTGTGTGCAGTCAACCGCTTCGGCAACTCGTCCGCTTCGAGAATCGTTTCCCGATTCAGGTTTGTCAGCGGTACCTCGGCCGTCGGGATCAGGTAAAAGGGCGTCTCGCCTTCCGTCTTGAAGAGGTCTTCCTCGAATTTCGGCAGTTGACCGGTCCCTTGCAGCGCATCGGCCTGAACGAGATACGGCACGTAGGTTTCCTCGTAACCATTCTCGCTCGTGTGCACGTCGAGCATGAACTGGATCAACGCTCGGTGAAGCCTGGCTAACGGGCCATGTATAACCGTAAATCTCGATCCCGAGACCCGGCTTGCCGATTCGAAATCGAGCAGGCCGAGCGACGAGCCGAGGTCCACGTGGTCCCTCGGCTCGAATTCGAATGCGGGAATATCACCCCAGCGACGGATTTCGTCATTGTCCGACTCGTCGTTTCCTGCCGGGACGTCGTCGTGTATCAGGTTCGGCAAGCCGAGCTCAATGGTACGGAGCGCGTTCTGCACCTCGATCAGTCTGGCCTCAGTCCCGTCGAGGCGATCGCCGAGATCCTTCACCGCAGCGAGTAGCGGCTCGGCGTCCTCGCCCTTGGCCTTGGCCTTGCCGATCGCCTTGGCGCTCGTATTGCGCTCGTTGCGCAGCGCTTCGGTGTCTACCTGCAGCGACTTGCGTTGCTCCTCGAGCGCCAGATAGGCATCCGCATCGAACTCATGGCCACGCCGGGCCAGGTTGGCGGCAACGTCCCTGGCAGATTGTCGAAGAAGTTTCGGATCGATCATCTTTCACGATTGCGGCGGGCAATTTCCTTGAGTCTTTCCCCGATCTTGACCTCGAGACCACGAGGCACGGGATGATAATACGTCTGTTCCGGCATGTCGTCGGGAAAATATGTTTCCCCGCCAACAAGTGCGTCGTCTTCGTCATGCGGGTAGCGATAGTCCTTACCGTAGCCAAGCTCCTTCATCAGCCGGGTCGGCGCGTTGCGCAGCCGCATCGGTACGTCCAGCGATCCGAACTCCCTTGCGTCGGCCTGTGCCGCTTTGGCGGCTTTGTAAACGGCGTTGCTCTTTGCTGCACAGGCAAGAAAGACAATCGCCTGTGCCAGTGCCAGCTCGCCTTCGGGGCTGCCGAGTCTCTCGATCGTCTGCCAGGCGTCCAGCGTGATGCGCAGTGCCCGCGGATCTGCGTTGCCGATATCTTCGGACGCGGCCCGAACCATGCGTCGGGCGATATAGAGGGGATCGCAGCCACCGTCCAGCATGCGCATCAGCCAGTACAGAGACGCATCCGGATCCGATCCCCTGACCGATTTATGCAATGCCGAGATCTGGTCGTAGAAGTACTCGCCCTGCTTGTCGAATCGGCGACGGCCTCCCTGAGCGACTTCCTCCGCCACGCCCCGGTCGACCTTGAGTCCCGATTCCGTCTCGGGAGCCAGATCGGTGGCCAGTTCCAGCAAATTCAGCGCCCGCCGTGCATCGCCATCGGCGGCGAGCAGTATGAGTTCCATCGCGTCGTCCTCGACAGTCACCGAGCGATCGCCCAGCCCGAACTCCGTGTCGGCAAGCGCGCGCCTGACTATGCCGGACAGCGCCTCGATATCGAGCGTCTTCAGGACGTATACGCGCGCCCTCGACAACAGTGCATTGTTCAGCTCGAACGAAGGATTCTCGGTGGTCGCACCGATGAAGGTGAGCGTACCGTCCTCGACGAACGGCAGAAATGCGTCCTGCTGCGACTTGTTGAATCGATGCACTTCGTCGAGAAACAGGATCGTCGCCCGATTGTGCAAACGGCGCTCACTGCCCGCCTCATCCACGGCGCTGCGAATGTCCTTGACGCCGGCCATGACGGCCGAGAGTGCGATAAAGCGGGATTCCGTCGTCTCGGCGATCATGCGGGCCAGCGTTGTCTTGCCCGTTCCCGGCGGCCCCCAGAAGATCATGGAATGGGCCTTGCCCTGCTCCAGCGCGCGCCGCAACGGCTTGCCCGGCGCCAGGAGGTGAGACTGACCGAACAAGTCCTCGATCCTGGAGGGTCGCATGCGATCGGCCAGCGGACGCTCTGCCGGGATATCCTGTTCCCTGGCAAACAGATCAGTCAACGCCAACCTCGTCTCTTGCGAGCCATTGCTCGAACCGCAGGCTCCATCCACCGAGGCCGGCGACGGCGATGGCCAGCCCGATGCCGGTCCCGATCACATCCGCCATCAGGTCGATCCATTCACCCATGCGATAGATATACATTCTCTGGCAGACCTCGATGAAAGCACCGAATGCCGTGAGACCGACCGCGACTCGCCAGTAAGAGTCCCGCTCGTACTGCCCCGAGAACCACAGTGCGAGGACCAGAAAGGTCAACAGGTGCAGCCATTTGTCGAGCATCGGCAATTGCGGTCGTGGCAAATAGTGCCAAAACCACAAAGCCGGCATTACCGCCGCCGCCCACACGACACTCAGAATGAGGATGCCGGCCAGCCGCCAACGATTCTTGTGACGCAGCGGCAGCATCTACGATTCCGATGCATAGTCCGGATCAGTCTCGCCGATCCTCGCCGGCGTACCAACGACATCGACATCGTCCGGTGGCACAAACTGAAATCGCGCTGCGTCGATAGCCTTGTTCAGTGACACGTCGAACAGCGCAATCAGGGTCGTCTGTTCGAGATTGTCGTAAAACATCATCCGCGTCAGATTACCGTCATTGAATCCAAGCTCTACCTTGCTGAATCCGCTCTCCGTGTCTTTCGGCCGCAATCGTACCCAGACCGTACCACGGTCGCTGAAACTGCCGACGTAGCTGAACTGATCCAGCGCGCCTTGCGATCCACCGAGTAGCAGGGCCGGTGTGTTGCTCAGGACCTCGCCCTGCGGCTTGACGGTCACTTGCGCGAGATCGACATCGTAGCTCCATACGTTCAATCCGTCGGCAACGAGAATCTGCTCATAGGGTTCTACGTAGACCCAACGAAATTGTCCGGGGCGCTGAATCTCGAGTGTGCCGTTCGATCTTTCGACAATCTGATTGTCCGCATCGACCAGCGATTGTTCGAAGCGCCCGGACAGCGTTTGGACGTTATTGACGAAGTTTTCGACGAGCGCCTGGCCATCCGGCTCGGCCGCGAAGGCCGAGCCAAGCAAGCTGAGCCCGACCAGGGCGAGAAACGGCTTGTTGCGGCTCAATCCAACCTCGCAGAATCGTTATCCGTGTGCCGCCGGGGGAATAAGGATCTCGCGGGTTCCGTTCGGCTGTAGCGGTCCGACGAGCCCCGCCTGCTCCATCGACTCGACCATACGCGCCGCACGGTTGTAGCCGATCTTGAGGCGGCGCTGAACGCCGGAAATCGAGGCTTTGCGCGTCTCAATGACGATCTGCACCGCCTGGTCATACAGTGGATCCTCCTCCGCGTCGATACCATCGCCACGTGGCGTGTCAATGCCGGCAAGACCTGGTGTTGGACTTGTCGGGGCACGCAGAATTTCATCGATGTAGCGCGGCGATCCGCTCTTCTTGAGATTCCGGACCACCGAGTGCACTTCATGATCGGCCACGAACGCGCCGTGCACCCGCATCGGGACAGACGTGCCCGGCGGGAGGTAGAGCATGTCGCCATGCCCCAGCAACGTTTCCGCGCCCATTTGATCGAGAATCGTCCTCGAGTCTACCTTGGCCGATACCTGAAACGCGATGCGACAGGGAATATTCGCTTTGATGAGTCCTGTGATGACATCGACGGACGGCCGTTGAGTTGCGAGCAGCATGTGTATGCCCGATGCACGCGCTTTTTGCGCGATTCTGGCAATCACCTCCTCGATCTTCTTGCCGACGACAATTTGCAGATCGGCCAGCTCGTCGACGATGATGACTATGAACGGCAGGGGCGTAAGCGTCGGATACTCTATCGGGTTGTCCTCGTCTTCGATGGACGGCGGCGTGAAGGTAGGATCGGGAATCGGATGGCCGGCGGCAATCGCGTCTTTCACCTTGCGATTGTATCCGCCGATATTGCGAACGCCCAGTGCGGCCATCAGCCGGTAGCGGCGATCCATTTCACCGACGCACCAACGCAGGGCGTTCGCGGCTTCTTTCATGTCGGTGACAACCGGCGTCAGCAGATGTGGAATGCCCTCGTACACCGACAGTTCGAGCATCTTCGGATCGACCATGATGAGGCGAACGTGCTCCGGTTTCGCTTTGTACAGCAGGCTCAGGACCATCGCATTGATGGCCACCGATTTGCCCGAGCCCGTCGTCCCGGCGATCAGCAAATGCGGCATGCGCGACAGATCCGCGACGACGGAATTGCCGCCGATGTCCTTGCCGAGTGCAAGCGTCAGGGGTGAGGCGAGATCGTCGTAGGCCTTGGATTTCAGGATCTCGCCCAGTGTCACCAGGGCCCTGTTTTCATTAGGTACTTCCAGGCCGACGAACGATTTGCCGGGAATAACTTCGACGACGCGTACGCTCTGGACCGACAAAGACCTGGCCAGGTCCTTGGCGAGATTGGAGATCTGGCTCACTTTTACGCCGGGCGCCGGGTCGAGCTCGAAACGGGTAATTATCGGTCCCGGCGATACTGACACGACTTCGACTTCAATGCCGAAATCCAGGAGCTTCAGTTCCACAAGCCGTGACATCGCCTCGAGTGAATCGTCAGAGTAGCCGTGCTTGGTGTCCGGCGGATCGTCCAGCAGTGACAAAGGCGGCAATTCTCCGGCTTCCGGTGGCTCGAACAATGGCACCTGACGTTCCCGTTCGGCGCGCGCGCTCGTCTCCAGTGCAGGCATCACCGGCTCGATTCGCGGCGGCGGGCGCCCCGCGGTGCGCCTCTGTTCCGCCGCGACAGTGTCCTGACGAGCAGCTTGCTTGCGTCGGCCTTCCGCCCTGTCGCGCAACTCGCCGATTTTCCCGCGCGCCCACTCCCAGCCGAACAAACACCAGCGACCGATCCGATCCATGACACCGAACCAGGAGATTCCGAGGAAGACGGAAATGGATGCGATCCACAGAAAGAACAGCAGCGTGCTCGCGCCGAGTAGCTTCATCACCGACGCCATGCCTCCACCTACGAGTTGGCCGATGATGCCGCCGGCCGTCTCGCGAAATCCCATCGGCGAAAAGTGCAGGCTCGCCAATGCGCAGCTCGTGATCAGGGTGGCGAGAAAACCGCCGATCCGAAGCGCATAGTCGCCTCTGGTGAGCGCCTGTTGCGTTTGTTGCTCGCGGAAAATCATCCAGCCCAGATAGAAAATCATGAGCGTGAAAAGATAAGCCGGACGACCGAAGAAATTGAACAGCAGGTCGGCAGTCAGCGCACCGGCCCGTCCGATGGCATTGCTGACGTCGCCCGAGCCGCTCGCCTGGGTGAAGCCGGGGTCGGCCGGATCGTAAGTGAACAGCGCGACCCAGAGAATCAGCGCCAGTGCCCCGAATACCCATAATGCGCTTTCGCGAAGCGTGCCAACCACCTGATCCGATATCCGGGCGGTTGACTTTACTGACCGAGTGGCTTTGACCATCTCTGTATACTGGAACTAATTATCCTAAAATACTGATATTAATACAATTTGCTCACAGATTCGCTTTTCCCTACACTTGCCGTTCGGCTCAAAGCCCTGGTCAATCACCCGCAGTCCATGTCCTTGAAGTTCGCCTCGTCAGGACGCATTTCAAGAACCCTGTGCTAACGATGGAAATGGCCGCCCAAGCAAAAACTTGAAGGCGAATTATACATGAGCGACACGAGACATTGCCGGGTTCTGATCCTCGGGTCCGGTCCCGCCGGCTACTCGGCCGCCGTCTACGCGGCGCGGGCGAATCTCGATCCGGTCATCGTCACCGGTATCGAACAGGGCGGCCAGCTGATGACGACGACCGATGTCGACAACTGGCCGGGTGATGCCGAAGGGCTGCAGGGTCCCGATTTGATGGAACGCATGCTCAAGCACGTCAAGCGATATGACACCGAGGTCGTGAATGACCATATTCACACGGCCGACCTTTCGCTCCGTCCATTCGTTCTCGACGGCGATTACGCGACCTATACCTGCGACGCATTGATCATTGCCACGGGTGCGACGGCCAAATATCTCGGCCTGGAGTCGGAGGAAGCCTACAAGGGCCGTGGCGTGTCGGCCTGCGCGACCTGTGACGGCTTTTTCCATCGCAACAAGGAGGTCGCCGTGGTCGGTGGCGGGAACACGGCCGCCGAAGAAGCGCTATACCTCAGCAATATCGCCTCAAAGGTCACGCTGGTCCACCGTCGTGATGCGTTGCGCTCTGACAAAATACTGCAGGACCACCTGTTCAGGAAGGAACAAGATGGCAAGCTCGAGATCATGTGGGATCACGTGGTCGATGAGGTGCTGGGCGACGACGCCGGCGTGACCGGACTGCGCGTCCGAAGTACCACGGATGAATCGAAAACGACCGACCTGGCTGTGTCAGGAGTATTCATCGCGATTGGGCACAGCCCGAATACCGGTCTGTTCGACGGTCAGCTCGATATGAAACACGGCTATATCATCGTCAACGCCGGCCTGGCGGGTAACGCCACGGCGACCAGCGTTCCGGGTGTTTTCGCAGCCGGTGACGTGGCCGACCCGATATATCGCCAGGCCGTAACCTCAGCCGGTGCCGGCTGCATGGCTGCGCTCGACGCCGAAAAGTATCTGGACGAGCTGGCCGCGAGAGCGCCCGCCAGCAACGCGGCTGCCTGAGGGCATGATTCAGGACCGGCAGGCATGCAGGTCGAAATCCATGACAGCATCGCCGAAATCGATACGAGCGCGTGGAATCGCCTCGCCGGCGGCGATTTTCCGTTTCTGAGACACGAGTTTCTCTCGGCGGCCGAGAAGACCGGTTGTGTGTCGCCGTCGACCGGCTGGACGCCGCGGCATGTCGCGCTCTACGGCCGGGGCGGAGAGATCCGGGCAGCCATGCCCCTGTACGAGAAGTCTCATTCCTGGGGCGAATTCGTGTTCGACTGGAGCTGGGCCCAGGCCTATCAGCGGGCGGGCTTCGACTACTACCCCAAGCTGGTCTCGGCGGTGCCGTTCACGCCGGCCCCGAGTAGCCGGTTATTGCTCGGCGAGCGGGAACGCCCGGGCCTCGCGAGCAGGCTGGTCGGCGAGGCCGTGCGGCTGGCGAAGGATAGCGACTGTTCCTCGCTTCACGTATTGTTTCCCCGCCCGGATGAACTTCAGGTGCTTCGCGATTCCGGATTGCAGCTCCGAAAGGACTGTCAGTTTCACTGGCACAACCAGGAGTATCTGAGTTTTGACGATTTTCTGGGGACGTTCAGCTCAGCGAAGCGGAAAAAAGCGAAGCGTGAACGACGCCGTGTGGCGGAAAGCGGAATCACGTTTCGCTGGGTATATGGCGAGGATGCCGATCCCGCGTTGTGGCGGGATGTCTATCGACTCATCAGCATTACGTTTCTCAGGCACGGCTCGATGCCCTATTTCGATCTCGATTTCTTTGTCGACGTCTCAAGGCATATTCCGCGGACCGTATTGCTGGTCCTCGCCGAAAAGAACGACATGCTGATCGCAGCAGCCGTCTTCTACGAGAGTGACAGTACATTGTACGGCCGGTATTGGGGAAGCGATGCACGGTACAACGCGCTGCACTTCGAAACCTGTTACTACCAGGGCATCGAATACTGCATCGCCAACAACAAGACTGTCTTCGAACCCGGCACGCAAGGCGAGCATAAGCTCGCCAGAGGCTTCGTGCCGACGGCGACATGGTCGGCGCACTGGCTTGCGCGGCCCGAGTTTTATGCCGCGATCCGCAAGTACCTTCTCGAGGAAGGTCGATACATTGAGCAATATATGGACGCCGCCGGCACACATACACCATACCGCGCCGCCGACCGGGAATCGTGACCACGCCGCGCATCGCATGGATCAGTCAGAACGATCCACCGGACGCGTTCCCGGATATATCGTCGGCACTGACTGTTCCCGACGGTCTGTTGGCGGCCGGCGGTGATCTGAGTCGGGACAGGCTGCTGCAGGCCTACCGGCGTGGCGTGTTTCCCTGGTTCGACAGCGGCCAGCCGATTCTGTGGTGGACCCCGGATCCGCGATGCGTCATGGAGCCTGCGGCACTTCACATCGCTCGACGGCTGCGTCGCTCGGTACGCGGTTCACCGCTGACGTTCAGCTTCAACGAGGATTTTGCCGCGGTCATTCGTGCCTGTGCGGCCGATCGGCTCGGCCAACAGGGAACCTGGATCACGGAAGAGATGGTTGAGGCATTCTCGGATTTGCACGCGGAGAGCTGGGCGCACTCCGTCGAAGTCTGGCGGGGCGACGGGCTGATTGGTGGCCTGTACGGGCTTGCTATCGGCAAGGCATTTTTCGGCGAGTCGATGTTCAGCCGCGAATCGAATGGGTCGAAAATCGCAATGTGGGCGCTTTGCACGCTGCTGGTCCGGCACGAGTTCGAAATTCTCGACTGTCAGGTGGTCTCGCCGCACCTGACGAGCCTGGGTGCAATCCTCATGCCCAGGAGCGAATTCGGGAACTTGCTCGAGCGCGCCTGCGACCCCGCGCTTCCTTTCAGTGACTGGCCGCGGGACCGCGTGCCGGTGGCGGAATTGCTGGCTTCCTGGCGTCATCCCGCATTGCAATAAGGCGTTGGTTTCTGCACAATTCGGCAGCCTTTGAGACGATTGATCCGGGTACCTTGGCGAAAGAAGAAGCACTGCAGATGGAAGGCGTCGTGACCGAGACGCTGCCCAACACGACCTTTCGAGTCGAGCTCGAAAACGGGCACGTCGTGACAGCCCATATATCGGGCAAGATGCGCAAGAATTACATTCGCATCCTTACCGGCGATAGCGTCACCGTCGAGCTGACGCCCTATGATCTCAGCAAGGGCCGCATTATCTACAGAGGCAGATAGTCAAAAAAAGAGGGGTCGGAGCCCTCTTCCGGGGAAAAGGGCTCTGACCCCTTTTTTATTCCTTCGGCAGGTGCGCAAGCTCCTTGGTCACGGGCTCTGCCCTCAGCTCCAGATTGCCGTCTGCGCCAACGCAAATGCGAACGTGACCGCCTTCGGCCAGACTGCCGAACAGCAGCTCTTCAGCCAGTGGCCGCTTGATGTGTTCCTGAATCACCCTTGCCATCGGCCGGGCGCCCATCTTCGGATCATAGCCGCGCTCGGCGATCCAGTTGCGCGCCGGATCGTCGAGTTCCAGCGTAACATTATTGTTTCCGAGCTTGCCCTCCAGTTCGACCACCAGTTTATCGACCACACGGGCGATGGAATGCGAATCCAGCGATGCGAACTGGATGATTGCATCCAGCCTGTTTCGAAACTCCGGAGTAAACGACTTCTTGATGATCGCCATCCCGTCGCTCGAGTGATCTTGCTGCGTGAACCCGATCGAGGCGCGGCTCATTTCCTGCGCGCCGGCGTTCGTGGTCATTACCAGGACGATATTGCGGAAGTCTGCCTCGCGACCGTTATTATCGGTCAGCGTTCCATGGTCCATTACCTGAAGCAGCAGATTGAAGACTTCGGGATGTGCTTTTTCCACTTCGTCGAGCAACACGACGGCATGTGGATTCTTGGTCACTGCCTCGGTAAGCAGGCCGCCCTGGTCGAAACCAACGTATCCGGGTGGTGCACCAATCAATCGTGATGCAGTGTGGCGTTCCATGTATTCAGACATGTCGAAGCGAAGCAGCTCGACGCCCATCACCATCGCAAGCTGTCGGGTCACTTCGGTCTTGCCGACGCCGGTCGGGCCGGCAAACAGAAATGAGCCGATGGGCTTGTCTTCATCAGTCAGCCCCGATCGTGACATCTTGATCGCAGCGCTCAGGGCTTCGACCGCCTTGTCCTGACCGAAGATCACCAGTTTCAGATCGCGTTCGAGCGTCTTCAACACATCTTTGTCGGAAGCCGACACACTCTTCGGCGGGATTCGGGCCATCTTGGCGACGATATTCTCGATCATCTCGACGGTTACCTGGCCACCGCGCGTCGACACGGGCTGCAGACGGAGATTTGCACCGGCTTCGTCGATGACGTCGATCGCCTTGTCCGGCAGTCGGCGGTCATTGATATGTTTCGACGCAAGTTCCGCCGCGGCGACCAGCGCTTCCGGGTCGTAATTGACGCCGTGATGTTCCTCGAAACGGGTCTTGAGCCCACTCAGAATCGCGATGGTTTCCTCGAGGCTCGGCTCCGGCACGTCGATCTTCTGAAAGCGGCGCGCCAGGGCATGGTCCTTTTCGAAAACACCCCGGTATTCGCCGTAGGTGGTCGATCCGATACAGCGAATCTCGCCATTCGCCAGTACCGGCTTGATCAGATTTGATGCATCCATGACACCGCCGGACGCCGCACCGGCACCGATAACCGTATGAATCTCGTCGATAAACAGCACTGCTCCCGGGTCCCGCCGGACTTCGGCAATTACCGATTTCAAGCGTTTTTCGAAATCGCCGCGATATTTCGTGCCTGCGATCAGCGTGCCCATGTCGAGCGCATAGATCGTGCAATCCCGCAATACCTCCGGCACACGCTCCTCGACGATCATGCGCGCAAGGCCTTCAGCCAGAGCCGTCTTGCCGACGCCGGCATCACCGACATAGAGCGGATTATTCTTGCGCCTGCGACAGAGTATCTGAACCGTTCTCTCGATTTCCAGATCGCGACCGATCAATGGATCGATCTTTCCGTCGATTGCCATCTGATTGAGGTTGGTCGCATATTTCTCGAGCGCGCTCGTGTCCGGTTCGGCCTCCGGGTCGAGCGTCGGCTCGACCTCCTCCTCGGCGCCGTCGCTCGGCAATTGCGGCATACCGTGCGAGATGAAGTTGACCACGTCGAGCCTGGTGACGTTCTGAAGCCCCAGAAAGTAAACCGCCTGCGACTGTTTCTCGCTGAATATCGCGACGAGGACGTTTGTGCCGGTTACTTCCTTTTTGCCGCTCGACTGTACGTGGAATACCGCGCGCTGCAGCACACGCTGGAAGCCGAGTGTCGGCTGCACGTCGGTCTCTTCTCCGATGGGCATCAACGGTGTTGCCTCGTCGATAAATTCCGTCAATTGCCTGCGCAGTTCCGTGACGTTCGAGTCACAGGCTTTCAGGATTTCGTGAATTTTCGGAATGTCGAGTAGCGCCAGCAGCAAATGCTCGACCGTCATGAACTCGTGGCGGCGTTCACGTGCGCTCTGAAACGCTTCGTTCAGGCAGAATTCCAGTTCACTGCTTAACATCGTTTCAGGACTCTTCCATCGTGCATAGCAAAGGGTGCTGTTGCTGCTGCGCGATGCTCATCACCTGAGCAACCTTCGTCTCGGCGATCTCATAATTGAAAACGCCACAGATACCTTTGCCCTTCGTATGTACTTCGAGCATTACCCGCGTCGCCTTGGGACGTTCCATACCGAAAATCGATTGCAGGACCTCAACCACGAACTCCATCGGCGTGTAGTCATCGTTGATCAGTATGACCCGATAAAGCGGCGGCCGTTTCAGCTTCGGCCGCGCCTCCTTAACGGCCAGGTCGTGGCCGTCGCGATGCAGATCTTTCCTATCCTGTTCGGACATAGGCAGTCATTATAACTGTGCCGGAAGCGCCTGACTCCAACCCTGGTTCGCACATTTCTCAAATTTCCCGAGCCGGCTTCCCGTCCGAATCTAAAAAAGGATTTAAAAATTAGAGGTATATACTTGCCGTATATAGGTTTTTTTGCTGTTCTGGGCTTGTTTGATTGGGCCCTGAAACCTTATCATGCCCCTGCTGCGTTAGCAGTAAGGGATAGTGGGCGAATCCTCTGGGCTCCGGCGGGTCTGGTCTTTATGACAATTGAAGCGAAATGGTCCGATTTCAGTAGCTTTGACGGCGAGCGGACGTTGGCGGCAGCCAATCAGATTCTGCCTCGCTGGGTGACCCTGGCCCTGGTAATCGCGATCGCCTGGCAACTGGCCAGGATCATCTGGATGCTGATGCCCGGTTCTTCGGCCGGCGACCCGATCCTCGTCGCCCCCGGCCAGGCGAGCATCGGCGCCACCCAGGCCCGCGCAAACGTGCAGGCCATCGCCGACGCACACATCTTTGGCGAGGCAAGTGCCGACGGCGCCCCGCTCGTGACTGAACCGGAGGTGCCCGTTGACCTCGCGGAGACCCGGCAGAACCTGTCGCTCAAGGGGACAATCGCCACGGTTCAACCCGACGGCGGACTCGCGATCATCGCAGATGGCCGCAACGAGGAGAAGGTCTATGCCATCCGTGACACGGTCATGGCCGGTACCACTCTCCACGCGGTTTATCCTGACCGGGTTGTGCTCAATGAAAGCGGCGCGCTCAGGGCGTTGAAATTGCCCAAGGAATTTCCACAGGTCACCGCGTCGCTGAGACGCAGTACGACGGCGGTCAATCGCGCATCGGCCGGCCAGAGCATCCAGACCGTCGTTGCTCAGAACGTCGCGAGACTCGCGGACGTGATTCGACCGACTCCCTATATGGTTGGGGGCCAGATGCAGGGATACCGCGTTTACCCCGGGCGAAACCGCAAACAGTTTGCGGCGCTCGGACTCCGCCCCGGCGACCTGATCAAGGATATCGACGGCGCGGCCCTGACGGATCCGCAACAGGCCATCCAGATTTTTCAGTCCCTTGGCGATGCAGATCAGGTATCCGTGACCATAGAGCGAAACGGGCAACCGCAATCGCTGATTCTGAAAACAAGTCAACTTCAGCTTGGTGACAATTTAAGCCAATGATCATTTCAATCGGCAAGAAACTGGCAATGACCGTACTCCTCTGCATCCTCGCCGTGTCGTTCGCGAATGCGCAGACCACGCCGAATTTCAGAGATGCAGACATCCGCAAGATCATCGAGGCGGTCAGTGAAGTTACGGGCAAGACCTTCATCATGGACCCGCGGGTCACTGGAAAGGTGACGATATTGTCCAAAACGCCACTCTCGGCGGACGCGTTCTACGAGGCGTTCCTGTCGATTCTCCAGGTGCACGGCTATATCGCGATTACCACCGGTGACGTCGTCAAGATCCTTCCGGATGCGACGGCGCGACAGCATCCGAGTCCGTTGACCACCGAAGGTGCGGGGGCAGACGATGTCGTAACCCGGGTCGTTCAGGTACAGAACGTCGGTGCCGCGCAGCTCGTACCGATCCTTCGCCCGCTGATTCCCCAGTACGGACACCTGGCAGCTCATCCGGGCTCGAACATGCTGATCATTTCCGACCGGGCCAAGAACGTCGAACGGATGATCAGCATTATTCGCCGCATCGACCTATCGAGCGACGACGAAATCGAGGTCGTGCCGCTCGAACACGCATCCTCGGCAGAGATCGTACGTGTCCTGACCGCCCTGACACAGACGCCGCGCGCCGACGGCATGTCAGTGACGACCAGCCTCGTCGCTGATGCCCGCACCAACAGTGTCTTGATCGGTGGCGACAAGAACGACAGGCTGAGACTACGAGCCCTGATCGCTCATCTCGACACGCCGCTCGAGGACGGCGGCAGCACCCGGGTCCGCTACCTTCGCTATGCCGATGCCGAGGAGCTGGCCGGCAAGCTTCAGACGCATTTTACGCAGCAGGCAACGCAAGCGGCCGCCGCGACAGGCGGCACGCCGGCCGACCAGGTCAGTGTTTGGGCTGACCTCCAGACCAACGCAATCGTCGTGAGCGCTCCGCCCGAGATGATGCGTTCACTGATGCAAATCGTCGACAAGCTCGACATTCGCCGCGCGCAGGTGCTGGTCGAAGCAATCATTGTCGAAATATTGGCCGACAGGGTTTCCGACCTGGGCGTCACCTGGGCAGTCGAGGGCAGCGGCAGCAATACTCCGGTCGGCGTAACCAACTTCCCGGCTGCCGGGACGAACCTGATCAACCTGATTGGTCCACTTCAAGGCGCCGGCGGCGGCACCCCCGTGGATCCCACCGGACAGATCGGAGAGGGCGTATCGATCGGCGTCGGCCGAATCGTGGACGGCGGCACGACTTTCGCCGCGATTCTGAGCGCACTCGAAGGCGATGCGACGACCAACATCATCTCGACGCCGACGATCGTGACGACGGACAACGAGGAAGCCAGCCTGAACGTCGGTCAGGAGGTGCCGTTCGTTACGGGATCGTTCACCAACACCGGAGCCACAGGCGGCGTCGTGAGTCCGTTCCAGACGATCCAGCGCGAACAGGTTGGCGTGAAGCTGACTCTGACGCCGCAGATCAATGAGGGCGATGCCATCCTGCTAAAGATCTCCCAGGAGATTTCCAGCATCAGCGAATCCGCGGTGGGCGCCGCCGACCTGATTACGAATGAGCGGACCATCGATACGACGGTAATCGTCGAAGATGGCGGCATACTGGTTCTGGGCGGTCTGATCGAAGATACGTTGATAGAATCCACCCAGAAGGTCCCGATCCTCGGCAGCATACCGCTGCTGGGCGCATTGTTCAGAAACCGAAGCATCGACAAGGCAAAGACAAACCTGATGGTATTCATCAGGCCCAAGATCCTGCGCGACGGCTCACAGGCCGCAATAGCGACCAATGCCAAATACAATTATGTCCGGGACGTGCAGATGCAGCGCGGCACCAATGTACCGCAGATGAGAGGTGTGGACCGACCGGTCATTCCACCGCTCGAGTCCTTCGAAGAAGAAAAACAAGCGATCGAATCGGCCGATGATTCCGGTGAATAACGCTCTGCGACGGCGTTACGGACATGGCAAGCGATAGCGAAATCGTCCTCGAAGCCGAAGATGCGTCGGTCGTCGAGCTCGGCGACGCCCTGACGGTAGATGATTCGAGTTCCCGCCCGCTACCTTTCTCGTTTGCAAAGCGCCACGGCGTCTTGATTCGCGAGATCAGAGACGGCAGAGCGGACACTGTCTACCGCACCGGCGCATCCCCCCTGAGTCTCGCCGAAGCCCGGCGTTTCGCAGGTGTTCCCCTGCAACTGACCAGAGTCACCGCGGACGGCTTCGATGCCATATTGCAGCAGACCTATGAACAGGGCAGCCACAAGGCTATGCAGATGGTCGGCGGACTCAATGAGGATATCGACCTTTTGCAGGTCGCGCAGGAGCTCCCGGAACCGTCGGACTTGCTCGAGAGCGATGACGATGCACCGATCATCCGGTTTATCAATGCCGTGTTGACGGAAGCCGTAAAGGACAATGCGTCGGACGTGCATATCGAACCATACGAGAACAGGCTCGTCGTCCGCTTCCGGGTCGACGGCGTCCTCCAGGAAGTTCTTCAGTCGCGACGGGCGCTGGCCCCGCTGGTTGTTTCCCGCATCAAGGTTATGTCCAAGCTCGACATTGCCGAGAAGAGACTTCCGCAGGACGGCCGCATATCCCTGAGAATCGCCGGTCGCGCCGTCGACGTCCGTGTATCGACCATGCCCTCGGGCCATGGCGAGCGGGTCGTTTTGCGACTGCTCGACAAGCAGGCAGGCAGGCTCGATCTCAGTTCTCTCGGGATGGATGAGCAGTCTCTGCGGATCATGGATGAGCTTATCCACAAGCCGCACGGCATCATCCTCGTCACAGGCCCGACCGGCTCGGGCAAGACGACGACCCTGTATGCCGGGCTCGAGCGTATCAACGACAACACCCGCAACATCATGACCGTAGAGGACCCGATCGAGTATTTCATAGACGGCATCGGTCAGACCCAGGTCAATACAAAGGTCGAAATGACTTTTGCACGTGGCCTGCGGGCGATACTGAGACAGGACCCGGATGTCGTGATGGTCGGAGAAATCCGCGACCTCGAAACCGCGGAAATCGCGGTGCAGGCCAGCCTGACCGGTCACCTCGTTCTTTCGACCCTCCACACCAACACGGCAGTCGGCGCCGTGACCCGGCTGCGCGATATGGGCGTCGAGCCGTTTTTGCTGTCGTCCAGCCTGATCGGCGTGCTCGCCCAACGGCTGGTGCGCGTTCTCGACGACGACCTCAAGGAGCCGTACATTGCCCGGGACTACGAATGCCGCACGCTCAACCTGGACCCGGAAAATCCGCCGACGCTTTACCGGGCCGGCGACAACGAGAGCACGGGATTTCGCGGCCGGACCGGCATCTACGAATTGATCGCCGTCGATGATGCCATGAGAACGATGATTCACGACGGCGTCAGTGAACACGAGCTCGAGCGACATGCCCGCACGATGAGCCCGAGCATTCGCGACGACGGCCGTCGCCGCGTGCTGGCTGGCAATACCACGCTCGAAGAAGTCCTGCGTGTGACGCGCGCCGACTGAGCTGGTGCCGCGAAATAGCATAAAATTCCGCAATGGGCGCATTTGAGTATGTAGCACTCGACAAGTCGGGCAGGGAATCCAAAGGCCTGCTCGAGGGCGATACGCCGAAGCACGTTCGCCAGATACTTCGCGACCGGCGCCTGTACCCGGTCAAGGTGACCGAGGTTGCGCAGAAGGAATCGCGTCGTCAGCGGAGCTTCTCCCTGAAGCGCGGCATGTCTGCAGGCGAACTCGCTCTGCTGACACGTCAGCTCGCGACCCTGTCCCAGTCCGGCCTGCCGCTCGAGGAAGCGCTTCTTGCGGTGAGCCAGCAAAACGACAATCCGCGGACACAGAGCATCCTGTTGGGAGTCCGATCCCGCGTCATGGAAGGTCACGCGCTCGCAGACGGCCTTGGCGACTTCCCGCACGCGTTCCCGGAACTTTACCGCGCGACGGTAGCTGCGGGTGAGCAGTCCGGGCATCTCGATGCCGTGCTCGAGCGTCTTGCGGAATTCACCGAGACCCGTCAGGTGCTTCGGCAGCAGGTCAGGAATGCGCTGATCTATCCGATCGCGCTCGTGGTAACCGCAGTCGCGATCATCAGTTTCATGCTGGCCTATGTCGTTCCGAAAGTCGTGTACATATTCGAAAACTACGACCAGCAGCTGCCGCTACTGACACGGATCATGATTGCGTCCAGTGATTTCATTCGCGATTACTGGCCAGGTCTGATCGTAGTTCTGGTAGCGCTGATACTCGGCACCCGGCAGATCCTGAAGCAGGATGCGCCGAAACGAAGCTATCATCTGCTGCTCCTTCGTTTACCCGTCATCAGTAAGCTGACACGTGGCATCAATACGGCACGGTTTACCCAGACCCTGAGTATCCTGGCCGGCAGTGGGGTGCCGATTCTCGAGTCGCTTCGTATCGCGTCTCAGGTCGTCGTCAACGTGCCAATGCGCGAAGCCGTCGAGGAAGCCTCGCTGCGCGTGCGTGAGGGCGCGATGATCAGCAAGTCGCTGGCGACCAGCAAGCTGTTTCCACCGATGACGACGCATCTCATCTCGAGCGGCGAGGCCAGTGGCCGCTTGGAGGAGATGCTTGCCCGTGCAGCAACCAACCAGGAACGCGAGGTCGACAGCCTGATCGCCACGTTGCTCGGCATCATGCAGCCACTCCTGGTCATCGTAATGGCTCTAATCGTGCTGCTCATCGTGCTCGCCATCTTGCTGCCCATTTTCGAGATCAACGACCTCATCAGTTAGTTGCGAAACTGCCGCAGACCGTATCGGATCGCCATTTCGGCATCTTTTCAGAGCATTCGAAAAAGTGCAGATCGCTCTCTTGCGCGGCCGAATTTTTCGGCGTATATAAGCGATAAATGCAGACGGAGCTGGTCACGTTAGTTGAGGCTTGTGATGATGCATACAGAAATGGGTGGTCGCGATAACGCAGACGATGTAGAAGTCGCCGCTGATGAGGAGACCGCGGAAGACACGGTCGTGCCGACCGAGACTGAGGACTCGGATAACGTCGGCGACGTTTCTGTCGAGATCAACGTCGAAGAACTCGTTGCTGAACTCGAAGCGTCGCAGGGCGACGATGCGCACAGGAAGAAGGAAATTCGCCGTCGTCTCGAAGAAATTCAGGAACAAAAACTGGAAGCAAGAGAGCTCGAAGATACTTTTAATATCGACCTGAACGGGGAGGACTAGCAATAAAAGGGGACAGTTCACTTAATTCGCCAATCGTGTTGTGTTCGAATTAAGTGAACTGTCCTTTTTTTCGGGCTATCGGAAATTCCTCGACGGGACGCGCAATTCGCCCAGCAATTCACTGTGATCGATCAGTTTCCTGGCGATGACATGAATGACTTTGCCCTCGATCTGCAATTCCCCCTGCACGCCCATCAGGCGTGCGTTCAGAAGCACGCCGCGCTGCTCATCGGCGATTTTCTTCCACACGATCAGGTTGGTGCAGCCTGACTCGTCCTCGAGTGTGACAAAGGTAACGCCACTTGCGGTTCCGGGCCGCTGTTTGGTGATGACGAGACCTGCCACTTTTACGTGGCGGCCGGTCGGAATGGCCGGCAGCTCGCCGGCCGAGACGTAGCCGAAGCGATCGAGGCGTCTGCGAATGAGCTCCATGGGGTGACGCTCGAGCGAAAGGCCTAAGTGCTGGTAGTCGGAAACGATGTTTTGCCCTTCCGTGGGACGTCTGAGCATCGGGACGGCTTCATAACGCTCCATCGAGGAAAAAAGTGCCGTTGGTTTCTCGATGCCGGCGACCGCCCAGCGGGCACGGTGCCGATGCCCTTCCAGCGACCTGAGCGTGCCTGCGGCAGCCAATGCACTGAGCTCCCTGCGATCCAGGGCGGTGCGCTCGAGCAGTTGCTGAATACTGCGATAAGGACCGGCTGATCTTTCCGCGACGATTGCCTGGCCCGCGGTTTCAGGCAGCCCCTTGACCTGCCGAAGACCTATGCGTAACGCAGGTCTGCCCTTCGCTGTTTGCTCCAGCGTGCAATCCCAATCGCTTGTGTTCACGTCCGCGGCCCGCACTTCGACGCCGTGACGCTTGACGTCTTGAATCAGCTGCGATGCCGAGTAAAAACCCATCGGCTGGCTGTTCAAAAGCGCAGCAGTGAACGCAGCCGGTTCATGGCGTTTAAGCCAGCAGGAAACGTAAACGAGCAAGGCAAAACTCGCCGAATGCGATTCGGGAAACCCGTATTCGCCAAAGCCCTTTATCTGCTTGAAGATCTGACGCGCAAAGTCCTCCGTGTAACCACGCTCGCGCATGCCCCTGATGAGCTTGTCCTCGAACGGACTTAAGCCCCCGCGGCGTTTCCAGGCTGCCATCGCGCGGCGCAGCCGGTCAGCCTCGCCCGGTGTAAAGCCGGCGGCCACGACGGCGAGCTGCATTACCTGTTCCTGGAAAATCGGAACGCCAAGCGTGCGCTGCAGCACTTCCCTGACGCCATCGCTCGGGTACTCCACCGCCTCTTCGCCGCAACGCCTGCGAAGGTAGGGATGCACCATGTCTCCCTGTATGGGGCCCGGGCGAATGATCGCCACCTCGATGACGAGGTCGTAGTAACAACGGGGCTTCAAACGTGGCAACATCGCCATCTGTGCGCGAGACTCGATCTGGAACACGCCCATCGTGTCGCCGTCGCAGATCATGTCGTACACTTGTCCGTCTTCCGCCGGCACCGTCGCGAGCGAATACTCCCTGCCGTCGTATTCCCTGATCAGGTCGAAGCTTCGCCTGATCGCCGTCAGCATGCCGAGACCCAAAACGTCGACTTTCAACAACCCTAAATCCTCGAGATCGTTCTTTTCCCATTGAATGACCGTACGGTCTTCCATGGCGGCGTTTTCGACAGGCACCAGTTCGAACAAAGGTCCGTTGGAGATGACGAAGCCGCCGACGTGTTGTGAGAGATGGCGCGGAAAACCGATGAGCTGCCTGACCAGATAGAGCAGGCGGTGCATGACCGGACTTTCGGGATCGAGTCCGGCCTCGATCACCCGGCCGTCGTCGACGGCCTCGCCGTCCCACCACTGCATGGAACGAGCCAGCTTGTCGACCTGCAGGCCGCTCAAGCCCAGCGCCTTACCGACATCGCGCAGCGCACTCCGTGGCCGGTACGTGACAACCGTCGCGGCCAGCGCCGCACGCTGTCGTCCGTACTTTTCATAGATGTACTGGATGACTTCTTCGCGCCGTTCGTGCTCGAAATCGACATCGATGTCCGGCGGCTCGTTACGCTCTCGGGAGATGAACCGCTCGACCAGCATCGCCATGCGTCCCGGATCGACCTCGGTTATGCCTAAGCAAAAGCAGACCGCCGAATTCGCTGCGGAACCGCGGCCCTGGCATAGAATTCCCTGCGACCTCGCGAAAGCCACGATGTCGTATACGGTCAGAAAATAAGATTCGTAGTCGAGATCAGCGATGAGTTCGAGTTCGTGTTCCACGAGCTCGACGACCTTTTTCGGCACACCGTCGGGCCAGCGTCTTCGCATGCCCCGTTCGCTCAAATGCCGCAGATAACTCGTCGGCGTCTCGCCGTCTGGCACCAGTTCGTCCGGATACTCGTAGCGCAGTTCGTCGAGCGAGAAATCAATCTGGCCCGAGATGTTGAGCGTCTCCTCTATGAGTCCTTCGGGATAGATCGAAGCGATTAATTCGGGAGACCGAAGGTAACGCTCGCCGTTCGGATACAGCGCGAAGCCTGCCTGGTCTATCGTCACTTTCTCGCGTATCGCCGTGAGCGTGTCCTGCAACATGCGGCGCGAGCGCCGGTGCATGTGTACGTCGCCGCTGGCGACGAGCGGTACAGCAAGCGCCCGGCTCAAACTTCTAAGCCGCTTCAGGCGCCGGCGCTCCAGGCCGTCCGCGAGCAGCTCGACGGCAATCCACAGGCGTTTTTGAAATGCATCGCATATCCAGTGGTCTTCCGGTTGCAGTTTCAACTGGCTGTCCGGGATCCATAACAGCAGGCAGCCGGGCAGGCCGTCGGCGAAGTCTTCGGGTGTCAGGTGATAGCTACCCTTCTCCGCCGCCCGCCTGCCATCGGTAATGAGACGACACAGGCGGGCATAACCGGCCCGGCTCCGTGCAAGGGTGACGAGCTTCAGGCCGGTATCGAGCAGAACTTCAGAACCGATGACGAGTTTTTCGAGCCCGGCGTCCCTGGCCGCTACATGGGCTCTCACGATGCCGGAGACGGAGCATTCGTCCGTGATCGCGAGCGCAGCATACCCGAGCGCCGCGGCCGTTTCGACAAGCTCTTCCGGATGCGATGCGCCTCTTAAGAAAGTGAAATTGCTGATCGCATGCAGTTCGGCATAGGCAGTCATTGGCCCGGATGCTCTTCAGTTGTCACGCTCTAGCCGAAGATGCCGTGCAGGTACCAGCAACCCGATCTGCGATCCCGATATACCCAGACATGAATGCCCGCCGGATTGACGGCAACGTAATAATCCCTCGCGATGCCGTCGTCATCCCACCAGCCGGTCTCGAGACGCTCCGGCAAATCTTTGAGCTTCAGGGTGCCCTGATATGAAGGAATGCCCCGCTCGAGGCGAAGCGGCCTCGGTTCGGGAAGCAACCACAGCGGTCTTCGCGATATCGGAACGGCAGCACACAGTGGCGCCTCTGCCGGACCCTTAAGGCTCCAGGCACATTGCGGTCGATGCTCGGCGACCGTGGTAAGCCCATGTACCGATTCATTACCGATGCGCGCGCCGATGCGTTCGACGAGATAGGCGATGGGTTCACTCCGTGTCTTGCCCGCATCATTAAAAGGCAGTTCAGAAGTCCTTGCTGCGAGCACCTCACTCCGTCCACCGCGTAATCGAATCGCTATCACCGGCGCCGGTAACTCGAGCTGATCAAACTTCAACTTCAGCAATTCAAACCAGTGCCCGATACTGCGCCCCGCCTGTACACAACCCAGCGTCAGATGCGTTGCGGATTCCTGCAAGTGAAAAAAACTGAACAACACACGTTGCACACTTGATTGCCTTGTCAATAAAAAACGCTCGAGCTCGACGAGCAGTTCCTGACAAACATTGAGCAGCAGATCACTCGCACTTACTTCTTCCGCCAGTTCGTATTCCGAACAAAAACGTTCGGGCGCGCGGTGAGGCTGACGGGGATCCGGCAAACGGCCCAGTGCGCGATCGAGTTCGAGCAAGCGGGAAGCACCGAAACGCCGCGCAAAACCCTCTCGCGGCAATCGCAGGCAATCGCCGATACAGGTAATACCCATGCCGCTCAATTGTTCATTGACGGAACCCGGCCACCCGATGCAGCGTACTGGCAGCTTGCTCAATGCCCCGGTCAGCTCCGCCTGCGTAAGGATCGAGACCCTGCGGCCCGCCTTTGCCAGCCAGGTCGAGGCTAAAGGCGTCGGTGCGATCGAAAGACAGGCGCCTGCACCCAGGTTTTTCAGACCGGTCTCGATACGGTCTTTGAGCATTGAGAGCCCGCCGAACAATTTGAGACTGCCGGCGATTTCCAAAAGCAATACGTCGGGCGCTTCAATACAGACAAAAGAAGTGAATTGCTCCGCCCAGGAAGCCAGGGCTTCCAAGACCTTTCGTTCCTGCAGCAAGCTGCGTTCCACAAGGCGAAGCGTCGGCAGGCGTGCCAATGCGGCATTGATCGCCAGGCCGGGGCTTATTCCTTGTGCCCCGGCGCATTTATCGGCCAGCAATATTCGCTTCATGCCCTTTGCGTCTTCGAATACCGCTGTTGCTTGACTGTTGTTTTTGTCGCTCAGGGCCTGAAGCGGCAGGGCCGGCAGATAGATGCAAAGCCACAGACGTCGTGTTGGTTCTGCGACAGGTATGAGCGACTGCTGTGCAGGTCGTACGGGGGTGGTTGCTACAGAGGGAGTCGGGGTGGTTTCCCGCAAGATAGCAGGCGATTTATCCGGAGCCTGCATAGTCCTGCACTATGGCCGGCCGGCCGCCGCGACTTTTCAGGATCCTTAAGCTCGTGCCCTTCTCACCCGGGATGAGCTGCACGCGCAAGGCGGCAGCCGACGGTCGAGACAGGGCGTCGAGCGGGCGAAACGCGATTGCCCAGCTTTGCCCTGTCCCGGCAGCGAGCTGCAGACGCCGGCTGGAATAGCCATCCAGCTTATCCGGCCACATGAGTACGGCTGCACAATTACCGGAAGACAGGGCCTGTTCGGCTGCCCACAGGGTTTCCTTCTCTTTCCTGGGACGCACGAGCAATACCCGTGACAGGTCGATATCCCATTGCAGCAATGCAGGCGGGTAAGGTTGAAAAGGCGGTGCTACCCAGGCTATCCAGCTGGCCTCGCTGTCCCGTGCCTTACTGAGGCGGGCCAGTGCCGGCATCAACAACTGAAGCTCGCCACTGCCATAGTGATCGAGCAGAATTTCGGTCAGCGCATGCTTTGGCCAGCCACCGCCCGGCAAGGAGCGGTCGAGTTTCGGATAGCCGCTGGAAAGGCCGTGCTCTCCCTGTGCCCGATCACGCCCCCGCCAGAGTCGCGGGTTCTGCAGTAATTCCTCGAGAGAGCGCGGCATACTGGTGCAACATCCGGGCTAATGTAAAGGCACGCCGTTACGGATGACGCCGACGACGACGCCCTCGATGACCATGTCTTGTGTATGGAGGTCTATCTGTATCGGTTCGAACTCCTCATTCTCCGGTAACAGCCAGACCTTGGACCCGTCCTGGCGATAGCGTTTGACGGTGACCTCGTCCTCTACTCTGGCCACGACAATCTGCCGGCTACGCACTTCAGGCGTTCGGTGTACGGCAACGAGGTCACCGTCAAGAATGCCTGCGTCTTTCATGCTCATGCCATGTACCCGCAGCAGGTAATGTGGCTCGGGATTAAAAAGTGCCGGATCGAGTCGGTAATGTGTCTCGATATGCTCCTCTGCGAGGATCGGGCTGCCGGCCGCCACCCTGCCGACCAGTGGCAGACCCAGTTGCTCGCGCAGTGAATCCTTGAGCTGTATGCCCCGCGATGCCCCCGGCACGAGCTCCAGGACCCCCTTCTTCTGCAATGCCCTCAAGTGCTCCTCGGCCGCGTTGGCGGAGGCGAAGCCGAGTGCCCGAGCGATCTCCGCACGCGTGGGCGGCATGCCGAAATCCCCTATAAATTCTTGAATCATATGAAGAATTTGAGACTGTCTGGGAGTCAGGCCTTTCATCGCAAAATCCTGTATAAATAAACAGTATTGGAATTATATACAGGTAATTTTCCCGCGCAAGTCATTCGCCGGCAGCCGGGACAGGGCATTCGGCAGCGCAGGCGATGCCGCCGAGGACACCGGTCATGCAGAGGCGACCCAGGCAACCTTATCGGAGCCGGCAAAAACGAAATAAAGCGATGAGACCGAAACACAACTCTCTGTCGGCGTATGCAGACATTAACCGAATAAAAACAAGGTTTTCGTTGAAGCCCAAGGCATATTAGGAAATAATGCGCCTGCAGTTTTGTCCCAACAGAGGAAAATCGGATGATGATAAGAAATGTACTGAAAGTGAGCGCAATCGTGCTCGTGCTCGGGACGGCAGCTGGATGCGCCGGCCAGGAAGCAATCGACAGAGCACAAGCGACAGCGGACAGTGCAGCAAGAGATGCGGCAGCAGCCAAATCTACCGCTGAAGCTGCCCGCGCAGCAGTGGACAGCGCAGCACAGGCGGCTGCAGCCGCCCAAAGCACTGCGGATCAGGCTTTGGCTGCGGCTACCGAAGCCCAGGCTTGCTGCGATGCGAACCGCGAACGGTTGGAGCGCATGTTCCAGAAATCCATGTCTAAGTAGCGAAAGACTACGAAGATTTTATTCAGACGCCGCGCTCGTCGCGGCGTTTTTTATTGTTCCGCCGACCAGCATGGGAATCCCGTCGGCATGTTCGAGTAGCTCCTCTGCACGTTTCCAATCCAGTTCGCCGGCACGTTTTTTCGTTGCGGCAACGAATTGTTCGGTCAATGCAGTGAGTATGTCCCGGTCCGGCTGAACGACCAGGTCCTCCGGCACCCGCTGGTCCGTAATCTCGCCGGAATCGGTTTCGATCGCCGCAACCTCGAGCGTACGATGAACTTCCATGACCAGATCATTACCGTGCCAGCCGACCTTGACGGGCTGGTTGATGATCCGTACGGAGGTATCGACGCTCACCTGATCAAACAGGAATCGAATGTCTTCGGGAAACATTCGTATGCAGCCGTGCGTCACCCGCATCCCCACGCCGGCCGGGCGATTGGTACTGTGGATCAGGTAGCCTGGCAGCCCCAGGCGCATCGCGAAGCTGCCCAGCGGGTTCTTCGGACCCGGTGGCACTATCCTCGGTAACGGATCACCGTCGGCGGCATGCTCGGCACGCACCGATTCCGGCGGATACCAGGTAGGATTCCTCACCTTCGAGACGATGCGTGTCAGTCCCAGCGGTGTTTCCCAGTCCATGCGGCCGATGCTCATCGGATACGTCATGACGACCGGCTGTTCGTCACCTTTCGGCTCCGGAAAGTAGTACATGCGGTACTCGGCCAGATTCAGAACGATGCCATTCCGGACTCCGCGCGGCAATACATAACGAGTGGGCAATAACACGTCAGTGCCCTCGCCCGGCAGCCAGGTATCCACATCCGAATTGGCGCGGACAATATCCTCGTAGCCCAGGCCGTGGCGACGGGCGATGTCGAGAAGCGTTTCGTCAGCGCGCGCCTTGACCACCGCCAGCGCACCGACAACGTCGTTACCGGCAGGCGGCAGTTCGAATTGCTCTGCCCGCGCCGCGTAATTCACGGTCATGGCAATGATCACTGAAGGCAGCAGCCGGTATAAGCTCATCTGCCGATCTCTTCTCTCTCTATCACTTCGGTCTCCGATTCGCATGCGACCAGCCAGTCCTGAAGCGGCTCGCTTTGCAGCAGGCGCGCGGGGTACACGCCGGCCGAATCCGGCACATTGACGCCGTAGGTGCGGAATCGCAGAACGACCGGCGCATACATCGCATCTGCGACGCTGAAAGTGCCGAAAAGCCAGTCTCCGTCCGCTCGGTACCGCCGGCGGCAATCCGACCAGATCTCGAAGATCCGGTCGATGTCTGCGGTGAGCGGATCGGGCAACGGCACTTTGCGTCCCATCGCACGACAATTCATGGGCATTGCTTCACGCAAAACGGAAAAACCCGAGTGCATCTCCGCACTGATGCTTCTTGCATGGGCCCGGGCTTTCGAGTCCGCTGGCCAAAGGCCCTTGTCGGGCCAGCGCTCGGCAATCGTTTCGGCGATTGCCATCGTATCCCAGACCGGCTGTCCATCGATAATCAATACCGGTACATGGCCGGATGGCGAATACCGGGCGATCCGCGCGGCCGATCCTTCGCAATCGAGGGCAATGCGCTCTTCCTCGAATTCGATATCCGCCTCGGCAAGCAAGAGCCAGGACCTCAGAGACCAGGTCGAGTAGTTCTTGTTGCCGATAACGAGCTTGACTGTCATGCGCGTCCGGACCGATCGTCAGACCACACATAGTAAACCAATTTGCCCGATATGCCGTTGAATTGGCCCCGCGAGGCCGGTAGCCTTTCAGGCCGGAGCATCACGGGATAGATACATGGCAATGCGATTCTCCCTGGAACTCAGCGACAGAGACCTGAGGTTCTTTCGCGAGGCTTTGAGGAAGTCTCGCGACGCCGTACGGCATGCCGACGAGTCGCAGATCATCGAAGCCATCAGGGACGTTCTTGCCGAGATAAAGAACGAAGACCCGCTGCCCGATTTCGTCGCCCGCCGCATTCCGCGGCTCGAATCACTGATCAGGATGCTACAGGACGAGGAGTGGGCCTTGCCCACGGAAGAGCGCGAACGCCTGCTGGCGATGTTCGTGTATTTCGGCGATCCCGAGGACATTCTGCCCGATCATGTCCCGGTCATCGGTTACCTCGACGACGTCATCATGATCGAGCTGGTTGTCCGGGAATTACAGCACGTTCGTGATGCCTACGACGATTTTTGTGACTTCCGTGAGAGTTACGACAAGCGGTTCAAAACCGGACACGACGCGGCCGTGCGACGTGACCGCATCGACCGCAAGCGTCAGCAGCTACATCAACGAATGAAGCGACGGCACAAACGGGAAAAGAGACGGGCGACTATCTGGTAGTCCGCTAATACCGCATCAGAACGGAACCCCAGGTAAATCCGCCGCCGAAGGCCTCCATCAGTACCAACTGACCGCGCTTGACCCTGCCGTCGCAGACGCCGACGTCGAGCGCCATCGGCACGGAGGCGGCCGACGTATTGCCGTGGTCCTGCACGGTGAGAATCACTTTCTCCATTGGCAGGCCCAGCCTCTTCGCCGTGGCCTGGATGATGCGCAGGTTTGCCTGATGGGGAATGAGCCAGTCGAGTTCGCTCTTGTCGATATTGTTGGCCTCAAGCGCCTCGGTCGCGACGTTACCCAGCGTCTTGACGGCGACTTTGAAAACCTCGTTGCCGCTCATGATAATCCGCGAATCCCCGACACCGGCGCTGGCCAGATCCGTGGAGACGCCGACAGGGTAATACAGGAGATCCTTGTACTTTCCGTCCGCACCGAGATGGCAGGAGATGATGCCCTGCTCATCCGAAGGTTTCACGATCACGGCGCCGGCGCCGTCCCCGAACAGCACACAGGTTGAGCGATCGGTCCAGTCGACCAGTTTTGTGATGATCTCGGCGCCGATTACCAGCGCACACCCGGACTCCCCGGCGCGAATGAACTTGTCGGCCGTGGCCAGTGCATAGATGAATCCGGTGCAGGCCGCTTCGATGCTGAAGGCGGGACAGCCGTGAAGGCCCAGCTTGGTCTGGATGATCGTGCCGATGTTCGGAAAAATCAGATCGGGACTGGTCGTTCCCACGACAATCAGATCGATTTCGTCGGCCTGGATCCCGGCACTCTCGATGGCATTCTTTGCCGCCTCCACGCAAAGATCGGAGGTTGTTTCATCCTCGGCGGCGACGTGACGGCGTTCGACACCCGTGCGAGTGCGTATCCACTCGTCACTGGTATTGACGATTTTCTCCATATCCGTATTCGTCATGACGCGCTGAGGTAGATAGCGCCCGGTGCCTTCGATTCTCGTGTAGATCATGCGGCTTCCTGTTGCAAGAGACTGCCGATTTGCAGCGGTACCTGATTCTTGACCTCGACCAGCGCAGTATCGATCGCGTGTTGAAATGCGTAACTGTCGGCGCTGCCGTGGCTCTTTATGACAATACCGTTGAGACCGACCAGCGACGCGCCATTGTAATTACGCGAGTCCATGTCGACAGCCAGGTGCCTCAGGACGGGCTGGGCAAGCAGCGCCTGGAATCTGGAAAACAGGTTGCGGGAAAAGGCCCGGCGAAGATAGTGCACAGACAGGCCGACCGTGCCTTCCATCGTCTTTATCGCCACGTTGCCGGTGAAACCGTCGGTCACCACGACGTCGGCTTTGCCCGAAAAAATCTCGTTGCCCTCGATGAAGCCGACGTAATTCAGGCCACTCTCATTCAACAATGCGGCCGCATCCTTCACCGTGTCGTGCCCTTTCGTATCTTCGACGCCGATATTCAGCAATGCGATACGCGGACGATCGAGCTGGCGAATGTCACCGGTGACGATCGAACCCATGACGGCGAACTGGAACAGTTGCTCCGGACTACCGACCGTATTGGCGCCCAGATCGAGCATGTGAACGGTGCCGCCGATCGAGGGGAGCTCGGCGATGATCGCCGGCCGGTCGATGCCGGGCAGCATCTTGAGCACGTACTTGGCCGTCGCCATCAGCGCACCGGTGTTGCCGGCGCTGACACAGGCCTGCGCCGATCCTTCCTTGACCATATTGACGGCAACGCGCATCGAGGAGTCTTTTTTCTTGCGAAGTGCATCCGCCGGCGACTCGGACATGCCGATCACTTCGGTCGTATGGCGAGTGCTGAGCCGGGCCTCTCTGCCCACGATTCTTGTTATGTGACCGGACAGCTCCGCCTCGTCACCGACCAGCACGAGACTCAGGTTCGGATGTTTTTCGAGCGACGAGTACGCCGCACGCACGACGACCTCGGCGCCCAGATCGCCGCTCATCGCATCGAGAGAAATTACCGAGGCTTTGCCCACGGGGTCGACAACCCGAGAGTGCGGTCGCCTACTCTTCTTCGTCTTCTGCAGGCTGTACGACGACCTGCTTGCCGCGGTAAAACCCGTCTGGCGTAACGCGATGCCGAAGATGCGTTTCACCCGTGCTCGGATCGACCGACAGAGAAGGCCCTTTCAATTTGTCGTGTGAGCGTCGCATTCCGCGCCTGGATCGTGTCTTGCGACTTTTTTGAACAGCCATTTAAGCCTCCAGTAAATGTGCTACCGATGCGAGTCGCGCATCCGTGATTTCAGATCGGCAAACGGGCGATTCCTGCCCGATTCCTTTGCAGCCAGTTTTTTCACCAGCGGACCACAGTCCCCGGTATCCTCATGAGCCACCGACAGAGGCATCGCCATAATCAGCGCCTCGTCCACAATGTCCAGGGGCCGCACAGTCTCTTTCGCCGTCTCCCAGATTTCGTATTCTTCCAGCGCCGTTGCATCACCACCGGGGATGAGCAACATCAATTTCAACTGTGCGTCTAGTGATAGTTCAAACGGTTCCAGACATCGCTGACAAACCGCATCAATTCTTGCCGAGATCCGCCCTTCCAGCGCCGGTATCTGCCGGCGCGCATCGGCCCAGCCAAACGCCAGTCTAATGTCTATCGGGGCGTGCCGCCATTCTTTGGGCCTGACGCCGGGTGCGAGCGCAGCCAGATCTGCCGCCACGACCTCCCTGAGACGGCGAAAATCCACTAATTTCCCTTTTGTTTCAATGACTTGACCACGTCCGGCCAGCGCAGACGGCAGCGCATGATCAGTGAGTGCATTGGTCATGGCGCGCGCATCATAAGGGCCCGGACCGGCGCTGTCAAAGAAAAGCAGGTACACTCGCCGGTCGTACACAACATATTGATAAATCGTGCAAAACCCTGCCGCCGCGCCTATCGTCCTGGCCTCCTCCTCGTCGTACCGGCGGGGCCTCCTGGACCGGTTCCTGGACGAATACGAGACGGTCTCGCCGAATGTCGACGAGACCGACGACGGCACCGAGCCGCCCGAATACTTCGTATCGCGTCTCGCCCGGGAGAAGGCCGAGGCGGTCTCGAGCGCGCATCGCGACGCATTGATCATCGGTGCCGACCAGATCGCAGTCCTCGATGGTCAGGTTCTCGGCAAGCCCGGCGATCTCCGGACGGCAATCGAGCAGTTGCTGGCGGCATCGGGCAAGGCGGTACAGTTCCTGACCGCCGTCTGTGTGCTAGACCCTGCCGGCCGGACGCGGCACGAGCATATCGACCGAACCACGGTGCGATTCCGACAGTTCGACCTGCGCCTCGCGGAGACTTACCTGCGACACGACCAGCCCTACGACTGCGCCGGCAGCTTCAAGATCGAAGGCGCAGGCTTCGTGCTGTTCGAATCGGTCCGGACGGATGACCCCACCGCGTTGATCGGCTTACCCATGATCTGGCTGGCGGAGACGCTGCGCAAGCTGGGCTACCTGTTGCCATAAGGTGCCGGACACTAACTTTCCGAACTTATCGAACTTGTCAGCAAGTCCGGCGCCGCCTATCCGCAGCTCGACAAGTTCGGAAAGTTAGTGTCCGGCACCGTTTAGCCTTGCCAGGAATTGATCCAGGTCGTCGGCCAGCGGCGCCGTGAAATGCAGCTCGTTGCCGGATTCATCCGGAAACGAGATCGACTGGGCGTGCAGAAAAAGCCGGCTGAGACCGAGTTCTTCCGCCTCGAGATTGGCTTGGGGCTCGCCGTAACGCTGGTCGATGACCAGCGGATGACCCATGTATTGGGCGTGCACCCGGATCTGGTGGGTGCGTCCGGTCAGGGGCTGACACTGAAGCAGGCTGAACCTCCCGAACGTGCGTGACAATCTGACTCGCGTTCTTGCCCGCACTCCCTCCCCGCTCACGATGACATAACGCTCTCTGTTCTTGCGATGCTGCGTAATTAGCGGTGCATCGATCAGGTAGTCGCCCCGCTGCCAGTCGCCGGCCACCAGCGCCAGATAGTTTTTCTCCACCACTCTCTGACGAAATTTCTCGTGTAACTCGCGCAACGCACTTTTTCTCTTCGCCAGCACGAGACAGCCGGACGTGTCGCGATCGAGCCGGTGGACCAGTGACAGGCGCCGGAGGTCGTCGCGCGAGTCGCGCAGCAACTCGACCGCACCGTGGCTGACGCCGCTGCCGCCGTGGACGGCCACACCGGAGGGCTTGTCGAGGACCAGCAGCCGCTTGTCCTCATAGATCACCCGGTCCAGCATTTGCTGCGCCTCGTCCGGAGGCGCAGAGCCCGATATGCTGACACGCGCCGGGGGTATGCGGACCTCGTCTCCGGGCCCGAGCCTGTATTCGGCCCGGACGCGGCCGCCGTTCACGCGCACCTCGCCCCGGCGCAACAGGCGGTAGATCCGGCTCCTGGGAACGCCGGGCAACGCAGTCATCAGGAAATTATCGATGCGCTGGCCGGCGACGTCCCCGTCGATCCGGATCTTCCGAACGCCGGTCTGCATAGTCTTGCGGGATTCCTGAGCCTTAACCATGGGTTGTTTCACGTTGCCGGTGAGGACTGCTGTGTTATATTACCGCCCTGCGCAGCATTGGGACTCGATTTCCGCCGCGCAACTAGTGCAACACGACAGCTTAAACCTCTGAACGGTCGTGATTGTGAATTATTTTGGGCCTCGCCAAAGGCGAGACTCTCACCACCTGGCAGCGAGCACGGCTTACCGGCGAGCGCCAGAGCGGCCTGGCCGCAGGGTATTAATGATCGGTTTTCCAAGGGGCCGGATCGCACGCGATCGGGCCACGTCGAAGTCTATAAGCCCCTCGTCAGGGGGCTTCCCGCCTCGCGCTATATGCGCCGGCGATCCCTGCGCGGTCTCTCTGGCCACTCCCCGCCTCAAGCTCTCGCTGCCCGACATCAATAATCAAGTAGGGCATCATGAAAAGAATGTTGATAAACGCAACCCAGGAAGAGGAGTTGCGAATGGCGATGGTCGATGGCCAGCGCCTGTACGACCTGAACATAGAGTTACCGTCCGGCGAGCGTAAGAAAGCCAATATCTACAAGGGAACGATCACGCGCATCGAGCCGAGCCTCGAGGCGGCGTTCGTCAACTACGGCGCGGAACGCCACGGCTTCCTCCCCCTGAAGGAAATCTCCTCCGAGTACTTCATCAGCGAGGTCGAGAAAGGCGACAAGCCGAATATCAAAGAGGTCCTCAAGGAGGGACAGGACATCGTCGTTCAGATCGACAAGGAAGAGCGCGGCACCAAGGGTGCTGCGCTGACGACCTATGTCAGCCTTGCCGGCCGGTTCATCGTCCTGAAACCGAACAAGGCGCGATCGGGCGGCGTATCACGACGCATCATCGGTCAGGAGCGCGATCTCGCACGCAAATCACTCTCCGAAATCGAAGTGCCCAAGGACATGAGCGTTATCCTGCGCACCGCCGGGATCGACCGCAGCGGCGAGGAACTCGCCTGGGACCTGGAAAATCTGCTCGCAGTCTGGGAGGCCATCAAGAAAGTCGTCGTCGAACGCCCGTCCCCGTTTCTCATTTATCGCGAAAGCAACGCCATCGTTCGCGCGTTGCGCGACTACCTGACCAACGAGATCGGCGAGATTCTCGTCGATGACGAAAAGACCTTCGGGGAAGCGCAGGAATTCGTCGAGCAGGTCATGCCGCACAATCTGCGCAAGCTGAAACATTACACTGACTCCGTTCCGTTATTCACGCGGTACCAGATCGAGAGCCAGATCGAGTCTGCGTTCTCGCACTCGGTGTCCCTCCCGTCCGGCGGCAGTCTGGTCATCGACCATACCGAGGCGCTGGTCTCGATCGATATCAACTCCGCCAGAGCGACCAAGGGCGGGGACATCGAGGCGACGGCGCTGAGCACCAACCTCGAGGCCGCCGAGGAGATCGCCCGCCAGCTACGGCTTCGGGACCTTGGCGGGCTGATCGTGATCGACTTCATCGATATGGGGCCGCAGAGGAATCAGCGCGAGGTCGAGAACCGGCTGCGTGAAGCCGTGCGTCAGGACCGGGCGCGGGTCCAGATCGGCAAGATCACACGCTTCGGCCTGCTGGAAATGTCGCGTCAGCGCCTTCGTCCCTCCCTGGGCGAATCGAGCTATATGACCTGCCCGCGTTGCTCGGGAATAGGCAATATTCGCAGCGTCGAATCGCTGGCGCTTGCAGTTCTTCGCATCATCGGCGAAGAAGCACGCAAGGAACGCACGGCCAAGGTGATCGCGCAGCTGCCGGTCGAGGTCGCGACATACCTCCTGAACGAGAAACGCAATTGGGTGCAGAGCCTGGAGTCGCGCAGCGAGACGCAGGTCATCCTGGTTGCCAATCCGGCATTGGAGACGCCGCACTACCAGGTCCGCAGAGTCAGGGACGACCAGGTCGAACTGCCCGAGAACGTCGGCACCAGTTATGCCCTGGCGGACACCGACGAGGAACCCGAACTCCCGCAGACCATGCAGGAACGCAAGACCGTCGAGCCGGCCGCCATCGCGACCGTGACCCCCCGCGCGCCGGCGCCGAAACGAAAAAAGAAGAAGGGACCCGGCCTCTTTACTCGCCTGGCACGGCTGTTCAGCGCATCGACCGATACGCGCAAGAAGAAGAAACGGCGGACGCCGAAGCGGACCAAGAAGAAGCCGGATGCGCGTAGCCGGACGCAGCGTGGCCGCCGTCGCAGCGATGCCAGAAAACCGGCGCCATCCCAGACCAAGGCACGCGCCAAGCAGCAGGGCAGGAAACGCAGTAAGAAGACCGCGGCAAAGGAGCCTCAGCGAAAGGAAAAAAGGCCGCAGGACGAGGCTCGCAAGCAAGCCCGCGACGAAGCCAAAGGCGATGCCAGGAAGACCGGAACGAACCGCCGCAGCCGTGCTGGAAAGCGCCGCCGGCGACCGACTGACGACCTTGCTGCCACACCGCAGCCCGGAAGCGGTCAGCCTGTAAACGAAGCGCCGGTTGACACCGAGCGCTCGGCGGCTCCGGTGGACGATCCGATCGTCGTCTCGATGGTTCCGGAGACTCCGGTGGAAAAACCACCGCTCGAGTCACCCGGCACAGAGGACCGGCCGCCTGGCTACGAGGACACGCAACCCGAACTGCCGGTGCTCAGACTGGACGTGGACGATCCCGCCCCGACCCTCGAACGCAGGGCCAAAGCGCCTGCGGCTAGAATCGATGAGCCGGCCAGCGAGCCCGCAGCGGAGCCCGAAACCAAGGACGAAAAACCGCAAGGCAGACTGCTCCCCTGGGAACCGCAGGACCCTGCGGCCGAACCGGCAGAACCGGAGACGGCGGAAAAGGACTAGTCCAGCTTACTCGATCGGCGGAGCGTCTCGAGTAACTCCCGGGACGCTTCCTCGACTAAGTCCAGCACGCGCTCGAATCCCGACGAGCCGCCGTAGTAAGGATCGGGCACTTCCGTCCCGCGGGCCGAGCCGGCGAATTCCAGAAACAGCCGCACCTTGCCGCGGTGATGTTCCGGAGCGCTCTCCCTGAGGATCAGCAGATTGTCCTCGTCCATCGCCAGGATATGATCGAAGTTGTCGAAGTCGTCCATCATGACGCGGCGTGCCCGTATATTGTCGAGCGCGAAGCCCCGGCGCTCCGCGGCGACCCGCGCCCGCCGGTCCGGTGGCTCATTCACGTGATACGCATGGGTCCCGGCCGAGTCCACCCGGATCCGGGCATCGAGGCCCGCGTCACTGACCACCTTGCGAAACACGCCCTCGGCAGTCGGCGACCGGCAGATATTGCCCATGCAGACGAAGAGAACGCTTGTTTTCTCTTTTATTTCAGCCACTTAACGCCATTTCCGAGTGCCTCTTATCGGCCGTTTTTCAATGGCGTAAGTATCTGATTTCCTTTGGTTAGCAGCAAGGATAAGAGGCAGATTTCTTCAGGAGATTATTCCGAAGAATTTACGGTCCGCTCGCGAAGCCAGCGGACGCTCCTATGACTCAATTGCGGTTGGTCAAAAGGTCGGGGCTCGGTAGAGTCGAGATGTGGCGCGGTGGCCTAAGGTTCGATGTTGTCTGTTGCCGTCCCTTTCGTCTGACGGTGCCATAGTAATCGAACCATCACTCCGTTTGTTGATTTGCACCGAAATTTGAGCCAAAAACAGTATATGTTTGCATCCGAAATTAACCCGGCTGCAACGGTCTAACGGTTTGGCAGCGTTGCTCGGAGCCGTACCAGACCGGGTCAATTCCAACATGCAAAAGCATGGTCAATATTGGATGCAAATCAACAGACAGGACGTCTCACACTCATCGGGATAGCTATTGGGCTATCGATTCTGGGCGAAGCGAACGCGGAAACCCGTCACCTGAGAACTGAACACCAATGCCTCTCGCTTGCTCTTTACTGGGAGGCGAGGGGCGAGCCAAAACTCAGCAAGATTGTTGACAGATCCGCCGTCCGATCCTACCCGAGGCGCTTTGTTCTTTCACAGCACGTCAATAGCGGTGCCGTGGACGCGCCCGCGCACACGCACGGCGCGCATAGGAAACCACATATTCTATCGCTGAGGTTGAATCTTGCGTGGCTCAACCGCGCACGAGGATCACACCAGGCGGCACCTGGTGCTGCAGGTCATAGCAATGGCCTGGAGGTGGCAGCTGTCCGGGCGGCGTTTCCGGATACCAGATGCGGCACTTACCTGGAGGCGGCATACGACCTTCAGGGACGTCAATTTGGGCAGGCTATTCGAGATATGGAACTGATATCGATGCTTGCGCCACGCAACCACTCAGCACAGCGAGAGCTATCAGACCTATACAGGCACGAATAACGATGATCCAGTCATTTTGCAGTCCGCCAATAACGGAGTGAGAACCCGGCCGCAATAATCAGTACACCGAAGGCAATTCCGCCTTCCATATCCCGGTAATAATAGCCGTAAGAATCGACTGTGAAGTTGGATAGAAAATAGGCAGTGACCGCGGGACCAATCGTGAAGCAGACTGCCTCTACCGCCTTGAAAAGTGAATTTGTATCAATTGTGCTGTTGGCCGCCATGGCAATTCTCCTGGTGGGTTACATCAAACACGCCCAATGAACGCTGTGGTTTCGCGGTTACGTTGAGTGTCGTCAATGAGCTTGAACTTGTTCCAGCCGATCTCGATAACATCGTCGGGCTTGAGCTGACATCGGTCGATCCTTTCATCATTGACCATCGTGCCGTTCGTGCTGCCGAGATCTTCGACAAAAATGTCCTCCTGCCCTTCGAGAAACTCGCTCGGCTTGATCTCCAGCTTGGCGTGGCATCCGCTGACCGATGTCTCTTCAACGCGGATGTCGCATTCTGCGTCACGTCCAATCGTGATAACGGGTTTGTCCAGTGGGAAGATGCTGACCACTACATCGTCCACCAATAGTGCTAGTTGCGACATCACTGAATCTCCATTCTGGTTTCTCTTACCTCAGCCAACCTTGGTCATTGCAATCGAGCCACGAAGCGCTGCAATCACCTGTCCGGTGTCCTGGTAGCGGTCCTCTGATTTCTTGCTCAGCATGACCAACACGGCATCGGACAATTCGTCAGGTATCTCGTCGTTGACCTTCTTTGGTGCTTCTGGTGCCTGGCCAATGTGCTGCGCGAGAATAGCCCCCAGGTCACCGTCGAACGGTACTTTGCCAGTGATCAGGTGATACAGAGTCACCCCCAGCGAATAGATGTCGCTGCGACGATCGGCCACCTCCCCGGCTGCCTGTTCCGGGCTCATGTAGATCGGCGATCCGAGTGTTACACCATGCTGCGTATGCACGCTTGGCACGGCAATTTTCGCGTTGCCAAAGTCCGCCAGTTTGGGCGTTCCGCTGGCAGTAAATAGAATATTCATGGGCTTCACGTCCCGATGCACCATGCCCTGGTCATGGGCATAGCCGAGACCGTTGGCAATCTTGCAGATGACGTCAACGCAATACGCAATTGGCAGCGTCTCGCCGTCACGCACTTTGTCACCCAGACTTCCGCCGGTCAGCAGTTCCATAACTATCCAGAAGCTGCCTGCTTCTTCGAGCAGATCATAGATTCCGACGATGTGGTTGTGATTGAGCGCCGCGAGTGCCGTTGCCTCTTGCCGGAAGCGCTGTATCTGTTCGGGTTCGTTGACCAAGTGAGCGAAGAGCTGCTTGAAAGCCACCGGCCGTTCCAGAACAGTGTCGAATCCCTCGTGAACCACGCCCATGCCGCCGCTGCCAATGACCTTGTCCAGCCGATAGCGATTGTCGGTACCAAGAAACCGCGTGGTCTCGGGCTTGGTCATCGAGATCAGCATCGTCTTGGCCGGTTCCTGCCAATCCATTGCGCCTTCGCGGTCCGGTGCCTCGCCATGAGCCAGGGCCCCGGTCATCAGCCCGTGCGCTGCGGTGTACAGTCGTGCACTCTCAAGCGGATCACTGGCCTCCTCCGCCCTGGCCAGCAAAGCGCGGCCACGACGCCGGCCCAGTCGAACCGCAGCTGGAGCATGATTAAAGAGCAATAGCAGAAAGTACCCGGAACCCAGGGTCCAGCTGGCCACGATCAGCGACTCGTATAGGTTGTCCCTTCTCGGATCTTCGTAAGTCCGGTCGCGCTTGAAGATCCCAAGTACGCGTCTCTCCTCGGTCACGTCTGGAAAAACGGTGTTCGAAATCGCGCCAAACGCGGTGGGCCCTGCTGCGGCCAGAACTAGGGCAATAACGACCAGTGCCAACTGGGCTCGACGAGCGCTCAAAACCCATAACGCTGCCAGTCGCGGTTTACTCAGGACAGGAGGTAGCACCCGAATCGACGGCGCCACGCCGGCAATTAATCGGGCCCATGGGAGCGTATAGCGACGCCATGCTTTTCCCTTACCAAATAGCGACATATGTCGAATACTAGCTAGCTTGGCGCACACAGTTGGTGACAGCGATCACACATCAGGGTCTTCTGCTCTTGGGCGCTGGCGGTCCCCGGACGCTACTTCATCTGCAACATCCTCTCCTCTATGGTCAGAGATTAGGCGTTGCGTCCACCGACTTTGTCCGCCGAGGTAATGCGGACTTTCCAAAGGACGTCAGGCAAGAAA
>JBHHWI010000010.1:0-47270 GCA_046756445.1 Woeseia sp. | reverse complement strand
CGGGCGCCGATGCTCACCGTCAGGTCATCCGTGATGTCGAAGGCGAACTCGCCGAAGAATGCGATCTGTTCCTCCTTGCGCGTGAAACTGTTGACGAAGGTTGTCTGCGGACCACGGGAAAACGGGCTGACCACGCCTTCCACGGTGCTGACGATATTTGAGCCGCTCGGATCTGGTGGCAAGCCATCAGACGTAATCGTGCCGGGCGCAGAACGGTGATTGAACACTTGGGTACCAAAATACTGGAACTGCCCATCCGAGGTGCTCTCTGCGTCGTCGAAGAACACGCCGGCCGTTACACGCCAGCGCCTTTCCGGATCCGTATTGATGCGGATCTCGTTTGTGAATCGCTCATTGGTCGTATTACCGAGGTACTGCTTCGTCGGGTCGAAACACTGCGTGGCACTCGAGTAGCCACCGGTGCAGATGTAGTAGGCCTGGTAGCCACCACCATTGGTGTAGCCCGTGTAATCCTGGGTATAGAAGACCTCGCGGTCGAGAAACCCACCGGTATAGGTCAGCTCCAGCTCGGCGATACGGCCGGTGACGGTCCAGGTCGTCAGCCCGAACTCGTCCTGATTCGTGGTCGGCCGGAAGCGGTTGACGGATTCTTCACCGCTTATGTTCGGGTCGTACTCGAATACGCCTTCGGTCGCCAGGGTCTGGTTGGTGTGCTGGACCAGCAAATCCCAGTTGTCATTGAACAGGTAGGAGAAGCCGAATCGGGCGCCGCTGTATGTCGCTTCATTGAAGTCCTGCTCCACCAGTGTGCTGTTGTCGGCCACTGCCACGGTTGCCCGAACACCGCCGCAGTCAGTGCCACTTATGGGACCGTCGACAGCCGGATCGCCGGTGCAGATATGTGCGGAGCCGCTGATCGCGTTGCGATTAATGACCTCTATGTCGCTCGCATACGTGCCTGGCACGTTGTCGATCCAGCCGCCGGCCTTGTCGGTGAAGGCGGCAATCCGGAACGCCAGCTTGTCGGTGAGCGGCAGGTTCAGGTAGGCCCGTATCGCGGTGCTGGGCTCGCCGCCGCTCGTGAGGCTGAACTTCGTGTCGAAGCCACCCTCGAAGTCGCTGTGATTGGGCTTGTTTGTGATCAGCCGCACCGTGCCGGTCTGGGAGCTCGCGCCGAACAGCGTGCCCTGAGGCCCCGGCAGAACCTCGATGCGTTCCAGGTCCGTGGCATAGACGTCCAGGTTGCGGCCGGAGAAGGACACGGGCTGCTCGTCCTGATACAGCGCCACGGCCGGTGCCGTTGCCTGGATGGACGTAATCGTGATTGACGACTGCTCGGTCGCGGTGCCGCGGATGTAGAGCTCGGCCTGTCCTGGTCCGCGACCGGTCCAGACGACATTCGGCAGATACTGTACGTACTCTTCGAAATTGTCGACGCCGAGTTCATCAACCATATCGCCGGTCATCGCCACGATCGATACTGGGATGTCCTGCATCGGCTGCGCGCGTTTTGTCGCGGTAACGGTGATCTCTTCGATGAAGCGAGTGGGCTCTTCCTGAGCTGTCGCCGTGCCGCCGCTTAAGGCGACAGCAATTGCTGCAGACAAAACGGTATTGGTTGGTCTGTTCTTTTGAGACATGCTATTCCCCCCGGAAAGAAACTCACGTTCCGCTTCTTGGCAAAACGGACAAGCCAGTGCACAGTCGCAAATTGCGTCGCGACTACTCTGTTGGCACCATACAGGACACCCTGAAAACTATAACAGTCATCGCGTTGAGGGCTGTCTGTATGCGACTCTGCCTGTGCTAATCACGACATATCGATGAAGAATAGGAACGACCAGCTGCCCCGGCCGCTCGATCCGCGCTGCCACACAGGTCCGGCGCTGATTGAACGAGAGCGTGACTCGTCATTCCGCCGCGCCTGGCAGCCGGCAGACTCCGGGTCTCGAGGTGTCAATTTGAAACACGCCCTGCATGCAGTTCGGGGCTGAATGAGGGAAGCATTGCATGGCGCAGGAAAATGATTCGTCAAGGATATTCAAGACTGAGATCCGGCACGAGCCGGGACAGGACAACATTCAGGTCCTCGGGCTGGATATTCATGGACCCGTATTCCTGATATCCGCGATTCTCGTCGTAGCGTTCGTGACCGGTACGCTGATGTTCCTCGACTCCGCCGGGGCCGCATTCCAGGACATGAGAGTGTGGATAACCACCAAGTTCGACTGGACCTTTATGATATCGGAGGACTTCTTCGTCCTGTTCTGCCTGGTCGTTGCCTATAGCAAGCTGGGCCGCGTTCGCCTCGGCGGAGCGGAGGCCAGGCCCCGTTATGGCTATCCGGGATGGCTGGCCATGTTGTTCGCCGCGGGCGTCGGCATCGGGCTGATGTTCTTCGGCGTGCTCGAGCCTGTGACACATACGCTGCATCCGCCGATCGGCATCGACCCGGCCGATACGGAGGCGGCGAGGGCGGCGGGCATGTCGTCGGCCATTCTGCACTGGGGACTGCATGCCTGGGCGGTCTATGCGGTCGTGGGTCTGGCGCTGGCTTTTTTCTGTTTCAACCGGGGGCTGCCCCTGACGCTCCGTTCGTCCTTCTATCCGCTGTTCGGAAAAGCGGCATGGGGCCCGCTGGGCCACATCGTGGACATCACGGCGGTGCTGGCGACACTTTTCGGTCTCGCGACTTCGCTGGGTCTCGGCGCCGAGCAGATGGCCGGCGGCCTGTACTATCTGTTCGAGGTGTCACCATCCGGCGCAACGAAAGTGGGCATCATTGCGGGAATCATCGCGATCGCGCTCGTATCGGTCATCGCGGGACTGGACAAGGGCGTGAAGCGGCTCAGCGAGATCAATATGGTGATCGCAGCTTTCCTGCTGCTGTTCGTCATTATCGCGGGTCCGACGCTCGTGCTCGCCGGCACGTTCGGCAGCGCGGTCGTCGATTACGTCTATTACCTGCCGCTCTTGAGCAACTGGATCGGCCGCGAGGACCTGGACTTCTATCACGGGTGGTCGACATTCTACTGGGCGTGGTGGATCGCGTGGTCGCCGTTTGTCGGCATGTTCATCGCCCGCGTCAGCTTTGGGCGCACGGTGCGGGAGTTCGTCACATGGGTGCTCATCATACCGACCGTGATCGGCATCATCTGGATGTCGGCCTTCGGCGGAACGGCGCTCGACCAGCTGTTTACCGACGGTTACCGGGGTGTCGCCGACTCCGTTCCCGAACTCGCGCTGTTCAAGATGCTCGAAGGCTTGCCGTTCACCACATTCATGTCGGTGGTCGGCGTCGTGTTGATCGCTATATTCTTCGTAACGTCTGCCGATTCCGGGTCACTCGTTGTCGATACGATTACGGCCGGCGGCAAAATGAATGCGCCCGTGCAGCAGCGCGTATTCTGGTGCGTGCTGGTCGGCCTAGTCGCGATCGCCTTGATGCTCGGCGGCGGGGTCGCCTCATTGCAAGCGCTGGCCATCTCGGTCGCCCTGCCGTTTTGTTTCGTGCTGTTGATGCTCTGCGTCAGTCTGTTTCAGGGACTTCGTGAGGAAATAGCATAAGCAACCTCATTGCGGCGGAACGAGAACGATCTTTCCGGTGTGATCTTTGGACAGGAAAGTCTGCTGCGCCTCGACAATGTCTTTCAGACTAAACGTCTTCGCGACGACCGGCCGAATTTCATTGCGTTCGACATAGCCGATCAAGTTCGTGAATATTTCATCACCCTGGTAAGTTCTGCCGAAAAACGTCAGGTCCTTGAGATAAAGCGTACGCAAGTCGAGCTCGACAATTGGTCCGGCAATCGCTCCGGAAACGACGTAACGGCCGCCGGCTTTCAGGATGTCCGGAATCTCCGGCCATCGGGGTCCCCCGACAAGATCGATGGCGACATCGACGGAACTTGCACCGAGCGCATCAGCGAGCGACTCATCCCTGTCGACGACGTGATCGGCGCCGATCGCGAGTACGTCGTTCGCCTTCTTGGCGGCGGCGACGGCATAAACCGTCGCGCCACGACGCTTCGCCAATTGCACGGCAGCGGAGCCGACACCGCCCGATGCGCCGGTTATCAGCACGCGTTCGGCCCCGACGGCGGCGCGAGAAAGCATGCCCTCGGCCGTCGTGAACGCGCAGGGGATAGACGCGAGGTCGACGTCGCTCCAGTCGCTCTTGACCATCAGGGCCTGCGCCGAATCGCACTTGGTGAATTGTGCGAAGGCACCGTCCACGTCCGCGCCGAAGGTATTGAAAGAGTGCGGGTATTCAGGATCGGCGGTGCTCTGAATCGGCCGCACGAGCACGCGCTCACCGATTCGTCGTTCATCGACACCGTCGCCAACGGCAACAATCGTTCCACAGCAGTCGGCGCCCTGGATCCTGGGAAATCGCAATGAATCGCCCCACCAGCTGCCGCTGGCTGCGGCCGATTCCTGGTCGGTGCCATCATCCGTCGGACCTCGTGCGCTCTTTGCATACCAGCCTGTACGCGTATTGACGTCCGTGTTGTTGATCCCGGCCGCAGCTACGCGGATCAGTACTTCGCCTGTGGCAGGCCGCGGCGTGGGGATGTCCGTTCGATAAACGAGCTGGTTGAAATCGCCGTGTCCCAGGAGCTGTACACCGGTCATGAGATTCGGCATCCTGGAGGTCATTGCTTGCGACATCAGTCCTTACTCCGCCGTTGCATGAGCCTGGATTTCCTCTTCATAAACCTGTGACGCGGTGTAGGTCGTTGCAAGCGCGTCGCTGAATGCGATGTGCTGATCTTCCGGTGCCGGCTCCCTCCGAAAAGTCCGAACAACGACGTAAACCACGAGGAACACGTGCATCGCACCGCTGAACAGGTACAGGCCCGGCGAGCCCACGAGAGTCATGGCGGCCGATGCCAGAAACGGTCCTGTGACCGCACCGGAGCCGTACATGAGCAACAGCCCGCTGGAGATCCTCACGTAATCGTCCGGATCGGCGTAGTCGTTTGCGTGCGCGACGGAGATCGAATACAGCGGAAATGCCATCGCCCCCCAGGCGGCACCCAGAAGGTTGATCTTCAGCAAGCTCAGATCCGAACCGAGCATGACGATCACCAGCCCGGTGATCCCGCCGCCGATGGCTGCCGCGACCAGCACCTGGCGACGGCCGACCTTGTCCGAAAGATAACCGAGCGGCCACTGGCCGAGTGCGCCGCCGATGACGCCGCTGGTCATGAACCAGGCGGCCAGCGACACATCGGTGGAGTAGCCCGCCGTAAATACCGGCGCCAGCGACCAGAACGAGCCGTTGGTCAGGCCCACCACCAGGCAACCGAGCGTCGCGGTCGGGCAAAACCGATAAAGGCGCAATACGTCCAGCTTGACCGACTGGGGCTGCCCCGGAGACTGTGCTGTCGACATGGCAACCGGAATTGCCGCAAGCGATACCAGCACCGAGGCGATGGCAAACACGCGCAGTTGCATCGGATCGAATAGCAGCAGCATCAGCTGTCCCCCGGCCATCACAGTCAACGTTATGACGACGTATGTCGCAAAAACTATGCCGCGGTTTTCATTCGTCGAGCGTTCGTTGATCCAGCTTTCTATGACCACATAGAGGACCGCGAAGCAGAAACCGGTAATCAGTCGCATCAGTCCCCAGATCCAGGCTTCGGTCCACATGCCCTGCAGCAATGGCATTGCCGAGGCGAGTGCTGTCATCGCTGCGAAAACACGAACGTGACCGACGCGGCGGACGAGGGTGCCGGTCTTGAGACAACCGACGGTAAAACCGAGAAAATAACCCGCGCCGATGAGGCCGATGGAAATCGTCGAAAAGTTCTCCAGGCCTGCGCGTACCGGTACCAGCGTGCCTTGCAACCCCTGTCCGGTCAGGAGTATCGCGACGCCTATGAGCAATGCCGCAACGGGCGTGAGCGCATGAATCATGCCGGTACGCTCACCGTGCTTCAGCTGCGGTATTCCGGCGAGTTCTTTTCGACCAGCCGCAGCAGGGCCGGCCACTCATACTTGCCGTGCGGGTACCGGGCGGCATCACTTGCCGACCGTTCGCAGTCATCGGCAGACGGCAGCTCGAATTCCCGTCCGGTGCCGAGCACCTGCATCTGAACTGCGCAGGCGCGGTCGAGGTAGTACATCAGCATGAACGCTTCGCCGACGGTCTCCCCGCAGGTCAGAAGACCGTGGTTGCGCAGGATCATGACCTTGCGGTCGCCGAGGTCCGCCGCCAGCCTCGAACGCTCCTCCTCGTCGATCGAGAGTCCTTCGAAATCGTGATAGGCGACCCGGTTATAAAACGGCATGGCGTCCAGAACCATCGGGACGAGGCCGTCTTTGAGTACGGATACCGCCAGACCCGCCGACGAGTGGCAATGCATGACGCAGGCCACCTCCGGTCTGGCAGCATGAACGGCACTGTGAATTATGAACCCGGTCCGGTTCGTGTCTTCTTCGCTCGTGGCCGTGCCCGGATCGATGACATTGCCGCACAGGTCAAGCGTAACGAGATTCGAAGCGGTCACTTCGTCGTAACGCAGCCCGAATCGATTGATCAGGAAATGCTCTGAACCGGGAACTTTCGCCGTAATGTGGTTCCAGACGATGTCGGAAAATCCGAACATGTCGGCAAGCCGGTAGCATGCCGCGAGATCGAGCCGGATCCGCCATTGGGCTTCGGGGTAGCGCGAGTGCAACGCTTTCTCATGCAGTGTCATAGACGTCTCGCTTCCTGCGCTCGGCTTCCAGTTGAAACGCGACATTGTCCGGTGCGAAGTCGGTTTTGCAGAATGGTTCCGGGAGGAAATGGCCATAGTCATCTGTGCCGCGAACGAGGGTTGCCGATTCTTCGTTTCCGACGACCTGACGCACGGCAGGCTTCGCGTACTGCAGGGACAACGCAACGCGACGCTTGTCCGAACGGTTCGGGTTCGATGCATGCACGGTCAGCCCATGGTGAAACGACGCCCGCCCTGGCGTCAGCTCTATTTGTGTGATCCGATTTTGCTCGAAGTCGTCCTGGATCGACTGGCCGCGATGCAGAATGTTTTTTTCGTCGTATGTGTCCTTGTGGGCGAATGTTCCCTTCCGGTGTGAACCGTCGACGAACTGCATACAACCGTTTTCCGTTGTCGCCGGCGTCAGCGCGACCCAGGCAGTCAACAGATCGTCATCGGAATCCATTTCCAGGCCCCAATAGGTCAGGTCCTGATGCCAGCTCACGAATCCCTCGCTGCACGTCTCCTTTACGATGTAGGCGCTGTCCCACAGGAGAATGTCAGGCCCGAGTATCGATTCAACGGCGTCGAGCAAGAGCGGGTGCGTCGCGATCTCGCAGGCCGATCGGACGATCAGGTACGGCTTGACGCGATAGTGCATCGGTCCATGCGCCGACTCGACCGCGAGCAGCCGCCGGTGATGGGTGTCCGCCTCGGTCTCGCTCATCACGTTGACCGGGAATAGATATCCCAGATCGTCGTAATCCTTGCGTTGGGGATCGGTCAGAAAACCGCTCACTTGCTCGTCTCGCGCAGGTCTGAAATTCCGGCCTTTTTATCACTTAATGGGGCGCCAAAGAAGCCTCGGACGGGTCGATGGCAGTATCGGCCCGTGTGAGCAGCCACTCCTTGAATTGACGAACCCCCGGACGTTCAAGGTGTGGTCTCGGGCAGACAACGTAATACGCGAAATCGCTGTGCAACACCGGGTCGAATGGTTTGACGAGACGCCCGGACTCCAGATGGTCCTTGACGAAAACGGTCGAGCCCAGTGCAACTCCCAGCCCGTCGATCGCAGCCTGGATCAGCACATTGGTATCGTCCACGACCGTGCCGCGCTTCGGATCGATGTCGCAAAGTCCGGCAAGGCTTAGCCAGTCGGTCCAGTTTCGATGATCCGCATCATGCAGCAATGTGTAGTGACATAGATTGCGAGCATTCGTAAGAGGATCGGCGCCCTCCATGAACGCGGGGCAGCACACCGGGAAAAAGTCCAGGACCAGGACGGGATCGGCGACGACGCCTGGCCAGTCACCCTTGCCGTAGGTCACGGCGAGGTCGATGTTCTCGCGTTCGAAATCAACCGCCGCATTCGAATGCTTCAGGTCAAGATTGATGTCGGGATGTTTCCGGCGAAAGTCTTCGAGGCGCGGTGACAGCCATCTGGCTGCGAAAGACGGCGCGAGTCTGATGGTGATCGCCGTGCCTGCGGTGTCCTTTGTCAACTCGGCGACCGAATCGCTGATCCGGTTGAAGCATGCGCTGACGACGGGGAGCAGAGCACTGCCTTCTTTGGTGAGCTCCAGCTTGCGCGGCAGGCGAACGAACAGTGCGATGCCGAGATGCTCCTCGAGCGCCTTGATCTGATGGCTGATAGCGGCCTGCGTGACCGTGAGCTCGGCCGCCGCCCTCGTGAAGCTCAGGTGTCTTCCGGCGGCCTCGAAGGCCCTCAGACTGGTCAATGGCGGCAAACGGGCGGGCATGCGTGTCCCCCATTAGCATTACTATTTCTAATGCATAGTACAAATTTATTTCGATTGAAGCCACCGAACCCGGTCGCCAGAATCGCGGTCAAAGCACCACTGCGGGCGTAACCGAGGTACCCGATTATGGCGCGACGATCCGGCGGCCGGGCGGCACGCCAGGCCCTGCGCAGCGCACCCCTGGCGGAAGACATCAAACCCGTGCACCCGGGAGAGCTGGGTGGCCAGTACACGCCGTTGACAGAGCAGGGCATTGCCGCGATCGATGCCAACATCTTCAGGATTCTGGAAGAGGTCGGGTTCAATGATGCGACACCACATTGCATCGAGACCTGCACCGGCGTCGGCGCACGATTAGGCGACGACGGCCGCCTGAGAATGCCGCGGCCGGTGGTCGAGGCTGCGCTCGATCAGGCCGAGCGCAATCTGGTTCTCTTCGGCCAGGACCCGGCGCACGATCTTCAGGTCAGCGGCCCACGGGTGCATTTCGCGACGGCCGGCGCCGCCGTGATGATCGCCGAATCGGCCGGCAACCGCTATCGCGAGTCCACGGCGCAGGATCTGTACGACATGGCGAGAATCACGGATACCTGCGAACACATACACCTGTTTCAACGGACCTGCGTCATGCGCGACGTGCCCGATCACTACGAACTGGATCTGAATACGACTTATTGCTCGGTCGCGGGCACGAAAAAGCATGTCGGCAGTGCATGGACGCATTACACACATCTGGAAAAGTCGCTGGAGCTCCTGCACATCATCGCCGGCGGCGACGACCGGTGGCGGGCGCGGCCATTCGTCAGCCAGTCGAATTGTTTCGTCGTGCCGCCGATGAAGTTCGCGCAGGATGCCCTGGAATGTCTGCGTGTCGCGGTCGAGGGTGGCATGCCCGTGCTGTTGCTGTCGGCCGGTCAGGCCGGTGCGACCACGCCGGCCTGTCTCGCGGGTGCGGTTTCGCAGGCCTGGGCCGAATGCCTGGGCGGCCTGGTGTACGTTAACGCGATAAAGCCGGGCGCACCGGCGATTATCGGTGCCTGGCCCTTCGTGTCCGATCTGCGCACCGGAGCCATGAGCGGCGGGTCGCCGGAGCAGGGACTACTTTCGGCGGCGTGTGCGCAGATGGGGAATCACTACGATCTGCCTTTCGGCACGGCGTGCGGCATGACGGATTCCAAGTTCCCGGACTATCAGAGTGGCGCCGAGCGCGCTTACACACTGGTGCCGCCGGCGCTGTCCGGCGCCAATATCATTTACGAAGCGGCCGGGATGTACGCCAGTCTGCTGGGCGCCTGCCCGGAGAGTCTCTTGCTCGACAATGATGTTCTTGGCGCCGTGCTGCGGGTAACGCGCGGCATCGAAGTCAGTGACAAGACGCTCGGCTTCGGGAATCTGAAAGACGTTTGCCTGAGTGGCGCAGGACACTACCTGGGCTCCGAGGAGACACTCCAGGTGATGCAAAGTGAGTACATTTACCCCGACTTCGGCGATCGGGCGAGCCCGACCGTCTGGGAGGAAAGCGGTAAACCGGTAATGCTGGAAAAGGCCATCGAAAGGAAAAACGAAATTCTTAGCAGTTATTTCCCGAAGCACATCAGCGATGAAACGGATGCTAGAGTTCGGGAACAATTTCCGATTAAACTTTCACGCGAAGCTATGGGACGAGGCTGAAATGCCAGACGACGCAAACAATGTAGATGACATCGATCTCAAGTCGCTGTCAGACGAAGAACTCATCGAGCAGATGCATGACGACCTGTACGATGGCCTGCTCGACGAAGTCGTCGAGGGAACGGAGATTCTTCTCGAACGCGGCTGGCCGGCCGACAAGGTACTGAACGACGCACTCGTTGCCGGCATGACCATCGTCGGTGTCGATTTTCGGGACGGTATCCTGTTCGTGCCGGAGGTCCTGCTTGCGGCAAACGCGATGAAAGGCGGCATGGGCGTGCTGAGGCCTCTCCTTGCGGAGACGGGGGCCAAGCCTGTCGGCAAGATGGTTATCGGCACGGTCAAGGGTGACATTCACGACATCGGCAAGAATCTCGTCGGCATGATGATGGAAGGCGCCGGATTCGAGGTCATCAATCTCGGTATCAACAACCCCGTCGAGAATTATCTGGAAGCGCTCGAACAACACGAGCCCGACATTCTCGGGATGTCGGCGCTGCTCACGACCACGATGCCCTACATGAAGGTCGTTATCGATGCCCTGATCGAAAAAGGCATACGGGATGACTACATCGTCCTGGTCGGGGGCGCGCCGCTTAACGAGGAGTTCGGTCAGGCTATCGGCGCTGACGCCTATTGCCGGGACGCCGGCGTCGCCGTCGAAACGGCCCTGGAGCTGGTCGCCAAAAGGGTGCCGGTCACCGGCTAACTCGACTGTTTAGCAGCGTATGCGCTCGTTCTTCGGATCATAGAACGGGCGCAAGGACGCATCGGCGGCTACCCGGACGCCGGCGACTTCGATCTCGAATCTGCTCGCCAGCACCTCCGTCGGATCTTGTCCTCGCTCGAGGCGCACGTAGCCGAGACCGATACATGCGCCCAGGTAGTGACCATAGGCGGCAGAGGTGACATAGCCGACGAGGTGATCGTCGCGCCATATCGGCTCGTTGTGATAGAGAAGCGGCTCCGGGTCCTGCAGCCTGAACTGCACCAGCCGTCTGGTCACGCCGGATTCCTTTTGTGCAAGTAATGCATCCCGTCCTATGAAGCCGCCGGGCTTGTCGAAGTCGACGGCGAAGCCCAGACCGGCCTCGAGCGGCGTGTCTTCGTCGGTGATGTCGTGGCTCCAGTGACGATAGGCCTTCTCGATTCTGAGCGAGTTGAGGGCGTGGTAGCCGGCATGAACCAGCCCGAACGATTCTCCGGCAGCCACGATCTCGTCATACACGCCGAGCATGAACTCGGTCGGCACGTAGAGCTCCCAGCCCAACTCACCGACAAAAGTAATGCGGGACGCGCGCACCAGTGCGTAGCCGAGTTCGATCTCCCTGCTGGTCGCGAAAGGATGTGCATCGTTGCCCATGTCCACCGGCGTAAGTGACTGCAATAAATCCCTGGCACGCGGACCCATGAGCGAGATGACGCCCATGCCGGAGGTTACGTTTGTGAGCACGCAATGCGCATCGGCCGGGATGTGTTGCTTCAACCAGCAAAAATCACGGATTTCCGTTTCCGCCGCCGTGACGATCATGAACGCATCCTCACCGAGCCGCGTTACCGTCAGGTCCGTTTCGATGCCGCCCCGATCGTTCAACCACTGTGTGTAAACCAGTCGTCCGACATCCTGATCGATGTCGTTGGCGCAGACGCGATTCAGGACATTTGTGGCATCGCGGCCCTCTAGCCGGAATTTGGCGAACGAGGACTGGTCGAACAATCCGACACCCTTACGCACTGCCATGTGTTCCGCCGCCGAGTATTCGAACCAGTTTTGCCGGCCGTAGCTGTATTCATATTCTGGCGCGACGCCTTCTGGGGCATACCAGTTGGGCCGCTCCCAGCCGAAAGCCTCGCCGTGACAGGCGCCGATGTCCTTCAGCCGATCATGGATTGCGGACCTGCGAACGCCGCGAGACGTCTCGTATTGTCGGAAAGGCCAGTGCGTTGCATACAGGAGGCCAAGGCTCTCGCTGACCCGATCGCGCAGATACTTGCGATTGCCCTGAAATGCCATGTTCCGCCGTACATCCACTTCCCACAGATCGACGGGCGGGTGACCGTCCCGGATCCATTCGGACAACACCTTTCCGATGCCGCCGGCGGATTGCAGCCCTATCGAGTTCAGGCCGGCGGCGACGAAACAGTTCTTCAATTCGGGTGCCTGACCGATGTGATAGCGCACATCCGGCGTGAAACTCTCGGGGCCGCAGAAAAACTTCTGGATGCCGGCGTCCTGCAAGGCCGGTATGCGGGCCATTGCACCGTGCAGGATCGGTTCGAAGTGTTCGAAATTGCCGGCGATCTCGTCGAAACAGAAATCCTCTGGGATGCCGTCTGAACCCCACGGCCTGGCCGACGGCTCGAACGCGCCGACCAGCAGCTTCCCTGCGTCATACTTATAATATGTGCAGGCGTCGTAGTCGCGCAGGACCGGCATAGCCGGATCCAGGTCGGCAACAGACTCGAATAAGGCGTAATAGTGCTCGCAGGCATGCAACGGCACGTTGACGCCGACCGATGCGGCGAGATCGCGCGACCACATTCCGCCGCAGATCACGACGTAGTCCGAATCGATATCCCCGCGAGGTGTGCTGACGCCGGCAACCCTGACGCCGTCGGTAAGAATTTTCCTTACATTCGTGTCCTGATGGATTCGCGCGCCACGACTACGCGCACCCTTCGCGAGCGCCTGCGTGATATCGACGGCGTTGGCATAACCGTCGGATGGAATATGTATGCCCCCCAACACGTCATCGGTGCTGATTATCGGGACGCGCTCGGCAATCTCGTCGACGGAAACGACATTGACTTCGAGATCGAAGACCTTGGCCATCGAGGCGCCGCGCTTCAGTTCCTCGAAGCGTCCGGCGTTGGTAGCCAGGGAAATCGATCCGCATTGCCGGTAGCCGGTTGCCTGTCCGGTCTCGGTCTCGAGCTCGCGGTACAGCTCGCTCGTGTATCGCGCAAGCTTTGTCATGTTGATCGATGTACGCAGCTGGCCGACGAGCCCGGCCGCATGCCAGGTCGTGCCGCTGGTCAACTGCCGCCGTTCCAGCAGCACAACGTCGGAGAAGCCGAGCTTCGACAGGTGATAGGCGAGAGAACAGCCGATGACGCCGCCGCCGATGATTACGACGTTCGCGCGTTCAGGCAATTCCGCCATTTGGCTCACGCCCTCAGGCGTTCATTGGCCGGATCGTGCACCGGATCGCGAATGACGGTGGCGCTTCGGCACTCGCCGAGGATGGTGATCTGCAACTTGGTGCCCGGGACCGCATGGCGCGGTTCGACATAGCCGAAACCGAGACTCTTCTTGACGAAGTGCCCATAGCCGCCGGAGGTCGTGATGCCCGTGCAGTGGTCGCCTGCGAAGATCGGCTCGCCGCCGAGGACATCGGCGTCCGAAGCATCGATCTGCAGGTAGATCAATTGCATCGCCCGGTCGTCCTCGCGCTGTTTCAGCGTCGCCTCACGCCCGACGAACTCTTCCTTGTCGAATTTTATGAAGCGCTCCATGTCGGCGTCGATCATCGTGACTTCATTGGTCAACTCCGCGCCCCAGCCCCGATACGCTTTCTCCAGCCGGAGGCTGTTGACCGCATAGAGACCGAAATTGGCGATTTCAAATTCCTGTCCGGCTTCCCAAACGGCGTCGTACAGTGGCTCCATGTCGTCGATGGCCGGATGCAGTTCCCAGCCGAGCTCGCCGACGTAGTTCACGCGCAGGGCGCGCAGCGGAATTCCTGCGACCGTAATCTCCCGGCCGGTAAGCCAGCGGAAAGAGTCGTTGCCGAGTGGCGCATCCGTAAGTATGGCGAGTAGATGCCGTGACTTGGGACCGGCGACGACGAGCACGCCACGATCATCGGTAAGGTTTTCAACGGAGACATTCTCACCGGCCAGCCGGCCCTGCATGAGGTGATCCAGGTCGCGGAGTTCGGCGCCCGCGGCCGACAGCACGTAGTAGCTGTCGGCCGCGAGCCGCGTGACCGTTATCTCGCCCCTGATTCGTCCGTCGTCAGAAAGGATATGCGCAAGCACGATGCCGCCCACCTTCGTCGCCATTCTGTTCGCGCATATCCGGTCCAGAAATTGACGGGCGTCGGGACCTGTCACGTCGTATTTGGCAAAGCCGGTCAGGTCCAGCACGCCGACACGCTCGCGCACGGCAAGACATTCGTCGCGCACGACCTCGAAGACGTTGTTGCGGCGGAAACTGTAGTCTTCCTCGCGGCCATCCGGTGAAAACCACTTGGGGCGTTCCCAGCCAAACGTTTCAGTATAGACGCAACCCTGCGCCGTCAGTTTCTCGTACAGCGGGCTTACCCGGCTGGCCCTCCCGGCCGGCAGCTCCTCACCCGGGAGCGGTGTGAAGTAGGTTCTGCCGTAGTCCTGGAAACCCTTGTCATGCATGTAGTCATCGTTGGCGAAGGCCCCAAAACGGCGCGGATCGAAGCCCGTCATATTGATCTCGGCATCCCCGTAAAGTATCCACTGGGCCAGGTACTTGCCGCAGCCGGCACCCTGGGCAATGCCGAATGACGAGCCGCAGCAGAGCCAGAAGTTCCTCAGGCCCGCCGCCGGGCCGAGTAGCGGGTTGCCGTCGGCGCAGTGCGAAATGGCGCCGTTGACGACCCGCTTGATCCCCGCGCCCTCGAAAATCGGCATGCGTTCCATCGCCCGTCCCAGCCACGGCATCAGGCGTTCGAGGTCTTCCGGGAATAACTCGCTGTCCGACTCCCAGCCCGGATAGCCTTTCGGGCTCCAGGCCTCCGCCTGATTCTCCTGTTCATAGATGCCGATCAGTCCCGACTTCTGCTCCTGGCGAAGGTAGGCGGACGCATAGAGGTCGCGCATGACCGGGATCTCTTCCTCACGATCGACGAACTCCTGAACCGGGCCGGTCACGAGGTAGTGGTGCTGCATATTAGAGATCGGCAGATCCGATCCGACCCACTTCGAAACCTGCCGAGCAAAGCAACCGGCCGCGTTGACGACGATCTCGGCGATGACGTTGCCCTTTTCCGTGACGACTTCCCATTCGCCCGACGGCAAAAGATTGATATCGATCACACGGTTGTGCTTTTCGATTTTGGCGCCCATGTTCAGGGCGCCGCGCGCCATCGCGTTGCACAGCCCGGCGGGATCGGCGTGGCCGTCGTCGTTCGTCCAGACGCCTGCAAGAACGCCGCTTGTGTCCAAGAACGGATTGAGTTTCTTTATTTCGTCGACGCCGATGATCTCCAGGTGGAAACCGATGTTCCTGGCCATGCCCTGCACGTATTTGAACCAGTCGATATCCGCCTCGGTCAGCGCCAAACGAACGCTGCCCGATGCGTGCCAGCTGACGTATTGTCCCGTTAACTCTTCGAGTCGCGGGTACAAGCTGTTGCCGTAGGCGTGGATCTTCGCAAGGTTGTAGTTGCCGACGAAGCTGGGGCACTGTCCGGCTGCGTGCCAGGTCGATCCCGATGTCAACTCGCCTTTCTCTATCAAAAGGATGTCGGCGCAGCCTTCCTCGGCGAGATGGTAGAGCAGACCGGCACCCATGATTCCACCACCGACGATGACAATGCGAGCGTGAGAGCTGATAGCGGCCTCCGTTTTCAGGGTGACGGGAGTGGGCGGCAATGGTCACAAAAATTTCTGAGCAGCAACAGTGTGTTGAACCGCATATGGTATTCCCGTTGCGACATCTTCATGCCTGACAACGCCCCGTTGGTCGAACTTCATATCCGGGTTCCTCGGGCTCGTCGTCGAGCATCTCGGCGGGAAATCCGGGCGCCAGCACTTCGACATCATTGGCCTCTTCGAGCCTTCGAATGATATTCGGTGACCATTCCCGCGCGCCGTATCGCTCGATGCCGTCTTCGAATATCTCGATGAGTTTCGGCGATATCTCGAGCGTGACACCGGCACGGTCGGCGATTGCCTGAAAGAGACTGATGTCTTTCAGGACAAGGTCCATCGTGAAGTTTATGTCTCGACTGCCGTTCAATATGACCTGGCTCTCGGTTTCATGGACGAAGGAATTGCCGGACGAGATTCGTATCGCTTCGTAGGTTGTAGTCAGGTCGAGCCCGGCTTTCTTTGCAGTGACGAGTGCTTCGCACAGGGTCACCAGGTTCGCGGTTGCCAGATAATTCGTCATGACCTTGAGCGTAGAGGCAGTGCCGAGTCTACCGGTGTGCAGGATCCGCCGCCCCATCGCCTTCAAAAGCGGCAGCATCGCCTCGAACACATCCCGCTCACAGCCGGCCAGAATCGCAATGTTGCCGGTGGCCGCGCGGTGACATCCGCCGGATACCGGGCAATCGACGGCTTTAGCGCCGCGTGCTTCGACCAGTGCCCCGAGACGCCGCACCTCGGCCGTATCCGTCGTGCTCATCTCCGCCCAGATCTTGCCCGGACCGAGGCCGGCAATGACACCGTCTTCCGACTCCATCACCATTGCACAAACGGCCGGACTCGGCAGGCAGGTAATAGTGATGTCCGCCGATGCCGCCATTTCGCTCGGAGAATCGGCCCAGTGTGCACCCTCATTGAGCAAATCCCTTGATGCATTCCTGTCGAGATCGCGAACGGTGAGATCGAATCCGTTGCGAAGGATGCTGCCGGCCAACTTGCTGCCGACGTTGCCGAGTCCAATCAATCCGATTCTCTTCATCGCGCCTGCTCGTGCTTTCGGATAACCAGGATGACATCCTGCGGGAACAGCTTGCCCGAGCACAAGCATCTGGGCTATTTTCCGGCTGCGGACATCTCCAGATGAAACAACTCGACTGCAACGAGCTGATCAACCGGCGAGTCTATCCGATTGATGAGCCAGACAATCCGAAGCGGGCGTCGGCAGTCGAAGCGGTTCGTGCGTCGCTCGCGGAAGACGGATGCGCAGTCGTCCAGAATTTTTTCGGCGAGAAAGGGCTTTCGGCACTGCGCGCCGAGGCGCATGCGCGTAAAGTCAACGCCTACTACTCGGCGAAAAAAGCCTGTAACGTGTATCTCGGCGACGGCAACCCGGATCGCCCCGGTGATCATCCGCAAAACGTATTCCTGGAACGCACCAATGGCTTCATCCCGGCAGACAACTACACCGAGGACACGGTGTCACGTCGCTTCTACTACTGGCGGCCGTTGCAGGATTTTTTGGCGGATTGTCTGAATAAAGACGAATTATTTATCTACGAAGATCCCGTGTCCAACATGATCGTCAATGTCATGCGGCCGGGAGAGCAGTTCAACTGGCACTTCGACACCAACGAATTCACGATCACGATGCTGCTTCAGGGCGCGGAGTCCGGCGGACATTTCGAATATGTACCGAACCTGCGCAATCCGGATGACGAGTGTTGTATCGATGTCAAGAAAGTCCTCGACGGCGATCGGAGCCGTGTCAGGCGCCTCACCCTGAATGCCGGAGACCTGCAGTTGTTTCTCGGGCGCTTTTCCCTGCATCGCGTGACGGCGAATACGGGCAACCGCGACCGGTTGTTGTTGATCATGTCGTTCGCCGAGAAACCGGGAATGGTTGGCAACAGAGTCAGGGTAAAAGACCTTTATGGCAAGGTTACGGACCTACACGACGGAGAGCGCCGGGAACGGGTCAGGGCAGACGAACTGCTGGACTGAGCGGAGGTAGGGTAATGCCTTTACGAATGAACAGAGAGGTCTTCATAACCTGCCCGGTCACCGGCTCGGGCGGCACTCAGGACCGGTCGCCACACGTACCGCGTAGTCCGAAGCAGATTGCCGAGAGCGCGATCGAGGCGGCGAAGGCCGGTGCCGCCATCGTCCATTGTCATGTCCGGGATCCCGAAACCGGCGCGCCTTCGAGGAAGGTGGCGTATTACCGCGAGGTAACGGAGCGGATCCGGGATTCGGAGACAGACGTCGTGATAAACCTCACGGCCGGGATGGGCGGGGACCTCGTGGTGGGGTCACCCGAAGCGCCGTTGCCGCTCAGCGAGTCCGGAACCGACATGGCGGGTGCGACAGAGCGAATGGAACATGTCGTCAAATGTTTACCCGAGATCTGCACACTCGACTGCGGCACGATGAATTTCGCGGAAGCCGATTACGTGATGATGAATACACCCGGGATGATCCGAGCGATGGGCCAGATCATCACCGATCTCGGCGTCCGGGCAGAGATAGAAGCGTTTGAGACGGGTCATCTCTGGTTTGCGCAGCAGCTGGTGGACGAGGGCGTCATCAAGCCGCCGGTGCTCGTGCAGCTCTGCATGGGTATTCCCTGGGGAGCGCCCGACGATCTGAACACGCTGATGTCCATGGTCAATAATCTGCCGCCCGACTGGACATTCTCCGCATTTTCGCTGGGCAGAAACGAAATGCCCTACGTCGGCGCTGCAATCCTGGCGGGTGGCAACGTCCGGGTCGGCCTCGAGGACAACATCTTTCTGGATAAAGGTGTGCTGGCCACCAACGCGCAGCTCGTGGAAAGGGCGGTCAGAATCGTCACCGACATGGGCGCGAATGTGATCGGTCCGACGGAGGTTCGAGAAAAACTGAAGCTTCAAAAACGACCGCCGCCGTGACGGACCGATCGAGCGCAAGGGCCGCCATTGTCGGTGGCGGCGTAATCGGCGGTGGATGGGCTGCCCGATTCCTGCTGCATGGCTGGCAGGTGAGTGTATTCGATCCACATCCCGAGGCGGCGCGTCGCATGAAAGAGGTGCTCCACAACGCGCGTGCCTCGGCACCGGCGCTTGCGGACTATCCGATGCCGGCCGAGGGAAAACTCGAGTTTGCGGCAACGCTGGCCGATGCCGTGACTGGCGCTGACTGGATTCAGGAAAGCGTACCGGAAGACCTGAGTCTAAAGCACGCTGTGCTGGCAGAAATTCAGAGTGAAGCACCCGAATCCGCATTCATTGCCTCGTCGACGTCCGGATTCAAACCGAGTGAACTCCAGAAAGATGCAGTCAGGCCCGGCCAGATCATCGTCGCGCATCCGTTTAATCCGGTCTATCTGCTGCCGCTTGTCGAAGTCGTCGGAGGGCCGGCTGTGCGCGAAGACCTGATCGATCGCGTTTGCGATACTCTCAAGACAATTGGGATGAAACCCCTGGTCGTTCGCAAGGAGATCGACGCCCACATCGCCGACCGGTTGCTGGAGTCCGTCTGGCGAGAAGCGCTCTGGCTCGTCAATGACGATGTTGCCACGACCGGGGAAATCGACGATGCGATTCGTTTCGGTTTCGGGTTGCGGTGGGCACAAATGGGTCTCTTCGAGACTTACCGACTGGCGGGCGGCGAAGCCGGCATGGCACACTTCATCAGTCAGTTCGGTCCGACGCTCGCCTGGCCATGGTCAAGATTGACGGACGTGCCCGATCTGACTGACGAGCTCGTGCAAAAGATTGCCGGGCAGTCCGATGCCGAGTCCGGAGACTATTCGATACGCGAACTCGAACGCATCCGCGACAGGAACCTGGTCGGCATGCTCAGGGCACTGAAAGAGCGTGACTGGGGTGCGGGTGCGGTGCTGAACGAACACGACCAGGATCTGCGTACGGAGAGGACTGATGATCCGGCCGTGGAGGCGGGAGCACCCCTGCGTATACTCGACCTTACCGTGTTGCCGGCCTGGATCGATTACAACGGACACATGACCGAGTTTCGTTACGTGCAGGTATTCAGTGATTCCTGCGACAAGTTGCTGTTGATGATCGGTATGGATGCAGATTACGTCGCAAATACCGGCGCCTGGTACACGATCGAAACTCACGCCATGTATATCGACGAGGTGGGCGTGAACCAGCCAATATACAGTACGGCGCAAGTTTTGATGGCCGACGCAAAAAGAATGCATGTTTTCTATTACCTGCGCGCAGCCGAAGACGATCGGGTCCTGTCGACCATGGAAGCAATGTATCTGCATGTGGCACGCAAATCCGGTCGCGCCAGCGATGCCAGCCCCGAGATGGTGGCTGCAATAGAAGAACTGGCCAATGCCCACGAAAACATGCCACGTCCGGAAGCTGCAGGCAGGCAGGTCGGTCAACGGAAACGAGGATGAGCTCATGCATTTCGGACTCACAGATGAACAACAACTGATCGTCGACACCGTAAGAAGCTTTGTCGAGAACGAAATCTATCCGTACGAAGCCGAAATCGAGCGGACCGGCGTGGTCCCTCGGGACCTCGGCATGGACATCGCCGAAAAATGCAGGGAGCTCGGATTCTTCGCGGCCAATATGCCGGCCGAGTTCGGCGGCGGCGGGCTCAACCAACTGGAGTTCACGTTGCTCGAGAGAGAGCTGGGTCGTGGATCGATGGCGCTGACCGTCTATTTCGGCAGGCCCTCCGGCATCCTCGCGGCCTGCAAGGGCGAGCAGCGCGAGCGTTACCTGTTGCCCGCCATCAGCGGTGAGAAATTCGACGCCCTCGCGATGTCGGAACCGGATGCCGGCTCCGACGTGCGTGGCATGAAGTGTGCAGCGAAGCCGGACGGTGATGACTGGATTATCAACGGCACGAAGCATTTCATCAGTCACGCGGATATCGCTGACTTCATCATCGTGTTCGTTGCAACGGGCGAGGAAGCGACGCCGCGCGGCCCCAAGAAGAAGATCACCTGCTTCATCGTCGACCGGGACACGCCCGGGTTCGAGATACGCGCGGGATACCAGTCCGTTTCCCATCACGGCTACCACAATTGCATATTGAGTTTCGACAATTGCCGCGTGCCCAAGACGCAGCTGCTGGGCGAACTACATAAAGGCTTTGCCCTTGCCAACACCTGGCTCTATGCAACCCGTCTGACGGTGGCGGCGATGTCGGTCGGGCGGGCAAGAAGAGCCCTGGATCTGGCGATTCCGCATACCGTCGAAAGACGACAATTCGGCCAACAGATTGGAAAATTCCAGGGCGTATCGTTCAAACTCGCGGACATGATCACGGAGATCGACGCGGCCGACTGGCTTACGCTGTCAGCGGCCTGGCGGGTCGATCAAAATCTACCCTCGAATCGCGAAATCGCCAGCGCCAAGCTGTTCGCCACGGAAATGCTCGCACGGGTAACGGATGAGGCGATACAGATCTATGGCGGCATGGGACTGATGAACGATTTGCCGCTGGAGCGGTTCTGGCGCGACGCCAGGGTGGAGCGAATCTGGGAAGGGACGTCCGAAATCCAGCGCCACATCATCAGCCGAGAGTTACTGCGGCCGCTCGGGGGGTGACAGAAGAAATGAACAACGAACCGATCAGGACCCGCGTCGAAGGCGGCGTGCTCGAGCTAATCATCGATCGACCGAAAGCGAATGCCATCGATCTTGCGACCAGCAGGATTATGGGCGAAGTCTTTGCGGACTTTCGCGATGACCGGGATTTGCGGGTCGCGATCGTCGCCGGCGGCGGCGACAAGTTCTTCTCGGCAGGCTGGGACCTCAAGGCCGCGGCCGACGGCGAATCCGTAGACGGCGACTACGGCGTCGGCGGGTTCGGCGGCATGCAGGAACTCGAGAATTTCAACAAGCCGGTGATTTGCGCCGTCAACGGTATCTGTTGCGGCGGCGGCCTCGAGATTGCACTTTGCGCCGACATCATACTGGCGGCAGATCATGCGACATTCGCGTTGCCGGAGATCAAATCCGGTACGGTCGCCGATGCGGCCTCGATCAAGCTGCCGAAACGCATCCCCTATCACATTGCGATGGAAATGCTCCTGACCGGCCGCTGGCTGGACGCGTCCGAGGCGAACCGCTGGGGATTCGTGAACGAAGTCGTGCCAGCCGATCAACTTATGGATCGTGCATGGGAAGTCGCGCGATTGATAGTGTCGGGCCCGCCGCTGGTCTACGCCGCGATCAAGGAGGTCGTACGTGAGGCGGAGGACATGAAGTTTCTCGACGCCCTGCGGAAAATCACACAACGGGAGTTCGAGACGGTCGACGCGCTCTACTCCAGCGAAGATCAGCTCGAAGGCGCGAAGGCCTTCGCCGAGAAACGGGACCCCGACTGGAAAGGAAAGTAGGGCTCTGGACGAAGCGGCGTAGGGTCAGTGCACACATCTGTCGTCGCAGACGCAGAAGTGATTCTGAAAGGATACCTGGATTTCCAATCTCTTTGACATCTTGCAAAACTTCGATCTGTCCGGCGATTTCATATCCGCAAATCGGATCGGTTCCGGCCTGATCAACGACTCGTACGTCGTGTCGTACAACCAGGCCGGTCACATTGTGCGTTACGTCGCCCAACGCATAAACCGGAATGTCTTTCGGGACCCTGTGGCGCTGATGGACAACATCGCGCGCGTAACGCAACACCTGAGCGACAGGGACGGCGGCCGTCATCTGACATTGATAAAAGCGAGGGATGGAAGCGACTATTGCCGGGACGAAAGCAGAGAGTACTGGCGGGTCTGCCCGTTCATTGAAGGGGCGCGCACAATAGACAAAGCGCGGTCCGGCATGCAGGCTCGTGAATCCGCAGCCGCATTCGGCCGCTTTCAGGCCTTGTTGTGCGACCTGCCGGGACCCCGCCTGCACGAGACCATCCCGGCATTTCACAATACCGTAGCGCGATATCTTCGGTTCGACGAGGTACTGGCTCGTGACGAGTACGACCGGTCCAGAATGTGTAAACCTGAAATCAGGAAAGCCATGGATTTTCGCGCAGCCGCGGCATCATTGGTCGGATTACACGAGCGTGGTGAGGTTCCTGAAAGAGTCACTCACAATGACGCCAAGATAAGTAATCTGATGTTCGATGACGTCAGCGGACGGGTCGTGTGCGTTATCGACCTGGATACCGTCATGCCGGGGCTTGTCCTATATGATTTCGGAGATCTGGTTCGGACAATGACGATGTCGGTCGCAGAGGACGAAAAGGATCTGACAAAAGTGGCCATGCAGATCCCGAGGTACAGGGAGCTGGTCGGAGGCTACCTCGGTTCCACAATAGACTTTCTCACTACCGCAGAGCTTGAAAATCTCTCAGTTGCGGGAAAAGTCATCACGATCGAAACTGGGTTACGATTTCTGACTGATTTTCTTGCAGGTGACGAATATTTCAGGATTCAACGACCAAATCATAATCTCGACAGGTGCAAAACTCAATTTGCACTTGCTGATTCTATCGACAACCAGTTTGATGAAATGCAGGCTGTGCTGCATGATGAAGTTGCTTCTCTGACCGGCGAAACCGGCTTGCAGTAGTATGGATATTAATCGCGGCCAACCAAGGAATCGAAAATTGAATACGCGCGCATCGTTCAATCTCATCGACAAGCCGACTTTTTTCGGCGCCCTCGGACTGTTGCTCGTAGTTACGATCCCGCTGATCGTTTATCCGGAGCAGGGGGCCGCCTGGGTGTCGCTTGCCAGAAACTTCCTCACTGAGAACCTGGGATTTTTGTATCTGGCACTCGGTGCCGGTGCCGGCATATTCATGCTCTTCATCGCGTTCAGCGATATCGGACGGATCTCGCTGGGGCACCCGGACGAACAAGCGGAGTTCTCGACCGTATCTTGGGCGGCCATGCTGTTTTGCGCCGGTATCGGTGCATCCATTCTTTACTGGGGTACGATCGAGTGGGCCTATTACTACCAGGCCCCGCCGTTTCACGTAGAGGGTCGCTCGGAAGAGGCAGCCCGCTGGGCGGCCGCCTACGGGATCTTTCACTGGGGGCCGCTGGCGTGGGCGATCTACCTGATTCCGGCGCTGCCGATCGCGTACTTCTATTACGTCCGGGACCGGAACGTGTTGAAAGTATCGGAGGCCTTGCTGCCGGTGCTGGGCGAGCGCCATGCCCACGGCGGCACCGGCAAGCTGATCGATGTACTGTTCGTGTTCGGCATGCTCGGTGGCGGCGCGACGTCGCTGGGCCTGGCCGCGCCGTTGATCAACGAGGGTGCGCACGAACTGTTCGGGGCGCCGAGAACTGTTGGAACCCAGATCTTCGTGTTGGTTCTTTGTACGGCAATCTTCGGCGCCAGCTCGTATGCGGGCTTGAAGAAGGGCATCCGCACCCTGTCGAATATCAATATGTGGCTCGCGCTGGCATTACTGCTGTTCGTCTTTATTGCAGGGCCGACGGTGTTCATGGCGAACACCGGCGTCGATTCCCTGGGGCGCGTGCTCAGCAACATAATACACATGGCGACCTGGATCGAGCCCTTCGGCGGCTTCAAGGATTTCGCCGACACGCAGTTCCCGCAGGACTGGACGATTTTCTACTGGGCATGGTGGCTGGCGTTCGCTCCCAGTGTCGGGCTTTTTATCGCGCGTATTTCCCGGGGAAGGACAATCCGCGAAATGGTGATCGGCGCTATTTTCTTCGGCACGCTTGGATGTTTCCTGTTCTTCATGGTGCTCGGAAATTATGGGCTCTACCTGCAATTGTCGGATCAGCTTGACGTCGTCAACATACTGAATACCGAAACGCCGACGGCTGCAATATTCGCGATACTGGGCCAGCTCCCGATGACTTATTTCGTCATCGGCACATACACGGTCCTGGCGCTGATCTTCACGGCCACCACATTCGATTCGATTTCCTACATCCTCGCATCGGTCGTTCAAAAGAAACTCGGCGAGGAGCCCATGCGGTGGAATCGGTTGTTCTGGGCGTTCGCGTTGAGTCTCATGCCGATCACGCTCTTGATTCTCGGCGGGCTTGATACGCTGCAAACCGCCAGCATCGTCGGTGGCGCCCCCCTGCTGATCGTTGCGCTGCTGCTGTGTATGGCGATGGTCAAAGTCGCGAGGTACGACCTTCACTATCAGAAAGACCACGATACGGGTGAGATTCATATTGAGGAGCTTCCCGAAAACGATCCCTGGGCCGTCGCGGGCGATGAACGCGAGGATGAATCCGGGGACGTCTGAGTCCTTTCAAGGGCCTGATTTGCCAATAATTTGTCGTTTCTGACAAGGCCGATGTCGCGGCTGCAAATGCGCCGCAAGAATTTCTGTCACACACTGATTTGCTGGGTTCGTTTCCGAGCCGGAAAAAGGCGACTTTTTCTTGAGTACATCGAGGGCAAGCATGAGCGAGAGACCGCGGCACAGAAAGGGCGGCGGCCGCAGCGCGAAACGCGCTGCCCGGCAGCGGCCAAATGTCGCGGGGGCAGCCTTCATCGAGCGCAGGATTCCCTATTATGAGCTGATGGATGAGGCCGGTCTCGAGCTGATCGAGCACAATGCGGACACGGTGCTCGAGGAAATCGGCGTCGACTTCAGGGGTTTTCCCGAGGCGCTGAATCTGTTCAGGGAAGCCGGTGCCGATGTCGATGGCGAGCGAGTGCGGTTTCCGCGCGGAATGTGCCGCTCGATCATTCGGGCGACGGCGCCCGCGGAATTTACGCAGCACGCACGAAATCCGAATCGCAATGTCATCATCGGCGGCGATCGCACGGTTCTCGCGCCGGCCTACGGATCGCCATTTGTCCGCGACCTCGACCGGGGCCGCCGTTACGCGACCATCGAAGATTTCCGCAACTTCGTCAAACTGGCTTACATGAGCCCCGGCCTGCACCACTCGGGCGGCACGGTCTGTGAACCCGTCGACCTTCCGGTGAACAAACGGCATTTCGACATGGTTTACAGCCATATCAAATACAGCGACAAGCCGTTCATGGGGTCGGTCACGCATCCGGAACGGGCGCAGGACACGGTCGACATGGCCAAGCTCATTTTCGGAGACGACTTTGTCGAGCAAAATACCGTGATCACAAGCCTGATCAATGCTAACTCGCCGATGACCTACGACGCGACCATGCTCGGCGCCGCCACGGTCTATGCCCGGAATAATCAGGCGACGGTTATTTCGCCGTTCATCATCGCCGGCGCCATGTCGCCGGTAACGGTAGCCGGCACCGCCACGCAGATCCTGGCAGAGGCGCTGGCCGGTATGGCCTATATACAGCTCGTCAATCCAGGCGCACCGGTTGTATTCGGTACGTTTGCGGCGGCGGTGTCTATGCAATCGGGCGCGCCGACTTTCGGTACACCGGAGCCAAGCGTCGTACTGTACCTGGCAGCTTCGCTTGCCCGACGCCTCGGGGTTCCCTTCCGCAGCGGCGGCGCGCTCTGTGGCTCGAAGATTCCAGACGCACAGGCGGCGTACGAATCGGCGAACACGCTTCAGACATCTGCACTGGCTGGCGTAAATTTCATGCTGCACGCGGCGGGATGGTTGGAAGGCGCGCTGGTGATGGGATACGAAAAATTCGTGATGGACCTCGACCAGGCGAATATGCTGGCGATACTCCTTGCCGGCGTTGACCTGTCTGAAAACGGCCAGGCGCTTGACGCGATTCGCGAGGTTGGCCCAGGCTCGCATTTTCTGGGTGCGGCGCACACGCAGGCCAATTTCGAGACGGCGTTTTACCGATCGACCATTGCCGACAACAACAGCTTCGAGCAGTGGGAGCAGGAGGGCTCGCTGGACGCCGCTCAGCGTGCCAACGCGATCTGGAAGTCGATGCTCGAAGAGTACGAACCGCCGGATCTGGACCCCTCGATCGATGAGGCGCTGAAGGATCTTATGGAACGCCGCAAAGCGGAGTTTAACGACAGGGACTACTAGATGAACGACGACGTTGAGCTGAGGCAGGAACCCGACGACGAGGAGTTTATTCTTGGCGAGCTTACCGATGACGAGCTCGTCGAGCAGATGCACGACGATCTGTACGATGGCATGAAGGACGAGATTGAAGAAGGCACGACCATTCTTCTCGATCGCGGCTGGTCCGCGGAGGCGGTCTTGAACAGATCGCTGGTGGAAGGCATGCGTATTGTCGGCGTCGATTTTCGGGACGGCATTTTGTTTGTTCCCGAGGTCTTGTTAGCCGCCAATGCCATGAAGGGCGGCATGGAGATATTGCGGCCGCTGCTATCCGAGACCGGCGTGAAGCCGATCGGCAAGATGGTCATCGGCACCGTCAAAGGCGATATTCACGATATCGGCAAAAACCTGGTCGCCATGATGATGGAAGGCGGCGGCTTCGAGGTAATCAACATCGGCATCAATAATGCGGTCGAAGACTATTTCGCAGCGATGGAGGAGCACGAGCCCGACATTCTCGGGATGTCGGCGCTGTTGACGACAACCATGCCGTATATGAAAGTCGTCATAGACGAAATGGTGGCACAGGGAATCCGCGATGACTACATCGTCATGGTCGGCGGCGCGCCGCTCAACGAAGAGTTCGGTGAAACGATCGGCGCCGACGCCTATTGCCGGGACGCGGCGCAGGCAGCCGACAGGGGCCCGAGACTCATCGCCGGGCGACGGGAGGCGGTCTGTGCGTAAGCCGGTGCTGGTAATCGCCTGCGGTGCGCTGGCTCGCGAAATCAGTGCGCTGAAGCGATTGAACGGTTGGGAGCACCTCCACCTGAAATGCATCGATGCACGCCTCCACATGCGTCCGTCGCTCATCCCTGAACGCGTGCGCGACCGGATTCGCAAGTACAGGCGTGATTACGATCGCATCTATGTTGCGTATGCAGATTGCGGCACGAAGGGGGCCCTCGATCGCGTACTCGAAGAGGAGGGCGTGGAGCGCCTGCCCGGCGCGCACTGTTATCAGTTTTTCGCCGGTGCGGAACGCTTCTCGGCCCTGTCCGAAGCCGAGCCCGGTACTTTTTTCCTTACCGACTTTCTGGCCCGACATTTCGAGCGCATGGTGATCGAGCCATTGAAGCTCAATGAGCATCCGGAGCTGCGCGATGCGTATTTCGGTAACTACCGCCGGGTCGTTTTTCTGTCACAGACCCCGGATGCGGGATTGCTGCAGGCTGCGAAAAATGCCGCCGATCGACTGTCGCTCGATTTCGAGCATATCCATTGCGGCTATGGAGATCTGGAGACGAGTCTTCAGGCGAGGCTCGAGAGATGGGACGATGATCAAGAAGACGCTCGTCTATTGGCGTGACATTCCTGCTCAGGTGATCGTGCAGGAGGGGCGCACCCGTGAGAAGGCGGTATTGAGCACGCGCTTTCAGGAAGCCATCGATCGGGCGGCAATGCGGGCCGGCAAGGGTTCGAGTGATGCCTATATGGCCGAGTGGCGCAGGGTATCGTCCCGATGTGACGAGACCGGAAACCTCCGGGAATTCGCCGAATCGGAAGCCAGCCGCCTCGAGGCGGAGTTCACGGATGATTATCTGTTGCAGTTGATTCGCAATCACGGGTCGACCAGAGAGTAGCCATGTACCGGATGCGCAAATGGTCGGTGCGCAACGCGCGCTGGCTCAGTGGGATCTATACGGGCGTCGAGTCCGCCCTTCTCAGAGCGCATCCGCTCCTCAAGTGGATCGGCTACGATCGTCTTGACAAGCCGTTCGTCGCATTCGAGAAAGTCACCAAGGGATTGCTGCTGGATTCGCAGAGCTGCGGTCAGTGCATCGTCGGATCGACGGGCCTGTCGTGTCCCATGAACTGCCCCAAGGCCTTGCGTAACGGACCGTGCGGCGGCGTACGTCCGGACGGCACTTGCGAGATTGAACCGGACATGCCCTGTGTCTGGGTGCTCGCATGGGAAGGGAACAAGCGCATGGCTACCCTGGAGTACCCGATCCAGATCGTGCAGCCGCCCATGGACAATCGATTAAGAGGCACGTCGGCCTGGCTGCGCGAAGTCCGTCTGAAAGCAGGGAATAATGAGATTTGACGATGAACCATTGATTCCGGGTGAAAACCTGCCGATTCTCCCCGGGCATGACTCGCCGGGTCGGCTCGAGCGCGTGCTCCGGGCCGGCGGCTTTGCGGTGACGGCCGAGATTGCGCCGCCCGACTCGGCCGATCCCCACGAGGTCTACGAACGTGCGGCTTTATTCGACGGCTATGTCGACGCCATGAACGCGACGGACGGCTCCGGCGCCCACTGCCACATGTCCAGCGTCGGCATGTGTTCACTGTTGACGAGACGCGGCTATGCGATGGTCATGCAGGTGTCCTGTCGCGACAGGAATCGAATTGCCATCCAGGGCGATGTGCTCGGGGCGTCGGCAATGGGCGTTGCAAACATACTCTGTCTGACCGGCGATGGCGTGCAGGCAGGTGACCATCCCCAGGCCAAACCCGTCTTCGATCTCGATTGCATGTCCATGCTGAACATGCTGCGCATCATGCGCGATGAAGAACAGTTCCTGAGCGGCAGAAAGCTGACCAGCCCGCCGCGGGTCTTCCTCGGAGCCGCGGCGAACCCGTTCTCACCGCCGTTGGACTATCGACCCTACCGGCTTGCCAAGAAAATCGAAGCGGGCGCCCAGTTCATACAGACCCAGTACTGCTTTGACTTGGGTCTGTTCAAAGAGTATATGGCTGCGGTTCGCGATGCGGGCTCACACGAGAAGGTATTCATACTTGCCGGAGTCGGGCCGCTCGCGTCGGCCCGGTCGGCGGAATGGATTCGGAACCACGTACCGGGTGTGCACATTCCCGACGAAATCGTCCGGCGGCTGAAGGGTGCCGAGAATCAGGCGGAGGAAGGCGTACAGATCTGTGTGGACATGATCACACAACTGCAGGAGATCGAGGGCCTGCACGGCGTCCATATCATGGCGTTTCGCCAGGAGCACCGGATAGCCGAAATCGTCGACCGTTCGGGAGTACTGGGCAGCCGCGTGCCATGGCATCCCGGGATCGCGGCGAACAACGACACTGCGCCTGGTCTTGAATGATCTGGGCGGCTCTGAATAAATCAATATCACCTTGCAGGAGTACCGGTAAATGACAGAGACTCTGCTCAGTTCTCATGCCAGGGAAGTCCGCATCGGCTTCGATCGGCCGTTCGTCATCATCGGCGAACGGATCAACCCTACCGGCAGGAAAATTCTCGCCGAGGAGATGAAGCAAGGCGATTACAGCCGTGTCGAGGCAGATGCGATCGCGCAGGTGGCAGCGGGCGCGCACATGCTCGATGTCAATGCGGGCATACCGCTTGCAGACGAGCCGGCGATCCTGGCGGACGTCGTCAGACTGGTACAAAAGGTGACCGACGTGCCGCTTTCGATCGATTCATCTATCGTCGCTGCCCTGGAATCCGGGCTGTCCGTCTATCAGGGCAAGGCGCTGGTCAATTCGGTCACCGGCGAGGAAGAACGGCTCGAGACCGTGCTTCCTCTGGTCGCGAAACACCGCGCCGCTGTGGTGGCCATCTCGAACGATGAGACCGGAATCTCAGAAGACCCCGACGTTCGCTTCGCCGTCGCGAAAAAGATCGTCGAGAGGGCTGCCGACCACGGCATACCGCACTGCGACGTAGTGGTCGATCCACTGGTCATGCCGATCGGGGCAGTCAATTCGGCAGGAAAGCAGGTCATGCACATCGTGCGCCGGCTCAGTGAAGAGTTGAACGTAAACACGACCTGCGGCGCGTCGAATGTCAGCTTCGGGCTGCCGAACCGAAACGGCATCAACAGCGCGTTCCTGACGATGGCCATCGCCTCCGGTTTGACATCGGCGATTGCGAGCCCGCTGCACGGGGAAGTCATGCAGGCAATACTGGGCGCTGACGTTATGATGGGCAACGATCCCGATTGCACCAATTGGATCGGGAAGTACCGCGAGACCGGTGCTGAGGCGCCTGAACGAAGGCGCGGCGGGCGCCGGCGCCGCCGGCCCCCCGGTACGGGCTTTTGAAGGGACGGGTTTGACCGCGAAAGACGCAAAAATCGTATTCACGCCGTCCGGCCGGCGCGGGACGTTTCCGCATGGCACGCCGGTGCTCGATGCGGCACGAAGCCTCGGGGTCGACGTCGATTCGGTTTGCGGGGGCCGCGGTCTCTGCGGGCGTTGCCAGATAGAGTGTGCCGAAGGCACATTCGCGAAACACGCGATTACCTCACGAGTGGATCACCTCTCGGCGGCGGGTGAAGTCGAACGCCGGTATGGCGCACGACGGACGCCACTCGAGGCAAACCGAAGACTGAGTTGCCAGGCGCTGATTCAGGGCGACCTCGTCATCGACGTGCCGCCCGAGAGTCAAATGCATCGTCAGGTCGTCCGCAAGAAAGCGGAGCACCGCGACATCACGCTCGATACCGCCATACACCTGTATTTCGTCGAGGTTCAGGAAGCCGATATGCATGAGCCGACGGGGGATCTGCAGCGGCTGCTCGATGCCCTGTCCTGGGAATGGCATCTGGACGATCTCGACTGTGAACCGGTGGTATTGCAGGATCTGCAATCCACCCTGCGCAAGGGCAAATGGCAGGTTACCGTTGCGGTTCATGGCCGATCCGGGATCATCGCGATCTGGCCGGGCTTCAAACGCGATGCCTTCGGTCTGGCGCTCGATATCGGGTCAACGACGATCGCCGCCCACCTCTGCAACCTCACGAGCGGCGACGTCGTGGCGACCGGCGGCATCATGAACCCGCAGATTCGGTTCGGCGAAGACCTGATGAGCCGTGTTTCCTATGTGCTGATGCATCCCGAAGGCGCGGATGAAATGACCGTTGCCGTCAGAAAGGGTGTCAATGAACTGATCGCCGAGGTTTGTGCGCAGGCCGGCATTTCTCCCTCGGAAGTGCTCGAGGTAACGGTCGCGGGGAACCCGATCATGCACCACCTGTTTCTGGGCTTGAGCCCGGTCGAGCTCGGCGGCGCGCCGTTTGCACTGGCGAGCGACGCGGCGCTGAACATGCCGGCCCGCGAACTCGATCTGGAGATTCACGACGGCGCGAAAGTATACGTGTTGCCGTGCATAGCGGGCCATGTCGGCGCAGACGCCGCAGCGATGGTACTGGCGGAAGAGCCTCACCGGCTCGATGAGATTTCTCTGGTCGTCGATATCGGCACCAACGCCGAGATCGTGCTCGGCAACCGCGAATACCTGCTGGCCTGCTCGAGCCCGACCGGCCCGGCTTTCGAAGGCGCGCAGATCAGTTGCGGTCAGCGGGCGGCGCCCGGGGCCATCGAACGCGTACGAATCGACCCCGACACACTGGACGTGCGCTTCAGCGTCATTGGATCAATGCACTGGTCCGATGACGAGGGCTTCGCCGATGCCACCAGGGCGTTCGGGGTATCGGGCATTTGCGGATCCGGCATTATCGAGGCAGTGGCAGAGATGTACTTGAGCGGCATCATCGGTGAAGACGGCGTCATCGACGGTTCGCTGGCGGAGCGGACCTCGCGGCTGATTCCCGACGGCCGTACCTGGTCCTTCGTGTTGCACGATGGTGATCAATCCATCTCCGTCACACAGAATGACGTCAGGCAGATTCAACTCGCCAAGGCGGCATTGTATGCGGGTGTCAAGCTCCTGATGGACAGGGCGGGCATAGACGCCGTCGATCGAATCCGCCTTGCCGGCGCTTTCGGCAACCACATCGACACCAGGCATGCGATGGTGCTCGGTCTGATCCCCGACTGTGACCTGGATAACGTGGAATCCGCGGGAAACGCGGCCGGAACGGGCGCCAGGATCGCGCTCCTCAATGTCGCCGCGCGGCGCGAGATAGAGACCGTCGTGCGGGAAATCGAAAAGATCGAGACCGCGGTCGAGCCGAAGTTCCAGGAATACTTCGTGGACGCGATGGCAATCCCGAACAAGCGCGATGCGTTTCCGAATCTTTTTGCGAAGGTAGAGAAGCCGGAGCCGAAAACCAACGTGATCCGGCTCGACGGGGGCCGGCGGCGGCGCAAGCAGCGGTGAGCAGGAAAGTTCAATTCACGGCGATGGAGCACGGCAAGCAGGCCGACTACGATCTCGTGTTCGCTCACGACACGGAGAATCTCGCGCAACAGGCCGATCGGGTCCTCGACTGGCTGAGGGCAATGGACGGCGACTCGCCCTATAAGATCAGCCGTCTGGATCACAGCCTGCAGACGGCCACCCGCGCCGAACGGGACGGCGCCGACGACGAGACGATCGCCTGTGCCTTGCTGCACGATATCGGCGATATCCTTGCGCCGGCGAATCACTCGCAGGTTGCAGCGGCTCTCCTTGCGCCCTACGTCAGCCAAAGAAACCACTGGATCGTGAAACACCACGGCCTGTTTCAGGGGTACTACTGGTTTCATTTCAGAGGGCTGGACCGCAATGCGCGCGACAGGTATCGGGATCATGAACACTACGATGCCTGCGTCGAGTTTTGTGCCCGCTGGGACCAGCCGTCGTTCGACCCGGACTACGACTCGCTGCCGCTGGAACACTTCGCACCGCTGGTCCGCAGTCTTTTTGCCAGGGAACCGAATAACTTTTTCTAATACCTTCAACAAGAAAATCAATGAAATCACAGGCACGGGTAGTTGTAATTGGCGGGGGCGTCGTCGGCGTCAGCGCTCTTTATCACCTGGCCAGAAAGGGCTGGGGAAAGGATGTCGTGTTGCTCGAGAAAGCAGAGCTGACGTCGGGCTCCACGTGGCATGCCGCGGGCCTGCTGCCGCTTTTCAACATGAGCTACAGCGTCGGTCAGATTCACAAGTACTCGGTCGAGCTGTATCTGGAGCTCGAACGAGAGACCGGTCAGCACGTGGGATTCAGGCAGGTCGGCAATCTGCGCCTGGCAATGAACGATGACCGCATGGACGAGTACTACCAGTACGCGGCCACGGCGAGAACCATCGGAGTGAATGTCGAGTTCCTGACGCCGGCTGACATCAAGAAACTCTGGCCGCTGTGCAATATCGATGGGCTCGTGGGCGGCATCTTCCATCCCGACGACGGCTACATCCAGCCTGCGGACCTGACGCAGGCACTGGCGAAGGGCGCCCGCGCGAGAGGGGCCACGATCTATCGGAATACAGCCGTGATCGCGATCGAGCAGGAGCCGTCCGGGAACTGGCTGGTCAGGACGCCGGTGGGCGACATCAGTTGCGAGCACGTAATGAGCGCCACCGGCAACTATGTCCGGCAGACCGGCGAGATGGTGGGCCTCGATATTCCCGTCATTCCCGTCGAGCACCAGTACATCGTCACCGAGCCGCATCCCGAGCTTCAAAAGCGCCGCGACAGCGGCGAGCCGGAGATGGGCGTGCTGCGCGAGTCCGACGGCTCCTGGTACCTGCGTGAGGAGGCCGGCGGCTTCATCCTCGGGCCCTACGAGAAGGGCGCGCCGTGTTGCTATGTCGACGGCCCCCATCCGAAAGCCGAGTACGAGCTCTTTCAGGAGGATATCGACCGGCTGGCGCCGCACATCGAGGCAGCCATGAATCGCGTGCCGGCCTTCGCCGAAGTCGGCATCAAAAAGGTATACAACGGGGCAATCGCATATACACCCGACGGCAATCCGATCATCGGGCCGGCCTGGGGCCTCGACAACTTCTGGCTGAATGAAGGCCACAGCTTCGGAATCACCGCGGCCGGCGGCGCGGGCTGGCAACTGGCGGAGTGGATAGTCGAAGGCGAGCCCACGATCGACATGCTCGGCGTCGAGCCGCGGCGTTTCGGCGACTATGCGACCAAGAGCTATCTCATGGAGAAGAGCGAGGAAGCTTACTCGCACGTATTCATCATTCACTACCCCGACGAGGAACGTCCGGCGGCGCGGCCGCTGCGGACGGCACCGTGTTATGAGCGCATGAAGGACAAGGGCGCCGTGTTCGGCCAGAAGTTCGGCTGGGAACGCCCGAACTGGTTCGCGACTGATTCGATGGCACAGGAAGATGACTGGTCCTTCCGCAGATCCAAATGGTTCGACGCCATCGGCAGGGAGATCGTCAACACGACCGAGAATGTCGGCATTCTCGACATGACGGCATTCGCGAAGTGCCGCGTCTCCGGTCCGGGTGCCGAGACATTCCTGGACTTCCTGGTCGCCAATCGCCTGCCGAAGAACATCGGCGGCGTGGCGCTCTGTCACGCCCTCAATCGGCGCGGCGGCGTCCACTCCGAGTTCACCATCCGGCGGGAGTCGAACGATTCCTTCTACCTCGTATCCGCCGGTGCCTGGCAGCGCCTGGATCACGACTATGTGCAGAAACACATGCCGAAAGACGGCTCCGTGCAGTTCACCCAGTTGACCGGCGCATACGGGGTCCTCGTGGTTGCGGGTCCCAAATCCAGAGAGCTGTTACAGCGAGTGTCACGGGCCGATTTCTCGAATGAGGCGTTTCGCTGGCTGACGGCGCAGAATATCGTGGTCGGCAACGCGCCCGTGAATGCGATGCGCCTGAACTACGTCGGCGAGCTCGGCTGGGAACTGCATCATCCGCTGGAGTACCAGAATCACATATTCGATGCCCTTTTTGCGGCGGGTGAAGATCTCGGTCTCGAACCGTTCGGCATACGCGCGATGGACGCGATGCGGCTGGAGAAATCCTATCGCATGGTCGGCACGGAATTGTCGATCGAGTACTCGGCCTACGAATCGGTCATGGATCGATTCGTGCATCCCGATAAAGGAGAATTTCTCGGGCGCGACGGACTGCTCGCCTGGCAGGAAGCGGGCATCAATAACCTGCTGGTCACTATGGAGGTCATGGATGTACAGGATGCCGACGCGCTCGGCAACAATGCCCTGTACAGGGATGGCGAAATGATCGGTCGGGCAACCGGCGGCGGGTTCGGTTTTCGCATCAACAAGTCGCTGGCGCTCGGCATGGTGCGGCCCGAGCTGGCCGAGACCGGCACCGAGTTGGAGATCGAGATCCTCGGCAGGAACTACACGGCGAAGGTGGTGCCCGACAGCCCGTTCGATCCGAAAAACCAGCGACTGCGCGATGTCAACGGCGCCAACGGTTAGCGGCGCCTGCCTCTGTGGCGGCGTCAGATTCGAGGCGAGCGGGCCGTTTCGTCCGGTGACCTATTGTCATTGCACGCAATGCCGCAAGACGAGCGGCCACTTTGTGGCCGCAACCGCATGCCGTTCCGAGAACTTGACATTGACCGTTGATCGGCATCTGAAATGGTTCCGGTCATCGCCGAACGCCGAACGGGGCTTTTGTGCAAACTGCGGCTCGAGCCTGTTCTATCGACCCGATCACGGCGAACGGGTCAGCATCATGGCCGGTGCGCTCGACGGTCCGACAGGGCTCGAAGCCGTTGACCATATCTTCGTCGCCGATGCCGGTGACTATTACTCCATCGATGACGGGCTGCCGCAGCACGACGATTACGGCAGTGTCGACATGTCGATTCCCGAGGGATGAAGAAGTACTCCGCATTCAGCCTGCTGCGCAACGCGATCAACTACAACCGCAACTGGCAGCAGGCCTGGCGCTGCCCGGAGCCCAAGCGCCGATACGAGGTCGTGATCGTGGGCGGTGGCGGCCATGGCCTCGCGACCGCCTATTACCTCGCGAAGGAGCACGGTATCAGGGATATCGCCGTGCTCGAGAAGGGCTGGATCGGCGGCGGCAATACCGGCCGCAACACCACGATCGTCCGCTCGAACTATCTGTGGACCGAGGCGGCGCTGCTCTACGAAAAATCCCTGAAGCTCTGGGAGGGCCTGAGCCAGGAGTTGAATTACAACGTGATGTTCAGTCAACGAGGTGTCTACAACCTCGGCCATACGCTGCAGGACATGCGCGACATCGAGCGCCGCGTCAACGCCAACCGCCTGAACGGCATCGATGCCGAAGTCGTAACTGCAAAGCAGATCAAGAAAGCGATTCCCATCATCAACACATCGCCGGATGCCCGCTACCCGATCCTCGGCGCATCGCTGCAGCGGCGTGGCGGCGTGGCCCGTCATGACGCCGTCGCCTGGGGTTTTGCGCGGGCAGCCGACGCCCGTGGCGTGGACATCATCCAGCAGTGCGAAGTGACCGGGCTGAATTGCGACCGTGGAAAGATTACCGGCCTCGAAACCACGCGCGGAAGCATCCAGGCAGACAAAGTGGGTGTGGTCGTTGCGGGCAACGCAAGCGTGCTCGCATCGATGGCGGGTCTGCGGCTGCCGATAGAGAGTCATCCGTTGCAGGCATTCGTGTCGGAGCCGCTGAAACCGGTGCTCGACTGTGTCGTCATGTCGAACGCAGTGCACGGCTATGTCAGCCAGTCCGACAAAGGCGATCTCGTTATCGGTGCCGGGATCGATGCCTACAACGGCTACGGGCAGCGTGGCAGCTTCCACACGATCGAGCATGCGATGGCCGCGATCATTGAGCTGTTCCCGATATTCAGCCGCGTGCGGATGTTGCGAATGTGGGGCGGCACCGTGGACGTTTGCCCGGATGCCTGCCCGATTATCGGCAAGACACCGGTCGAGGGACTTTATTTCAATTGCGGCTGGGGCACCGGCGGTTTCAAGGCGACGCCGGGATCAGGCTGGGTGTTTGCACACACGATTGCCCGGGACCGGCCGCACGAGCTGAATGCACCATTCGATCTGGGCCGGTTCGCCACCGGCGCCCTGATCGACGAGCACGGTGCTGCGGCCGTGGCTCATTGAGGATTCAGCGATGCTCTTAATAAAGTGTCCATGGTGCGGTGAGCGCGACGAGACGGAGTTCAGCTACGGCGGCGAGGCGGGCATCGTGCGCCCGCCCGATCCTTTCGCGCTGAGCGACGCGGAGTGGGCGGATTATCTGTTCATGCGCAGCAATCCGCGCGGTGCGCATGAAGAACTGTGGAACCACGCCGCCGGGTGCAGACGCTGGTTCGAAGTCGAGCGCGACACGGTGACATATGAGATCGCGTCTACCAAAGACTTGAGTTGAAGATATCGCAGCCCAATCGTCTCGAACGGGGCGGGCGCATCGATCGCTCGCGGCCGCTCGGGTTTCGCTTCAACGGCAGATCTCTTCAGGGCTTTGCCGGCGATACCCTGGCGTCCGCGTTATTGGCGAGCGGCGTCGTAACAGTCGGACGGAGCTTCAAGCTGCATCGTCCGCGGGGGATCGTGGGATCCGGGGCCGAGGAGCCGAACGCGATCATGCAGATCGGCGCCGGTGCCTCGACAGTGCCGAATTCGAGGGCAACGCAGGTCCAGTTGTACGAGGGCCTCAGAGCCAGATCCACGAAGGGCTGGCCGAGCGTCAACCATGATATCGCGGCAATCAATGACGTATTCGGCCGCTTGCTCGGAGCGGGTTTCTATTACAAGACTTTCATGTATCCGAAAGGTTTTTGGGAACACTACGAAAGTCTGATCCGGCGAACGGCCGGACTCGGGAGCTCGCCGCGCGTTGCGGACCCGGACCATTACGAACATCGAAACGCCCACTGCGACGTGCTCGTTGCCGGGGCCGGGCCCGCGGGGCTGATGGCTGCACTGGCGGCCGCCCGGTCGGGTGCGCGCGTTCTCATTGCGGACGAACAGAATGAATTCGGCGGCACGTTGTTGTCGACCCGTGAGGAGATCAACAGGCAGCCAGCGGCAGAGTGGCTTGCCGAGGTTCTCGATCAGCTCGCAGCGTTTGACGACGTGATCATGTTGCCGCGCAGCACGGTATTCGGCTATTTCGATCACAATTTCCTGGGCATTGCGGAACGCTGCACGGAGCATCTCGGCGAGCGCTGTCACGAGCGGGTCAGGCAGCGGCTGTGGCGGGTGCGGGCAAGGCAGGCGGTGCTGGCGCAGGGCGCCTTCGAGCGGCCGCTCGTTTTCTGCAACAACGACCGGCCCGGCGTGATGCTTGCGTCCGCCGTGTCGTGTTACGTCAACCGGTATGCGGTTTGCCCGGGCAAGCGCGCTGTCGTATTTACGAACAACGATTCCGCCTATCGGACGGCCTTCGATCTGCAAGGCGCCGGAGCCAGTGTTGCGATCGTCGACAGTCGCGCCGCCGGCGCCGGGGAACTGGGGCATGAGGCGCGTGAGGCCGGGATTACTGTGCTCCCGGGACATGTCGTGACCGATGTCAGGGGCCGGGGCCGCATCAGGGAAGTCAGGATCGCCCAATGGAACGGTGACGCGTCATCGACCATAAAAGACACGATCTCGAGTAACTGCGACCTGCTGGCGGTGTCGGGCGGCTGGAATCCGGCAGTTCACCTGCACTCGCAAGCGGGCGGCCGCATCATCTGGGACGAGACCGGGCATTGTTTCGTGCCCGGCGAGGCGGCGCAGGCGAGTATTTCCGCCGGCAGTGGCAACGGCAAGAACTCCCTGCAGGACTGCCTGCGCGACGGCCGTGATGTGGGGCGGGAGGCGGCCAGCCGCTGCGGGTTCGCGCCCGCCGACCTGACGGTGCCGGTCACGGCTGATGTCGAGACCAGACCTCTTGAACCGTTATGGCGCGTGCCGGCATCACGGCACCCGGACCGCTGCCCCAAGCAATTCCTCGACTTTCAGACGGACGCCAGCGTGGCCGATGTTCGTCTGGCCGTTCGTGAAGGCTTTCGGAATGTCGAGCACGTCAAGCGTTATACGGCGCTTGGTTTCGGCACGGATCAGGGCAAGCTCGCGAACATCAACGGCATGGCGGTTCTGGCCGAAGCGCTGGGAGAATCGATCCCGGCCGTCGGTACGACCACGTTCCGACCGGCGTACACACCGATTACCTTCGGCACCTGTGCGGGCGACGGCGTCGGGGAGCTATACGACCCGGTTCGCAGGACGGCGATACACGAATGGCATGAAGCTGCGGGCGCGCCATTCGAAATCGTCGGACAGTGGCATCGTCCCTGGTACTTTCCCGATGGCGGCGAAGACCTGCATGCCGCCGTGGCGCGCGAGTGTCTCGCAACCCGAAAGTCTCTCGGCATCATGGACGCCTCGACGCTCGGCAAAATCGACGTCAGGGGTCCGGACGCGGTCGAGTTCCTGGAGCGCGTCTACACCCACGACGTCGGCAAGATGAGGATCGGCCGATGCGCCTACGGCGTCATGCTCGGCGAAGACGGCATGATCATGGACGACGGTGTCATGACCCGGCTCGGCGAACGACATTTCTATCTCACGACCACAACCGGCGGGGCGGCAAGTGTACTGAGCTGGCTGGAAGCCTGGCTGCAGACCGAATGGCCGGAGCTCGACGTGTACGTTACCTCGGTTAGCGATCACTATTCGACCATCGCCGTGGCCGGCCCCAACAGCCGGCGTCTGTTGCAAAAGGTCGGTTGCAGCATCGATCTCGGGAGAGCGGGTTTTCCATTCATGTCGGTTCGGGAAGCCCAGCTGGCGCGACTGCCCGTACAGCTTTTTCGCGTGAGTTTCAGTGGCGAATTGGCGTTCGAAGTCAACATCGACAGCACCCATGCGCTGACCATGTGGCAGACGTTGATGGAGGCGGGGGACGAGTTCGACATTACGCCCTACGGCACCGAGACCATGCACGTATTGCGTGCCGAAAAAGGCTTTGTCATCGTGGGGCAGGACACGGACGGGTCGGTCAATCCGGTCGATCTCGGGATGAACTGGCTGTTGTCAAAGGACAAGGACTTTCTCGGCAAACGCTCGCTCAGCCGCCCCGACGCCCGGCGTACTGACCGCAAGCAACTGGTCGGCCTGTTGTCCGGGGATGATTCGACGGTGTTGACCGAGGGCACTCAATTGATCGAGGACCCCGGCGCCGCGACGCCCGTACCGATGTGCGGGCACGTGACATCGAGCTACTTCAGCGCCTGCCTCGGTCACCCGATTGCATTGGCGCTGTTGACGGCCGGGCGCTCGCGCAGGGGCGACACGGTTTTTGCGTCGTTGCCGGGCGGCTCGGCCCTGCCCGTCGAGATCGTGTCGCCGGCCTTCTATGATCCGAAAGGGAAACGGCAAAATGACTGATCCGCAGCTGCGCCGGCATGGTCTGGAGTCGTTTCTTGCGTCTGTGCCGAAGGATGCAAAGAGCAGCCCGGGTGTCACGATAGAGGTCGTGCCGCCGCTCGGCCACATCAATTTGCGCGGCGATCCGAATGATACAGCATTCTTGTCCGCTGCCGCCGGCGTGCTCGGTGAGAAACTGCCGCTTGCCACGAATACGATGACCCGTGCCGTTCGCCGGATTTACTGGCTCGGCCCGGACGAGTGGCTGATCGTAACGGTCATGGAGGAAACCACGGGTCTTCTCCTGCAACTTCGTGGTTCGCTGGCGGGGAAACACGCCTCGGTCACCGAAGTGAGCGGCGGACAGGTCGCATTGCGGCTTGCCGGGCCCAAAGCGCGGGACGTGCTGGCAAAGGGCTGCTCGCTGGACTTCCATCCGAACAGGTTCAAGGCAGGTGACTGCGCGCAAACCGCGCTGGCGAAAGCCAACGTGCTGATCGGCCTGGTCGACTCCGAACCCACCTATGAGATCATCGTGCGCAGGAGCTTCGCCGACTATCTCGCCCGCTGGTTGCGGCGTGCCGCACGGGAGTATTCGGTAGGCTTCGCGGCCCCTTGAGTCCGGTGTTGATTCATACCCGGGGCCCCGATAGAGTCGCTACCGCCCCATGAAGAACTTCACGAAGAGTGGATTGCCGACTCGCTTCGGGTTCCTGCTGCTGAATGACTTCACGATGATCTCGATGTCATCGGCCGTCGAACCCCTGCGAATGGCCAATCGTATTTGCCGTCAGGACAATTATGCCTGGAAGACCGTTTCCGAAACCGGCGAGGCCGTCAATGCAAGTGACGGCCTGTCCGTCAATGTCGATAACGGCATCGAAGACGAGGATGCATTGACGTGCATCGACGCGGTGATAGTGTGCGGCGGCTGGCGAATCGAAGAGAATACGACCAGGCCGGTGCTGAAGTGGATGAAGACGGTCAACCAGCATGGCATCGGGCTGGGGGCGATCTGCACCGGCAGCTACGTGCTCGCACAGGCAGGACTCCTGGACGGCTATCGTTGCAGCGTTCATTGGGAAAACCTGGCGGCGCTGACGGACCTGTTTCCGGCGGTCACGGTGAGTCGCAGCATCTTTACGGTCGACAGGAATCGATATACGAGCTCGGGTGGCACTGCACCGGTCGACATGATGCTGCACTTCATATCGGCGCAATGCGGCGCCGAGGTAAGCGCCGGCGTCGCCGAGCAATACATCTACGAACGGATCAGGCAGCCGGATGACCAGCAGCGTATACCGCTCAAGCACGTCATAGGGCATCAATCGAGCAAGCTCGTGGTTGCCGTCGAGCTCATGGAGGCCAATATCAAGGAGCCGATCAGCCAGGAAGATCTGGCGCTGTACGTCGGTCTGTCGAGACGCCAGCTGCAACGCCTGTTTCAGCGTTATCTGATGTGCGCGCCGTCCCGGTACTACCTGCAACTGCGCCTGCAGCGGGCCTGCGAGCTGCTCAGGCAGACCAGCATGAGCCTCGTCGAGATCTCGGCATCGACCGGATTCGTCTCGACGTCTCATTTCAGCAAGAGTTACAAGGAGTTTTACGGGCACTCCCCGAGCGCCGAGCGCCGGCGGGAAGCAGGCTAGCCCTGAATATTGCACGAGCTAGTGTTCCAACACTCTCGATTCCCCTCGTTTCCGCGGGTCGGAGCCCGCTATCAGACCCTCGCCGTCCCGGAGAATGACCTGCACGTCACCGAACGACCAGGCATGCGGCTCCGCCCGGTAGCCCATGTCGCCCAGGGCCGATATCGTTTGCCGGGGCAAGGGCACTTTCGGGCTGTAGGTGATGAGATCCGGCGGCAGCAGCTGGTGGTGGAATCTGGTCGCACCGGTGGCGGCGCCCGGCGTCATGCCGAAATCCAGGATGTTCACGATCGCCTGAAACACGGAGGTGAATATCGTGGACCCGCCCGGCGTGCCGACGACAAGCTGCACTTCATTATTGCGAAGCAGGATGGTCGGCGACATCGACGACAACGGTCGCTTGCCTGGCTGAATCTCGTTTGCCGCGGCGCCGACCACGCCGAAAATATTGGGCACGCCAGGTTTGGCGCTGAAGTCGTCCATCTCGTTGTTGAGCAGAAAGCCCGCCCCTTCCACGACCACGCCGCTGCCGTAACTCCAGTTGATCGTATAGGTATTCGAGACGGCATTGCCCCACTGGTCCACGATCGAATAGTGGGTCGTATCGGGTGACTCGAGCCCGGGCTGCACACCGGCGAGCTCCGAGATCGTATCCGGATCGATTTCCATCGCGCGTCTCGCGATGTATTGCTCGTCCAGCAAGGCGTCCATATCCACGTCGACCAGATCCGGATCGCCCAGGTACTCGGCACGGTCGGCGAAAATCCGCTTCTCCATTTCCGCGACGAGATGAATGTACTGCGGCGAGTTATGCGGCAGGCCATCGAAATGATGGGCGAGGTAGTCCTTCATCTTGAGCAACTGGACTATCGCGAAGCCGCCGGAGCTGGGCGGCGGGGCGGACACGACCTGGAATTCCCGCCAGTCCGAGCGAAGCGGCCGGCGCCATACGGCCTCGTATGCCGCCATGTCCTCCATCGTTATCAGGCCGTTGCTTCGGGCCATCTGATCCACCAGCATTCCGGCGGTTTCTCCGCGGTAGAAATCATCGGGGCCGCGTTGCGCGATTCGCTCCAGGGTCGCGGCCAGTTCAGGCTGACGGAAAGGCTCATCCGTGCTGATATTAGCGAAGTAATCCCCGAAATTCGTGCGGCCGCCGAACCACTCCTGCATGCCGTGAATATCGTCGACCAGCATCTCGGGCGCGTAGAAGCCGTCGGCCGCCAGTCTGACAGCGGGGGCGAGCAGGTCTCGCCACGGCAGCTTCCCGAACCGCTTGTGTGCCGCCCAGAATCCGGCAACGGTGCCGGGCACGGCGGCCGCCTGACCGCCGATGAGGCTCGCGTTTTCGATCGGTTCGCCTTTCTCGTCCAGATACATGTCGCGGTGGGCCGCGAGCGGCGCTTTTTCCCGGTAATCGAGAAAAGCGGATTCGCCGGCCATGTGAACGAGCATGAATCCGCCGCCGCCGATGTTTCCGGCCTCCGGATAGGTGACCGCCAGCGTGAAACCTGCGGCAATGGCCGCGTCGACCGCATTGCCACCCGACCGAAGGATCTCCTCACTGACCTGCGCGCTGTATTTGTCCGGCATCGCGACGGCCGACACGGCTGCGCTGGGTTGAGCAACGTCCGCCGCGGGCGGCGCGCAGGCTTGCAGCGGCAGGAATGCCGAAAGGACAATGGTCAGTCGGAATTGGCGCATGAACATCAGTAGCGTTCTCTGCCGAAACTGACTCCCGGCGCCTGCCGTTGTCGCATCATCGATTCGACCTGCTGACGATATTGCTCAGGCAGGTCAAATTCGAGCATCAGTCGCTCGACCGCGTCCGGGTCCGATCGCGCCAGCTGGTAGAGGACCGATACCTGCGCCTGACGGCGTCTTTCCAGGTCGCCGATGCCGGCGAGCAACAGTTTTCGCGAGGGCGTCAGCGCCTGCCATCCCGATGCCAGGCCGGCTATCGCCGCATCGCGCTGTGCCCCGGCCGGCAGGTTGCGTGCCCAGACTGACGCTGCATGCTCGTCCTGCCGTTGCCAATACCGGGCCAATTGTGTCGTGGTATTGAGTCTCTGCTGCTCATTGTTGATGAGCGCAAGCATACGGACCGAGTCCGCCGGATCGGTTTTAATTCGCTGCTGTGCAAGCTGCGACATCATCCGGTCTTTCTCGTTGCTGTCGGCCAGCGAATGTGCCATTCGCAGGGCGGCCTGAAAATCCGACGAGGCGGTCGCCCGAATGAGCGCGGCGAACATCTGCGAGTATTCCTCGTGTCCCTCGTACTGTGAAACGAGGCCCTGCGCCTCGGCCAGAGACCCGTACGCGGCAAGCTGCGACACGATCTGGATGCGCAAGCCTGCCGCAGTCTGCTCATCCAGACGCGGAAGCAAGCGTAGCGCTTCGCGTGGATCCAGGTGCACAAGGGAGGAGCCTATCCGTGCAAACAGATTCTGTTGATCCCGGACATCGCGCGTCAGAACCCAGTCGATGGCGGCCTGCGGATCCACCTGCACCCAGGCCTGAACCACGCCCATCGTGACCGCCTGCCCGATCTCCTTGTTCTCAATCAGATCGAGATACCGTACCGCCATCATCGGATCACTTTGTGCAACAGCGGAGAGAACCGACTGAAGCGCAAGCTTGCGCTTCGACAGGTTCTCGATGCCCGCCGCTGCATCCAGCGCACGCTGTGGATCCTGTTGGGAGAGGACCTGCAATACATTGACATACAGGTTCTGCGCGCCATCGCGGTCATTTTCCATCGCCCACAGAAGTGCGCGGTCCGGATCGGACTGCGCCGTTCCCTGAGCGATGACACCGGCGAATGTCAGACGCTCCTGCTGGTTCCTCGCCCGGGACAGGTAGGTCATCGCTTTATCCGGATCGCGAGTTGTCAGCTGGCTCAATGCGGAGATGGCCTGACCGCGATTCTGCCGATTCCAGTTCTGCGACAGCGCGGTTTCGAGAAGCGTTTCGGGGCTGGATTCCGCCGACGCATTCGTGACTGCGCGCAGGAAGTACTCCCGGTTTTGCCTGTGCTCGAACAGATCAGCGTACTGTCGGGCGGTCTCCGGATCCTGTTGTCCCAGATAGGTGCCCAGCCAATACAGAAGCGTGCGCTGATCCTGTGGTGACTTCTGTTCATTGATATAGGCAACCGCCTCGATCGGCGACCGGTTCGCGAGGGAATAGAGAAATTGCGCCTTGGTGGTACGGCTGGGCGGGATATCCAGTGCGTCTTCGATGTGCGAAACCGTTTCATTGCCGCCGTAGCCGTAGGCCGCATAAAAGGCCTGCGCCGCGACATTTCGCCGGGCGTTCGACGCAAGCCCGGACGCCGCGATGAGCGCATTGTCGAGATCGTTCCTGCCCCACTCGGCCCAGACCGTTGCCTCGAGCTGCCTGTCTGCCGCGTAGTCGCGGGTCTGCGCGAGGGCGAGCGCCGACCTGGGATCGAGTTCGGCGAGCCGCGAAAACAGGATCTGCAGTCCGCCGCGCCGGTCCGAGGGATCGGCAATCAAACTCGCCTGATAGATGAGGTCCTGGACCTGACGTGAATCCGAACGGCCCGCGAGCACATAGAGTGCTTCCGTTTGCGCGAAATCGGTGGGCAGCGCCAGCGTGTCTTCGATGGTTTTTATCTCGACATAGGAATCGTCACGATGCGCGGTGGCATCCTCAACCGACATTTTCGGCACGTCCCGAATCGGTTCGGGACGGACCAAGAGTGGTTTGTTCGTGGCGCCGCCCTGCACGAGCAGATAAGCCGTGCCTGCGCCGAGAGCGACCCCGACAATCAGGGTGAGCAGGATCCTTTTCACGGTCTAGCCAACCGTCCGGTACCAGCGCACGCCGTCCCGGTCGGTGTCGTGCGTCATCTGGCCGGTATTCAACAGGTAATTCAGGTGTGCGATCGATTCCCCCGTCGCAAACATGAGGTTCGAGCCTGTGACCCTACCCTTGAAAAGTGCCGAAAATGTGTCAATTGCACGTTTCGGTTCCCTGCAAAGCTCCCGCAGCTCATCGAGGCCGGTGTCGTGTTCGTGGATGAGTTGACTGAGGCGTTCGTGCGCGCCCCTGAATGGTTTTCCGTGCGCCGGAAGAACAAGGACGTTCTCCGGTATCCTGCCTCTGATGTCACGAAGCGAAGTCATCCAGTCTGCCAGCGGGTCGGCCGCCGGCTCCGTCGGAAAAACACTGACGTTCGAGGATATCGTGGGCAGCAACTGGTCGCCCGAAATCAACAGATTCAATTCAGGGCAATAGAGGCAGGCGTGCTCGGGCGAGTGGCCGCGCCCTATGATGACCTGCCATCGCCTGTCTCCGATCGTAAATGCATCTCCGTCTTTGAGCCGCCGATAAGATTCCGGCATCGGGGCGACGTATTTTCCAAATGTGCCGAAGTTCTTTCGATAGTCTTCGATCGCTTCGGGTGAATAGCCGGCAGCTTTGTAGAAGCCCACGCCCGCCTCCGGCGCGGGTTTTCCGGTGTCGGCCACGAGGATGCGGCACAGCAAATACTCTTCGCGCGGCATCCAGAGTTCAACATCGAGATTGTCCGTCAGCCAGCCAGCGCAGCCGGCGTGGTCGGGATGCAGATGGGTCACGAATACACGCGTTGCCCGTCGATCCTCCATGGCGCCGGCCAATGTCTTTTTCCAGATGCGCCGGGATTCCCCGGTACAGACTCCGGTATCGACGATGGCCCAGCCGTCACCGTCTTCGAGCAGCCACAGATTGATATGGCCGAGGGCGAAGGGAAGGGGCATGCGCAGCCAGACGACACCGGGCGCTACCTGCATCACCTGTCCACTGTCGGGTCTCCCGGCGAATTCGTAGGCGATTTCTTGTTTTGCTTTGCTCGCCGGCATCCCCGCAGTTTACGCGGCTTTGCCCGTCACCTGCAGGACTTTCCGAATCCTGGCACCGATATCGCCCGGCACCCTAGC
>JBHHWI010000009.1:0-48356 GCA_046756445.1 Woeseia sp. | reverse complement strand
TGGTGCCGGACGGGGAATTCGCCGCGGAAAGAAAGTTCGTGACCGGCATCTGGAAACGATCGATGCGCGACCCTTCAGGCTAGCCGCGGCCAGTAGCGGACGAACTCGACAGCGGGTAGAGTCTTTTCAACAGATAGTGAGCGGCGTGGAAGCGATGAACTCTCAAAATCTGTTTGCATGCCTGGTCGCCAGTCAAGCTATGCACTCTCTTGAAGAGACCTGGTTCGGGCTATACCACAGGCTTCCATACATCAATTGGGTCGATACATTCGTCGCCGGGGGTGCCTTCGTGTTCTTTGTGCTGGGTAACACAGCCTTCGTGTTGTTCGGATGCTGGTGCTACTTTGCGCGCGTCAAGACCAAGAAACCCGGCGCCAGGTTCTTTGTCATGGTGTGGGTTATCATCGAGATTCTGAACGGCATTCTCCATCCTGTTTGGTCGTTGATAGCGAACGCGTATATCCCCGGGACCGCAACAGCGCCGGTATTGCTGCTACTCGCGTGTCTCTTGTTCTGGCGTTCGAGCAACGAGGAAAGAGCTGATTTGAATGCCTGACCGTCAACCGGTCGGGTTCTGAAGTGGGTGGGCCACGAGCTTGACGCATCGCAATCGCCCACTCCGCCGGAGGAAGACTGGAGCATATCCCAAGAGTTCTTCTGGCCGTTCTGGGTCGATTTTCATCTGTCGCCATCGCAGCAATCGTCCGACGACTTGCCCGTGTGAGAGCTGCCGTTCAGACGAGCGTAGACTTGATAATATTCTCGCTGCCCGTACAGTCGGGTCTGCGTCGTCACGGCTGGCGGCCTTGTTATAATCGCGCGCATGAGAGCCAGATCCGGAACGATTGACCAGAATCTCATCGAGGCAAACGCCCAGCACCGCTATGAGGTGCACCGCGACGATATCCCGCTGTCCTGCCCGATGCCGGGCATGTATCTATGGAATTCCCATCCGAAGGTCTACCTGCCCATCGAGGAAACCGGCAGCGCCAAGTGCCCCTATTGCGGGGCCGAGTATACCCTCGCCGGGGAGGCCGACTGAGGCATTGCCCTCACGGCCTCGGGCACCGACCCGGCAGTCATATGTGCCGACTATCGTTGAATTACTATCCGACCCGCCAGTTCGATAGCGGCGAGTTGCAGCTGCGTCAATTTCGTCGAAAATGCGCGAAAATGCGCCTAAAATCGGCGATCATGGGCAGAAAATCGCTGAAAGTTTCGGAGGATGCTTGGTATTGAGCGCCGTCATTCTTCAGACTGCCGGCGGTGCCATTCTGTTTGATGACGACATTCTCGGGCGCGTCTCGGATGCCGACTTCACGCCCGTCGGCTGGCCGGCCGCATCACCGGTCGGGGGCAAGCCCGGCGCGTCCGGCCGCGGCAATACCGTGTTCGTCAAGAGTGATCGGGGCGAGTTCGTACTGCGGCATTTCATGCGCGGCGGGCTGGTGGGCCGGTATGTTTCAGACAGCTACCTGTGGTTGGGCGAAAAGGCGACCCGCGCTTTCGCCGAGTGGCGACTGCTGTCGAGACTCGTGGCGATGGATTTGCCGGTGCCGCGACCGGCGGCCGCCCGTTACGTGCGCGCCGGGCTCACCTACAGGGCCGACCTGCTGACGGTGCGAATCCCGGACATCGTGCCCCTGTCGGAGCGTATTGCCGATGCACCCTGCGGGGACGAATTCTGGCAATCGCTCGGGGCGCAGGTCGCATCGTTTCACAGGGCGGGCGTCTGCCACGCCGACCTCAACGCCTACAACGTTCAGATCGACAGCGGCGACAGCTTGTGGCTGGTCGATTTCGATCGCGGCCGGTTACGGCAACCGGGTTCCTGGCAGCAGAAAAACCTGGCCAGGCTCAATAGGTCGCTGAATAAGATCAAGCGGCTGGATCCCGGGCTGGAGTTCAGTGAATCGGACTGGCGCCGGTTCCTGGACGGCTACTTCACCTCTGCGAGGTTCAGGTAGGGGTCGGGCAACGGTTCGGGCCGGCCCTTGAACTTGCGGTAGGTCCAGACGTATTGATCCGGAAATCGGCGTATCTGCGCCTCGAGAATTTCAAGATAGCGCCTGGTGTCCTCGATCGCGTCGTCGCTCGGGAAGCCCTCGATGCGCGGCAGCACCGTCAGCAGGTAGCCTCCCTCGGGAAGACGGTTCATGAAATAGGGTATGGCAACGGCGTTTCCGAGTCTGGCGAGCTTGCTGGTCGCCGCGTTGGTCATGGCGGGTTCTCCGAAGAACGGGACCAGCATCGATTGTTTGCTGCGGACCGTCTGATCGGGCGCGAACCAGAGCGCCCCCTTTGACCGCAGACAACGGATCATGGCCCGCACATCGCTGCTCTCGATCGTTCCCCTGATGAAACGCTCGCGCGATTTTCTGAGGATCTCGATCAGCAGTTGATTCGGATGCTGCTGAAACACCACGTAAATGTCGGGATGCAGCCTGCGGAGCAGCGGGCCGCTCAGTTCCATGGCGGTGAAGTGGCCGGTCAGCAGTATCACGGCCTGGCCAGCTTCGACGGCGCGCCTCAGATGTCGGGCCCCCTCGATGCGGCTCATGGCGAGAATCTCCTCGTCGGTCGCCCAGAGTGACAGGCCGAGCTCCATCATGGATACGCCGATCGATTGGTAATGCTGCAATACCAGTGTGTCGCGCTGCTGCGGAGACAGCTCGGGCAGGCAAAGCTCGATGTTTCGTTGCGCCGTACGGCGTCGTTTGGTGTCGAAGCGGTGCAGCAGCCGGCCCAGTGATTTGAACAGGCGAAGCCGTACACGATAGGGCAGCAGAAAACTCAGGCGCAGAAAGCCGAGAAAAATCCACAAGTACCAGTAATTGGGCGTCCAGAAGTGATACAGCGGTCTGCGCTTGTCTGCCATGGCGACGCGAGTTTAAAGGAAATAGGGGGACGGTTCAGTCTTGAAGCGGCGGTGGATCCAGTAATACTGTTCGGGGGCCTCGAGAACCTGTTCCTCGATCAGCGTGTTGATCCGGGCCGCGTCCGTCAGGCGCCCGGCCGATGGAAAATCGGCCAGCGGTTCGCCGACCTCGACCCGGTAGCCCGAGCGATCGCCTTTGCGCAGCCAGAGTACCGGCAATACGGCGGCGCCGGTCCTGCGGGCGATTCGGGCGGCAACGACGGAGGTCGGCGCCGGGACCCCGAAGAACGGCGCCATGACCCTGTTGGCCGCCGTGGTCGCCTGATCGACCGTGATCAGGACTGCCCGGTTTTGCCTGAGCCCCTCCAGAAGCTCCCGGAAATCCTTCTTGGGAATCGTTTTTCTGACCGCGCGTTGCCGTCCCGCTCGAACGATTGCGTCGATCTGTGCATTACTGAATGGCCGAATCACCGCATCGTATTCGGTGGCAAGCCCGAGCATCCGACCGCCGAGTTCCATTGCAGTGAAGTGTCCGGCAATCAGGATCACGCCTCGACCGCGCGCAAGGGCAGCCTGCAGGTTTTCCAGACCGCTGATCTGCGCCAGATCGTGAAGCCGTGCATCGGGGGCCCAATAGGCGAGACCTGACTCGAACAGGGCGCGGCCCAGTGAGGCGAAATGCGCGAGCAGGAGTTCCTTCCGCTTTGCGGCGGTCAGCCTGGGAAAGCAGAGTTCGATATTCCGGGCAGCGATGGCGCGACGTTTTCGGGCGTATAGAAAGATCAGTCGCCCCGCGATCGAGCCCATGCGCATCTGCAGGGCGTAGGGTAACCTGCTTGACGGTTTCAGGAATGCCAGCAGCAGTCGCGCGCGCAGCATGGCCGGCTGTTATTCGGACACACCGTCAACGTAATCGTCGCTGCCGGATTCGTGGGAAAGCGGATCATTCCCTTCGGATTCGGAATCCGGCGTCTCGTCGGTCTGTATGCCGACATGAAATGCCGCAAAACCCGGCATGACGACCTGGTTGCGCGCCATGCCGATGATGCGCCCCGAGTGCGGTGAATACAGCCGGCTGCTGGCATTGTTCATGGGATCGGTAATCGTGCCGAGAACGTCCCCCTGCCGTACCGTGCTGCCGAGGCTGACATCGGCGAGCAGAATACCGCCACGATTGGCGCGCACCCACGTGGAGCGGTAATAGACCGGCTCCGCATCGCCGAGGAGCCTGATCTTCTTCACCATGCCGAGCGTATGCAGAAGCGTCTCGATGCCCTTGACACCGTGTTTGACTTCCTTCAGTTCGAGCTGGGACGGCCCGCCGGCCTCCAAGGTTACAGTGGGGATACCGGCCGCCGTTGCGGCATGTCGCAGAGTGCCTTGTGCCGGTGTGCTATGCAGGATGACCGTGGCGCCGAAGCCCTGCGTCAAGGTAACGACATCGGGATTTCGCAGATCGGCGCGCAATTGTGGAAGATTCGTGCGCTCGAAGGAACCCGTGTGCAGATCGATCAGTGCATCGCAGTGCGCGACGACCTCGGTGAAAAAGGAGTAGGCGATTCTCGCCGCGGCACTGCCGGTCGGGTTGCCGGGAAAATACCGGTTCAAATCGCGACGGTCCGGCAGGTATCGCGAGCCGCGACGAAAACCCTGCAGATTGACGATCGGTACGCCGAGGACGACGCCCGAGAGTTTCTGCGGATTCAGATCGTGCATTACGCGGCGCACCATTTCGATCCCGTTGAGCTCATCGCCGTGCACGGCCGCCGTCAGGCAAAGGGTCGGCCCCGCCAGTTTGCCGTTGACCACGAGTACCGGAGTCGACACCGGTACTCCTTCGAAGAGTTCCGTAGCGGACCAGGACAATCGTTGATAGGTGCCGGGCGCAATCTCTGCTGCCAGGAGGGTCATCGGCTCGGACAGTCCGTCGGCGGTGGTCACCGCATCGGCCAGCGGAATGACCGGCGGGTCGTCGGAATCCGGCCGGGCCGAATCGGAACCTGTGCCGGTCTTCCCGGTCGTATCCTCGAGTACGCCTGAATGGACCCCCGGACCGGTCACGGCGTCATCGGCCCAGGCCTGTAAAGCCAGACAGAGCAGTGTCATGGCGGCGATGCCACCCGGCAGAGTCTTGAGTCGGCCCTTGCAATCCATCGACACGCTACACGGAGATATCGGCCTCTGCGGCCTTGTTGTGACGCCAAGATTACCTCAAGATAGACCAAAAGGGGGCAATAATCTGTGAACTATTCAGTTATTTAGGAGCTGTTTTTCAGTAAAAATCCCGATTTGACGCTATGACTGCCATATCCCGTATTCTTGCGTTGTCGATTCTCATCTGCGGCCCGGTACTGGCCGCGGAGCCGGCCGCGCAGACGTTCCCCCGGCCGGTGGAGCTCGAGCCGGACATCGGCTTCTGGATCACCATATTTACCGAATACACCAGTGATGAGGGCGTATTGCACGACAACCGCAATCTCGCGGTCGTATATGAGCGTCTCGACATACCGGCGAGCGCAAGCCGCCGCGAACGAAATCGCAGGGCCGAGGCGCGACGAAAGCACTACAAGGGGTTGCTGCGAAAACTGGCCGGTGGCAAACGTGACATACTGACGCCGGAGGAGAAGCGAATTCTCGAACTCTGGCCGCCCGGCGTGACAAACAAGACGCTTCGCGGCGCCGCAAGCCGAATCCGGTATCAACAGGGACTCGCCGATCGATTCCGCGCCGGGCTCGTTCGGGCCGGACGATACCGCGCCCATGTCAATAACGCATTCACCCGGCTGAAGGTACCGGTCGAGCTCGGCGCCCTGCCGCATGTCGAGTCGTCCTACAATCCGGATGCGCGATCGCATGTCGGCGCATCGGGCATCTGGCAGTTCACGCGGAGCACCGGACGGCGATTCCTCCAGGTCGATCACGTGGTCGACGAACGGAACGACCCTTATCTGGCGACCGAAGCCGCAGGCAAACTGCTGGCGTACAACTATTCGCTCACGGGCAACTGGCCGATGGCGATAACGGCTTATAACCACGGCCTGTCCGGTGTGCGACGGGCGATGCGGAAACACGGCGATACCGCGTACATTCGCATACTCCGTGAATACCGCAGCCGCACGTTCGGATTTGCATCCAGGAACTTCTACGTTGCGTTTCTGGCAGCGCTTCAGATCGACCGAAACCCGGAAAAATACTTTCCCGGTATCGTGCCCGACCGGCCGGTGGACTACGCGGTGCAAAACCTGACGGCCTACCTCGCTGCGGAAGATCTAGCCGGCGCGCTCCGCGTCTCCCGCGCGGAGCTGGCGCGCCACAACCCGGCCCTGCAGTCAACGGTCTGGCGCGGTAGCAAGTACCTGCCCAGAGGCTATGAAGTGAGGATTCCGCGCAGCCTGCTGAATCAGCCGATCTCGCAGCTGATTGCCGCCCTGCCCGCCGACCGGCGGTTCAGCAAGCAGCTGCCCGATCTGTTTCACACCGTCGCGCGCGGCGACACCCTGTCGGAAATCGCCCAACGATACCGAACCCGGGTGTCAACGCTGGTCGCGCTCAACAATCTCGGCAGCCGGCACCGCATCAGGGCGGGGCAACGCCTGCGATTGCCGGCGGCCGGCCCGGCGCCCGCTGCCGTGGCCGCGAAACCAGCGGCGGTCGAGCCCCGGATAGTCGCCGCGGTCGCGGATGCGCCTGCTGTCGGCATGCCGGCGGAGCCGGAGGTCGCCACGGGTGCGCTGCTCAATGGGCTTGCGACGACCCTGCGTGGCGCGATCCGGTCGACGCTGTTGTCGGATCCCAGCGACTACAGCGTGGCGGTTGACGACACGATCGAGATCCAGCCGCTGGAGACGCTGGGCCACTACGGCGACTGGCTGGAGATAAAAACTCAGCGCCTTCGCGACATCAACGGGCTGGCCTTTCGCACGCCCGTGGAGGTCGGTCAGCGAATCAAGCTGGACCTGAACAAGGTCGATGCTGAAGCCTTCGAGAACAAGAGGACCGCGTATCACCGCCAGCAGCAAGACAGCTTCTTTCGCGATCACACGATAACCGGCGTCACGGAACACACGATAAGAAGAAACGAAGCAGTCTGGATTCTTTCACTGCGGCGCTACGACGTTCCGGTCTGGTTGTTCCGCCAGTACAATCCGACGCTCGATTTGCATAAGGTCGTACCGGGCACGCTGGTGCGATTTCCTGTACTCGTGAGCAACGATGGCTGATGTGAGCTCGTGCGTTTGCAGATATTGGCGGGTCTGTTAGTCTTTTGGCGGCGTTGATGAGTCCCGATATGAAGACAGCCTTGTGCCGGGCATTGATCGCGGCAGGTCTGCTTGCAAGCCTGCCGTTTGCCCGTGCTGGCGATTTCCCGACGGCCGACAGGGTTGTCGTCGAAAAGGCAAAGCGCAAACTGCATTTGCTCAGGGACAACAAGATCTTCCGGTCCTTCAGGATCACACTCGGCATTTCGCCGGTCGGCCACAAGGAAAAAGAGGGAGATTTCAAAACGCCCGAGGGGCAATACAGGCTCGACAACAGAAACTCCGACAGCGACTTCTTCCTGGCGATCCATGTTTCGTACCCGAACGGGCAGGACAAACGGGATGCCCGAGCGAACGGGGTGCCGCCGGGCGGGCAAATCATGATTCACGGACAGCCGAACAACCCGACCTACTCCGTCACTTACTACAAGACGCAGGACTGGACGAACGGCTGCATCGCGGTCTCGAATTCGGACATGATCGACATCTGGCTAATGACGCCGAATGACATCCCAATTGAAATCCGTCCCTGACAGGGCCATCCGGGCCGGCGGTGATGGCACCGTCGATGCCGAGGTCTGGCCTGAGGGAAGTCTGGAAATACTCTCGCAGTTCGAGGTCGATCAACTCCGCAATCAGGGGGAGGGTGGACTGTACGGGCTGCTGAGGCGTTGCATGCTCGCCGTCATGAATTCGGGCGCCTATACGGACGATGCCCGGGCGGTTCTCGAAATGCACAAGGACTTCAGCGTCGGTTTCATTCAGCTCGATCGGGGTCTCAAGCTGTCCCTGAAGGGCGCCCCGTCTGCCGCCTTCGTCGACGGCAAGATGATACGCGGGATCCGGGAGTTGCTGTTCGCCGTACTTCGGGACATCGTATTCACGAATAACGAAATTCGGGAGAGCGGGCGATTCGATCTGGAGTCGTCCGAGAACATTACCAACGCGGTATTCCACATCCTGAGAAATGCGAGGCTACTGCAAACGCCTGCGCATACCGATCTTGCGGTCTGCTGGGGCGGCCATGCGATAAGCAGAGAGGAGTACGACTATACTAAGCTGGTCGGCTACGAACTCGGCCTGCGTGGCATGAATGTCAGTACAGGCTGCGGCCCCGGTGCGATGAAAGGCCCGATGAAGGGCGCCGCGATCGGACATGCCAAGCAACGCATTCGGGAAGGCCGGTACATCGGCATTACTGAACCGGGAATCATAGCGGCGGAATCGCCGAACCCTATCGTCAACTCGCTGGTCATCATGCCGGACATGGAAAAACGCCTGGAAGCATTTGTCCGGCTCGGTCATGGCGTCACGGTTTTCCCGGGTGGTGTCGGTACTGCGGAAGAATTTCTGTATCTGTTGGGCGTTCTCTTGCATCCGGATAATGAACAACTACCGTTCCCGCTGATCATGACCGGTCCTGCCGATAGCGAAACATATTTTCGGCAGATCGATGAATTCGTTGCCGCAACGCTCGGCGCACGGGCACAAGAACGGTACAGGATCATCATCGACGATCCACCGCGCGTGGCAAGAGAAATGCTTGCTGGCCTGCGCGGGGTCAGAGAGTTTCGGAAACACCATGGGGACGCTTACTATTTCAACTGGCGTCTTACGATCGGCGAGGATTTTCAGAAGCCATTCAAGGCGAGTCACGATTCGATGCGAGCCATCGATATACACGAGGATCTTTGTCCGCATAAGCTTGCGGGAAACCTGCGGCGCGTTTTCTCCGGGATCGTATCCGGAAACGTGAGAGAAGACACGATTGCCCTGATCGAGAGTCGAGGGCCATTCGAAATATGCGGCTCGAAAAAAATAATGAAACTCCTCGACAGACTCCTGGCTGCATTCGTCGCACAGGGCCGCATGAAAATTGCCAGCGAGACCTATTCTCCCTGTTACCGGGTGACACGATAAGGTCCCGGCCGGGACGAATTGCATTCTGTTAAACCATCGGCAACGAGTGGCGGACGGGCACGGTCCATTAAGTAAAACGTGCGTCTAAGCTGTTGAAAATTATGTAAGAAAACCCTTTCGGCATTGTGATGCAGTTCCTGTGACGCGCATCCCCGGCAACGTAGCATCTGCTCAAAGGAACCGTGAGCTGTCCGCTATGCACGAAACAAAAGAAATCAGTTTCAAAAATGACTACGACGACGCGCAGGAGGAACCGGATAACTCCAGGCGTGCGGAAAACAGGCAGGCGAACGGTTCATTGGATGTGGACGGCTGGCAACAGTATCGTCGCTGGATCTCGAAGGCGCCCGTTCCCAAGCAGCGCCGAAGCGGAATCGACCCGTCGCTCTACACGTGGAAGGGTTACAGAAGCTGGGCAGAACAGGTAAAGCGCAACTGGTCCGACGACTAGGGCGCACCGGAATCCCGAGACATTCATCTATTCCCCGCCCGACCCAGGGCGTGTGGTGAGCTGTTAACGAGATCCGGCAGATTATGTACTACGGCTGGCGACTGCGTCTCAAAAAAATTCGAATCAGTTCTCTCTTCTGACAATTACTTGCAATTCGCTAGGAATTCTAAATCAAGCTGTGATCTGTCTCACGGTGGCGGGATTACCAGGTGACTATAGTCAACCTCGGTCACAGGGATGAAAGACACGACAGGCATGTCCAAGAAGATTGCACAAACCGACTCCCCATTCACGGCACTGCAAAACGAAGCGGCAAGGAAACGCTGGGAACTGTTTCATCTTGCGATTGCCCATGCAAAGAAATCCAATGCGATGGCGATGCAGGATGCGGATGCGCCTGCCGCCGAGCCCGGAGCCGGGGCTCCGCTACTGTCAATCGCGCGGTAGAGGACGGCCACCAGCCTCGTGGAGCGCCTGATTCAATACCTCGACGAGCTCGAGGATCTCGTTTGCGCGGCACCGCTGATCGCCGAGCAGCTCCGTCGGGCGATTCAGCGAATCCTCTTGCTGCTCGGATTTGTCGGTCTGCAAGCGGCGGGCGTCATTCTCGCGCAAAAGCACCCGCCGCTTGCTCTGGCGGTGGTGGCAGTGCTGGCGGTTGGCCTGTTATTCAAAGCGGTGGTGAAACCGGTCCGGATAACTTCGGTTGCCGGCTGATCCCGGCCGGATACAAAATCCCTTGAAAAGCATCAGATAGGCACTATCGTGTCTGTCGTTCATTGAACTGTATTCGAGGGGACCGTGACGGTGAGCGAGGGACGGGAGACGCTGGGATTTCAAGCAGAAGTGCGGCAGCTGCTGTACCTGATGATTCATTCTCTATACAGCAATAAGGAAATCTTCCTGCGCGAGCTGATATCGAACGCTTCGGACGCCGCCGACAGACTCCGCTTCGAGGCGCTTGCCAGTCCGGATCTACTGAAGGAGGACCCGGATCTCGGGATTCATATCGAGTACGACGATAAGGCCAGGAGCATTGCCGTGATAGACAACGGGATCGGCATGTCGCGAGCCGAGCTTGTCGATAACCTCGGCACGATCGCGAAGTCGGGGACTGCGGAGTTCCTTCAGCAGATGACCGGCGACGAGCAGAAAGACGCACTATTGATCGGACAGTTCGGCGTCGGATTCTACTCCTCGTTCATCGTCGCGGACGCGGTCGAGGTGGAGTCGCGTCGAGCGGGGCTGCCGTCCGATGAGGCCGTGCGCTGGGAGTCCGACGGCCAGGGCGAGTTTTCGATCGAGACTGTCGAGCGAGAGCAGCGCGGGACACGCGTGACCCTGCACCTCAAGAAGCCGGAGGCGGAATTCTCGGATCCGCACCGCCTGGAGACCCTGATCCGCAAGTATTCGGATCACATTGCCTTTCCGGTGCGCCTGTCAAAAGCCGGAGATAGTGAACCGAAGACGGTCAATTCGGCTACCGCGCTCTGGACGAGGTCGCGGTCCGAAGTTAGTGACGACGAATACCGGGAGTTTTACAAACATCTCTCACACGATATCGCCGACCCGATTTCCTGGAGCCACAACCGGGTGGAAGGGAAGAAGGAGTATACGAGTCTGCTGTACATCCCCGGCAATGCGCCATTCGACATCTGGAATCGGGAGGCGCCGAGGGGATTGAAGCTCTACGTGCAGCGCGTGTTCATCATGGATGATGCAGAGCAGTTTCTTCCCCTGTATCTGCGCTTCGTCAAGGGGATCATCGATTCCGCCGACCTGCCACTGAATGTATCTCGGGAGATGTTGCAGAAGGACCGCGAACTCGCGGCCATGCGCAAGGCCCTCACGCGCAGGGTGCTCGATATGTTGAGCAAGATGGCGTCGAGCGATCCCGAGAACTATCAGAAGTTCTGGAACGAGTTCGGCCAGGTAGTCAAGGAGGGCCTGGTCGAAGACCGGGCGAACATTGACAAGCTGGCGAAGCTGATCCGTTTTGCCAGCACGCATTCTCCTACGGCAGAGCAGGACCAGTCACTCGCGGATTACGTCGGGCGCGCAGCGCCGGATCAGGACAAAATCTACTATCTGCTGGCCGAGAACTTTGCAACGGCGTCGGCCAGTCCGCATCTCGAGCAGCTCAGGAAAAAAGACATCGAAGTCATGCTGCTGTACGACCGTATCGATCCCTGGATTGTCAGCCACCTGCCGGAGTTCGAGGGCAAGACCTTTCAGGATGTGGGACGCGGCCGGCTGACCCTGCCCGATGCAGATGGCGCGGTCACGGAAGAAACGATGAACGACGAGCACAAGCCGTTGTTGAAGCGGATCAAGAAAGTGCTCAAGGACAGGGTCGAGGCAGTCAAAGTCAGCCGGCGTCTCGTGGATTCGCCGGCTTGCGTCGTTTCCGGCGAGCAGGACCTTGCCCCCCAGCTTCGTCGCATGCTCGAGGATGCCGGCCAGCTGCTGCCGGAGTCGAAGCCGATACTGGAGATAAACGTCGAGCACCCGCTGGTGCAGAAATTGTCCGGCGAGACCGACGGCAAGAAGTTCGATGAGCTGTCGGAAATCGTCCTCGATCACGCGCTGCTTGCCGACGGCGCGCAGCTCGACAACCCGGCGGACTATGTCCGTCGCATGAACCACCTGCTGCTGAGCCTGGAATCGGACTGAGGTGTCAGGCCTGCGGATCGTTCAAGTCGGTAGCGGTGTTACCCAGCCATCCGGCAATGGTCCCTGGTCGGATACGATCTCGCGGTGCCCGCTCCAGGTCGCCATGATCGCTTCGGGCGTGCCGATCCCCGCAGCACGCGGATCTCCCGCCGGACCGAACCAGTGATTTTGCGGCGCGCCCGTCGTGCGCGCCCGCATGCCGCAATAGGTCGTGCCGTTGACCGTGGCACCCAGGACCTTGTCGAGAAACAGGGCATCGTTGCTGACAACGCCCGCAGTCAGGTGCTGCGATATCTGCTCCAGGACCCGGAGCAGGGTCGGCAGCTCGGCATCGTCATAACTGACAATAACCTGGAATGGACCGAACACCTCGGTCGTTATCAGATCGAACCGATCCCCTTCCAGCTCGCTCAGCGGCAGTTTCACTGCCGTCGCCTGGAGTGTGCCGTAACGGGAAGGAACCGAGTGACCTTGCAGGGGCTTGCCGCCGAACAACAACTCCGAATCGGAGATGGCCAGCAGGGCATCGATGTGCGCCAGCATCGCCTCATCGGTCCAGGTCAGCACGGGCCCCAGCGTGAGGTCATCCAGCTTGCGCCGCATCGCCAGCGCCTCGAGTCTCGGCAGCAGGGCCTTTTCCCAGTTCCGGTGCACGAACAGGATGCTCTGGGCCGAACACTTCTGGCCGGAGGCGGCGTAGGCATCCTGATCCGACTGCCACGCAACGTAGTCCACCCACTCCGGCCGGAAGTCCGGGCCGATCACTTTCCAGTCGAATCCGGCGTCCTCGAGTCGCACGGCGCCGTTGACGACACCGGACACCATTTCAGCCACAGTGCTAGAGCCCGTGAACTGAACCAGGCGAATGTCGTCCGCCGCGTCACCGAGGAGTTCTCCCATCGCGGAACCGCGGCAATGAATCAGGTCGACGTCGACGGGCGGAAGTCCGACATGAACGAGCATGCGGAGGAACTGCTCGAATACGACACTGACCTTGGAATCGACCTTGACCAGCGGCCGGTTGCCCATGAACAGGGCGCCCATGACCTGCAACGCGGGGATTTCCAGCGGGAAGTTAAAGGGGGCGATGATGACCACGGGACCGTAAGGCCAGCGGTATCCGTGCGTCTCCTGTCCCTGATAATCGCCCGGGTTGGAGAATCCGCGACTCAGAAAACGCACTCTGTCGCCCGAGAAATTCTCTAGAAACACTCTGGTGACCTCCACTTCGCCGCGACACTGGACCCAACTCTTCGGCATCACCCGCTGGATGAGACGGATGAAGTAGTCGCGCACGTCGTCGTCACGGAGCAACGCGGCCGCCCCGGCACAGACCGCGCCGAGCGCCACGTATCGATCGGGATTCTTCAGCGGGTTGTGCAAGCCGGACTTCGGGCAGCTTCTCAGCCCCTGTATGAATGGAGCGTGATCCCGTGTATCCGGAACATCGAGAAACCTCTGCCCGTTCATGGGGTCGACGATGTCGTCTCTCACATGTCGGGCGTCGGCCCACGACCCGGCGACCAGGTTGCGGACGTGCCCGGGGCTGTCCCCGGTCATGCCGCTTACGGGATCGACGGTGGCGAATGCTGGGAGTTGCGTCATTCTTGTTCTCCGCTTCATTGAGCGTGGTGCCGGATGATGATTGTACTGGGCGGCCGGAAAGCCGTCATGTGTGTAGAATCGACGACCACGGGAGGCAAAAATCGATGAGCACGTCCGGGAAGCATCACGACGATATCAGGGACAGGTTGAGCGAAGAGCAATACCATGTCACGCAGGAAAAGGGCACGGAGCGGCCGTTTACCGGTAGATTTGTCGACCACAAGGAGGACGGCACCTACCGCTGCATATGCTGCGGCACGGCACTCTTCAGTTCCGAGCACAAGTTCGATTCGGGGAGCGGCTGGCCGAGCTTCTGGCTGCCGCTGGCAGGCGAGAACATCAAGACGCGTACGGATACGAGCCACGGGATGACTCGCGAAGAAGTCGTGTGCAGCGCCTGCGGTGCGCACCTCGGCCATGTCTTCGAAGATGGCCCACGGCCCACGGGCCTGCGATACTGCATCAATTCGGCAGCACTGGATTTCGACAAGTCTGATAGGGGATGACAAAGAATGAACCTCGGCAAATCAACTGCAATACTTGCATCGCTCACCCTCCTGGCGGCCTGCGATAAGCCGGCGCCGAACACCACCGAACAGGCGGCAGCACCGGCAGCCGCGGAAACGGCTACCGACACTGACCCGGTACTGACAGAAATCGCGCCGGGGCTTTCCATGAGAATTCTCAGAGACGGAGACGGCGACATCGCCGAGACCGGGCAGATCGCGGTCGTGCACTACACGGGCTGGCTTTACGACGAGTCTGCGCAAGACAACAGGGGGGACAAGTTCGACAGCTCCGTGGATCGCGATCAGTATTTCAGCTTCATGGTCGGCGCCAAGCGCGTGATCCGGGGCTGGGACGAGGGCGTCGTCGGCATGAAGGTCGGCGAATTACGAGAACTGACCATCGCACCGGAGATGGCGTACGGCGACCGTGGTGCCGGCGATGTCATTCCCCCCGGAGCGACCCTGGTCTTCGAAATCGAGCTGGCTGCGCTGGAGGCTGCGGAATAGGTGCTGTGGCGGCGAATTACGCTATGGCTGAATGCGACTGCGGCATTCAGCCGAGATCGTCGTTCTTCTGGTATTGCAGGCTGCGCGCCTGTCCTACCCAGTCCTCACGGTAAATGCGGCTCCGGAATCCCTTCAGGCGCTGTGCAACGCGGTCGATGTCGTATTCGCTCATCTCCGCGATCTGATTGAACCGATAAATGCCGAGATCGTTGAGTGTCTTTTCGATCGCAGGGCCGACACCCTTGATGAGTTTCAGGTCATCGGTATCGTCGTCGCTGGCCTCGCTGTCGTTGACGACCGGGTCGGGGCCCGCGTCAGGCTGTACCGGCGCGGCGAACGCACCGCTGAACTCCGGAGACTCTGCGCCGTCCGTTGACGGGTCATCCGGTACCGCGGGCCCGTCGTCGTAAGAGCCGGCCTGATCGACCAACTCGTTGTCAGGCAGGTCGGGCAATTCGTCGAGCGGGTCATTCGACGCGTGCAGGCCATCGGTAAGCGTGTTCCGATCGACGGGTTCGATCCTAGTCGTGTGATCCGGGCCGATGGCGATTTCGAGGGCGGCGATGCGCTCGCGCGCCTGCTCGAGCTCTACCTCGAGTTGCTGCGCTTCGAGGTCTCGCTCGCGATAGCGATCAACCAGCGGCGGCACGCGAGACTGCCAGTTCGACAACTCGCGAGTGAGCCGGATTATCTTGTCTTCCTTGTCGCGGATCGCCGTCGCGGAGGCTTCGTCGCGGGCGCTGCGGCTATTCGCCTCCAGTCTGAACTTGTCTCGCTGGGCAACGGCGACGTCCATATCGCCGCGAATCTCCTTGAGCTGTCGTTGAACCTTTTCCCGGCGCTCGAATGCTTCCTTCAGTGAATCGGACAATTCCTTTGCCCGCAAATTCGAGTCCTTCATTTGCGCCTGGTACTGGCTGATCTGTTGCATGAGACTCGTGTTTTGTTCCGCGAGACGCTCGTGCTCGTTACGTTGCGACTCGAGTTGCTCCGCCCAGCCGGCGTTTACGGCGATCTTCTCCTTGGCGCAACGTCCGCCACGGACAATCCATCCGAGGATTACGCCGACTGCCAGCAAGCCTGTCAGCACCGCGATTTCGATGGGAGTTATGTCAGGCATTACCTAATTCCATTCCGTCACTACGATGCCAGCCGCAATCTGTCCATCTCCGACAGCACGGCATCTATCCTCTCGACCGCCCAGTCAATCTCGTCGCGGGTAATTGTAAGCGGAGGGGCCAGGCGCACTACCGTGTCGTGCGTCTCCTTACTCAATATTCCCTGCTGCAGCAATCGCTCGCAGACATCGCGTGCCGTGCCGAGCGCCGGATCGATTTCAATACCCACAAACAGCCCTACACCCCTTATGTCCTTGATCAACTGGCTGTCGAGTTCGCGCAATCGAGAGAGCATGTATTCGCCCATCGACGCGCTGCGTCCGGCGAGGTCGTCCTCCACGAGGATGTTGAGTGCCTCGAGGCCGACGGCGGCAGCCAGCGGATTGCCGCCGAAAGTGCTGCCATGGTCGCCCGGCGTGAAGACCTGCATGACCTCTTTGCTGGCGAGGAACATCGAGACAGGCAGAATGCCGCCGCCGAGTGCCTTTCCGAGAATCAGGCCGTCCGGCCTGACGTTTTCATGATGGCAGGCGAGCAGTTTTCCGGTTCGGCCCAGGCCCGTCTGAATCTCGTCGGCGATCAGCAGAACATCGTGTTGCTTGCAGAGTTTCTGGCAGGCTGCCAGGTAGCCTGCCGGTGGCACGATGATGCCGCCCTCGCCCTGGACCGGTTCGACCAGGAATGCGGCGGTGTTCGGCGTTATCAGTGATTCGAGCGACTCGAAATTGCCGTATTCGGCAAGCCTGAAGCCGGGCGGATAGGGTCCGAAGCCACGCCGGTACTGTTCCTCGTCAGACATGGCGATGACGGCGATGGTACGCCCGTGGAAGTTTCCGCTACAGGCGATGATCTCGGCCGAATCCGCTGCAACGCCTTTGACCTCGTAAGCCCACTTGCGCGCCGCCTTGAGCGCGGTCTCGACCCCTTCCGCGCCGGTATTCATGGGCAACGCCTTGTCCATGCCGGTCAGTTCACATGCACGTTGCAGAAACGGGCCGAGCTTGTCTGTGTGATAGGCCCTGGAGACGATGCTGAGGCTGGCGACCTGCTCCCTGGCGACCCTGACCAGCCTCGGGTTGGCGTGGCCGTGGCTGACCGCCGAGTAAGCGCTCATCATGTCGAGGTACTTGTTGCCCTCGTCGTCCCAGACGAAGACGCCTTCGCCACGGGTCAACACCACCGGCAGCGGAAGATAATTGCGCGCGCAGTAGCGGTCTTCGAGTTCGATCCCGGAATTCATGAAGCTCCAGTCCTTTTGCCGGCGATTTTCACACCGGGATTGCGATAGATCACATAAGGTCATAATTTTACAGTAATAAAGGTGGCACAGGCCAGCAGCGCCGAAGCAGGGCGACAGGGCCCGGCGCCTGGCGGCGTGCCTTGTATTCAAACCACGCCCCGGCGATAAACTGGCTGGCGAGGAGCTGATCATGAATGAGGCGACAGATATGAGGTCTTGCCCGGTGGAGTGGTCGGCAGGGCCGAAACCTGCCGCCTCCGGTGGCTCGCTCGCCGCAGAACAACCGTGCCCGGCTACGGAAACCGTCGATGCGCCCGTTGCTTGAGAACATTTTTCTTCAGGGTCCGGCAGGCAGGCTCGAAGCGATTCTCGAGTCGCAACGCGGCCTGGAGCCGCTCGCGACCGCCGTGGTGTGTCATCCGCATCCGGCGCACGGCGGAACGATGCACAACAAGGTCGTGCATACGCTGGCCCGTGCGTTCGTCGGCCAGCGATTCGACGTTTTGCGTTTCAATTTTCGCGGCGCCGGCTCGAGTGAGGGCGAGTACGACGAGGGTCGCGGTGAGTTGCTGGACGCGCTCGCGGCCGCACACTGGATGCGGAATCGGGACCCGGCATTGCCGCTGTGGCTTGCGGGATTCTCTTTCGGCGCGGCGATTGCCGTTCGCGCATCGATTGAGGCGCAGCCCGACGGACTTGTCAGCATCGCCCCGGCGGTTTCACGGTTTGCCGATGACATGACGTCCCAGCCCGGCTGTCCGTGGTTAATACTTCAGGGCGATCAGGATGAGCTGGTCGACGTCGATGAAACTGTGGAGTTGATCAACCGGCTGGACCCGGGACCGGAACTGACCATCTTTACGGACACGACGCACTTCTTCCATGGCAAGCTGGTACTGCTGCGGCAGGCAGTGCAGGATTTTGTTGCGGTCAATTCGTAAAAAACTCTCGTGTAAATCGAAGCTCCGATGTCTCTGACGAGCCTTCCAGTTTGATGCTGATGTTGAATACCAGCGTCTCGCGATTGGCGATCCCGGTCTCGCCGATATAGTAAATGGCCTCCTGCTCCTGAATTTTCCGCATCGTGACATTCTTGAGCTGACCGGCGAGGTTCACGGTCCTGACCCGGATGTCGGCCTCTGCGGCCGTGCTCGTGTCTTTTCTGATAATGCTGACGTTCAACATCGCCCGGTTCTTGCTACGCACGATACCGTATGCACGGGCGACTTCGGGCGGCAGGTGATCGGTCGACTGTGCGCTGAAATGCACAACGTGATCGCCGATATCGGCGTCCGAGGCTGCGGCCGGCTGCGCCTTCGGCACGGTCAGGTCTTCCCCCGGGCTCCCGCAGCCGGAGATCAGGAAAGGGATTGACAGAGCGACCAGTGTCTTAACGGATTTCATACGACGCGTCTCCCCGGTTCTTCTCCCGGTCACTATAAACCATTGTTGCCGCCGGTGCGCTCGCCCTTCAGACGTGAATGGGCTTGAGCGTCTGCAGGAATATGACACCGGCCTGCAGGAGAATGATCGCGAATATAGGGGAAATATCCAGGCCCCCGATCGGCGGAATGATTCGTCGAAACGGGCGGAGAACGGGCTCCGCCAGCGTGGTCAGAAGCGCAGTTGCGTAGTTGTATGTGTGGGGTGCGACCCAACTCAGTATGATCTTGATCAGAATGACGAAGAAAAACAGGTTCAGGCTGAGAATCGCCAGCTCGATCAGTGTCGTCACCATGATCGGCACCGTATCCACTATGCGGCCGCCGAGTGTAAGCAGCACTAGAACAGTGAGAAACTGAATGACATAGGCGACCAGTATCGTGGACGTGTCCAGCCGTCCAATCGAGGGCACGAGGCGCCGGACGGGAACAACCAGCGGTGACGTTATGCGCAGGATTCCCTGCGCGAGCGGGTTGCGAAAATCGGCGCGCAACATCGGCAGCCAGAAACGCAACAGCAACACCAGCAGGTAGAGCTGGGCAAGCGTTTTGATGATGAAGTACAGCGCTTGTTGCATGTTCTAGCCGGAATCGGCCTCGTCAGCCAGGGCCGTTGCACGGTCTCGCGCGGCCTCGATCGCGTCAGCAAAGATACCACGAACGTCTGCAGCGTCGAGACACTCGAACGCGGCCGTCGTCGTGCCGCCCGGCGATCGCACCCGTTCGATCAGTGACGCCATCGACTCCGTTTCGGCCGAAGCCAACGCGGTGGCGCCGCGAGCCGTTTCGACCGCCAGGCTCCTTGCAGTCTCGGCATCGATCCCGAAATTGACGGCTGATTCAATCATCACGTCGATCAGCAAATAGCAATACGCGGGCCCCGTGCCGGAAACGGCAGTGACGGCGTCCATCAATGTTTCACTTTCGAGCCAGACGACCTGGCCGACGGCCGACATGACCTTCTCGGCAAGTTCACGGCTGGCAGCGTCGGCCCGTTTGTTGGCGAACATCGCCGAGATGCCCTGGTCTATCAGGGCCGGCTGGTTCGGCATTACCCTGACGATGCGCATTCCGCCGCCGAGCCACTCATCGATGTCGCCGATACGCGGCCCGGCTGCAATGGAAATGATCAGGGGCTTGTGCTGCTGCACAACTGCCGCCAGATTCCGGCAGACGGCTTTCAGGATCTGCGGTTTGACCGCGAACAGCAGCGTTTCCGCCTGACCGGCAACCAGGGAATTGTCCTCGCTGATCATCGCGCCGTAGAGTTCGTCTCGCAGCAGTTCACACTGTTCCGGCCTGGGCTCGGCGATCAGGATGTCGGTGGCGTGCATACCGCCTCTGAGCAGACCCCCCGCTATGGCACGCGCCATGTTGCCGCCGCCGATGAGTCCTACCTTGTGGTTGATCATCGATATCCCCTTGCAGAAGTACTAGTCCCTGCCACCGAACAGCGCCGTCCCTATACGGACAATCGTGGCGCCCTCGAAAATCGCCGCCCGGTAGTCCGCCGTCATTCCCATCGACAGAGTATCAATATCGATCCCGGATTCCCTTAAAGCTTCGGCAAGCCTGCGCATTTTCGCAAACGGTTCGCGCTGCTCCCCGAGGTCGTGCCGGATGGAAGGGATGCACATCAGTCCGCGGAGCGTGAGGCCCGGCAGCTCGCAAACGGCACGGGCCAGCTCAGGCACATCGGCGGCCGCTACGCCGCCCTTGGCTTGTTCCTCGTCGATATTGACCTGGATGCAGACGTTGAGATCGCTGGCTGTGTGAGGACGCTGCCGGCTCAGCCGCTCGGCGATCTTCAGGCGATCGATCGTGTGAACCCATTGAAAGTGCTCCGCCACGGGCCTCGTCTTGTTGCTCTGGAGGTGACCGATAAAGTGCCAGATCAGGTCGTCGCGTCCGGCGTCGTCGATCTTCTTCAAACCTTCCTGGACGAAATTCTCCCCGAAGTCGCGCTGGCCGGCCGAGGCGGCCCGAAGAACCAGGTCCACCGGTTTTTTCTTGCTGACGGCAATGAGCCGGATTTCCTCGGCCCGTCGCCCGGCATCGGCGGCAGCTTTGGCCAGCAAATCTTGGATTTTTCGAAAGTTTTCCGTGACTCTTATCACGTTTTGCTCCGGGTGCTTCGTTATACTAGGCAGCCTGTCTGGCCTAAGTTATGGTAAGTCCGGCAGCTTCGAAGAGGGAGGAATATGGCCGTCGACGTAGCCCAATTACTGTCGTTCACGGTAAAGAACAACGCATCCGACCTGCACCTTTCCGGTGGGGTTCCACCCATGATTCGGGTCGATGGGGACATCAAGCGAATCAACATGCCTGCACTGACCCACAAGGACGTCAATAGCATGGTGTACGACATCATGAATGACAAGCAGCGCAAGGACTACGAAGAGTTTCTGGAGACCGACTTCTCCTTCGAGATCCCCAAACTGGCCCGGTTTCGTGTCAATGCCTACAACCAGAACCGGGGATCGGCCGCCGTTTTCCGGACCATTCCAACGGACATCCTGACCCTGGACGACCTGGGCGCGCCGGCGATATTCAAGGACATTTCCATGCACCCGCGCGGCATCGTGCTGGTGACCGGTCCGACCGGTTCCGGCAAGTCGACCACGCTGGCCGCGATGGTGGATTACATCAACGACAACAAGCCGGACCACATCCTGACGATCGAGGACCCGATCGAGTTTGTTCACGAGAGCAAAAAGTCTCTCGTCAACCAGCGCGAGGTTCACCGGGACACGCTGGGATTCAACGAGGCTTTACGATCGGCGCTGCGCGAGGATCCCGACGTAATCCTCGTCGGCGAGCTTCGCGACCTCGAAACGATTCGTCTGGCGCTGACCGCGGCCGAGACCGGGCACCTCGTGTTCGGCACGCTGCACACGAGCTCCGCTGCCAAGACGATCGACCGAATCGTCGATGTTTTTCCGGCAGCGGAAAAAGAGATGGTGCGCGCGATGCTTTCGGAATCGCTGCGGGCCGTCATCTCGCAAACATTGTTGAAGAAAATCGGCGGCGGACGAATTGCCGCGCACGAGATCATGATCGGCACGCCGGCGATCAGAAACCTGATTCGCGAGGGCAAGATTGCGCAGATGTACTCGGCGATTCAGACCGGACAGGGCCAGGGCATGCAGACGCTTGACCAGAACCTTGCGGAATTGATGGCGAAGGGCCTGATCAACAAGGAAGAGGCGCGATTCCGCGCGGTCAACAAGGAAAATTTCTAGGAGTACTAGGGAATGGAGCGCGAACAAGCGGTAAGGCTGACGCAAAACCTGCTGCGCAAGATGGTCGAGAAAGAAGGCTCGGACCTGTTCCTCACCTGCGGATTTCCGCCGGCGATCAAGGTTGATGGCACGATTCACAAGGCGACGGATACTCCGCTTTCCGAGGACCAATCGGCAATGATGGTGCGCTCCATCATGAACGACAAACAAATCAGGGAATTCGACGCGACCAAGGAATGTAACTTTGCGATCGCCCCGCAGGGAATCGGCCGGTTTCGCGTCAGTGCATTCATCCAGCAGGGAATGATCGGTGCCGTACTCAGGACCATCACGACTGAGATTCCAACGCTTCACGACCTGGAGCTTCCTCCCATTCTCAAAGATGTCGTAATGAACAAGCGCGGGCTCTGTATCGTCGTCGGCGGCACCGGTTCCGGCAAGTCGACAACGCTTGCGGCGATGATCGGGCACCGGAACGAAAACTCGAAAGGCCACATTGTTTCGATCGAAGACCCGGTGGAATATGTACATCCGCACAGAGGCTGCGTCATTACACAACGCGAGGTAGGTGTCGATACCGAATCCTGGCACGCGGCTTTGAAGAACACCTTGCGCCAGGCGCCTGACGTGATACTGATCGGCGAGATCCGCGATCGCGAAACAATGGAATACGGCATTCAGTTCGCGGAAACGGGCCATCTCTGCCTGGCGACGCTTCACGCGAACAGCGCGAACCAGGCGCTCGACAGAATTATCAACTTCTTTCCGGAAGAACGGCGCGCACAGCTTCTGATGGACCTGTCACTGAATACCAAGGCGTTCGTTTCGCAGCGGCTCATACCGCGTGAAAGCGGCGTCGGCCGGGTCGCCGCTATGGAGATCATGCTCAACTCTCCGTTGATCGCCGACCTGATATTCAAGGGTGAGGTCGGCCAGATAAAGGAAATCATGGCGAAGTCGACTCGTCTCGGCATGCAGACCTTCGACCAGGCCCTGTTCTTCCTTTATGAAGACGGCACCATCTCATACGAGGAGGCCATGAGAAATGCCGACTCGAAAAACGAGCTGCGTCTCAGGATCAAGCTCGAAAGTAAGCGAGAAACCACACTGGCTGACCAGCACACGGAGAGCCTCAAGATCATGGAAGAAGATACCGCTCGACGGTTCTGAGAATTTCAAACGGATTATTGGCATTAATCGATGAACGTAAAACCGCTTTTCAAGCTCATGGTCGAGAAGAAGGCGTCTGACCTTTTCTTCGCACCGTTTGCTCCCGCCAAAATCAAGATCGACGGCAAGATCATGGCGGTAAATCAGCTCGAGATGACGCCGAAAATGGTCAAACAAGCGGCCATCGAACTGATGGATGAAGATCTCCTGGACGCATTTACCCGCGAGCTCGAGGTCGATTTTGCCATTTCGGAGCCCGGGCTCGGACGTTTCCGTGTCAACGTGTTCCATCAGCGGGGAAACGTTGCGATGGTGCTCCGCTACATCACGGCCGAGATGCCGAGGCTGGACGAACTGGGCATGCCGGAACAACTGAAAGAGCTGGTCATGCTGAAACGCGGACTGGTTCTGATGGTGGGCGCCGCCGGTTGCGGCAAGTCAACGACACTGGCTGCGATGATCAACCATCGCAACGAAAAGACTTCGTCGCATATCATTACGGTCGAAGACCCGATCGAATTCCTGCACCCCAACAAGCAATCGATCGTAAATCAGCGGGAAGTCGGGCTCGACACAAAGACGTACGGACATGCTCTGAAGAGTGCGATGCGTGCCGCGCCGGACGTCATTCAGATAGGCGAGGTCCGCGATCGAGAATCGATGCAGGCAGCCATCGATATGGCGGGTACCGGACACCTGGTGCTGGCGACGCTGCACTCGAATAACGCGCCCGAGACACTCGACCGAATCATCAACATGTTTCCGCAGGAGCAGCATGCCCAGGTCTTCATGGATCTCGGCCACTATCTCCGCGGCATCATCTCGCAGCGGCTGGTGCGCGCAAGAACCGGCAAGCGTGTCGCGGCGGTCGAACTGATGTTGAACACCCCGCATATCAAGGACCTGATCCTCAAGGGCGATATATCCGAGGTCAAGGAAGCGCTCAAGGACAGCGGCGAGAGGGGCATGCAGAACTTCGACGATGCGCTGTTGGGCCTTTACAAGGCTGGCACGATCACGCTCGAAGAGGCGATGATACACGCCGATTCCCGCTCCAACCTCGAAGCCAAAGTCAATTTCGGCGGCTGAATCACGATCTATTTTTCGGGCTGGGCGGGCGTCAGGGAATCAATCCTGGATATCATCTCGGTGACTCGCCGCACATTCGCGTAACGGTCGACGATCAGGATCGTGTTCGACATCGGATAGGCAGCCATATGCCCGGCCTGTGGCAGAAGTGGTCGCATGATCGGTATGAGCGTTGGCGCGCGCGCATTTTCGAGTTTGATGACGCGTGTCACCCATTCTTCACCATCTATCGATGGGTCATCATCGAAAAGAACGGGCAGCGGATACTGGCGAACCGTTCCGACCGGAACGACGTTGACGACATCGTCGATGGTGACGCCGGCGAGCCCGTTGTTCCGCAGGATCTGCAATAACGACGAATAGGAAACGTCCTTCGGCCTGGCTTGGCCGACTACGACACTAGGTTGTACCCGATGTTCGACCAGGAATTTCTTGCCGGACTTTTTGCTTACGGACTCGAGAATTTCGGCGAGCGGTGTCCTGGGCATTGACGCCTTGGTCGCGTGATCGTTTGACTCGGGCTTGTCCGGGTTCCCGGCTGAAACAACGGGTGGAGCAATCAGGAAGAAGGCGAATACCAGTCCAGGCGTGCACTTGTTGATCATGAGCATATCTCCCTGTGTGTCTGTACAGTCGCAGCAAATATAATTGGATGGTCAGTGCATACTAAACGCATTCCACTGTCGACCAGGGTTAGAATGGTCGTCGCTTTCGAATCGAGGGCGCTTTCCGACCGTCGATGATAGCAGTAGACTCAGGTGCCCGGCACGTATCGGAGCACGACCAGTAGGATATGAAATTATTCTGGAGTCCGAGGACCCGTGCGGCTCGAGCTGTCTGGATGCTCGAGGAAGCCGGCGTGCCGTATGAGCGCGTATTGGTGGATATCCGCAGTCCGGACCGCGATGACGATTCGGAATTCGTAGCTGCCAGCCCGATGGGCAAGGTGCCGGCGCTCCTCGACGGCGATGTTCGTATGTCCGAATCAGCGGCGATCTGTCTTTACATTGCCGACAAATACAGGGACAACGAATTGTCTCCACATATCGATGATCCGGACAGGGGGAGGTTTCTCTACTGGATGGTCTTTACGCCGGGCGTCATCGAACCTGCCATGGCTGACAAGTTTCGAGGACTGGAGACCAATCGCTTTCAGAGCGGCTGGGGAGATTTCGATCTGATGATCGAGACGCTCGAGAATGGATTACAGGATGGACCCTGGCTGCTCGGAGAACGGTTTTCGGCGGCTGACGTGATGGTCGGATCGAGCGCCGTTTTCATGATTCAGTTTGACATGTTGCCCGATTCGAAGGTCATCGAAGACTATGCAGCCCGATGTCTGGGCAGGCCTGCCTACCAGCGGGCACTGGAAGGAGAAGAGGACTAACCGGCCGGGAACACGCTCGCGGCGTCGAATACCGGGCCGTCGACGCAGACGCGTTTCATCGCGGGGCCTTCGGGAGTCTGTACGAGAACGGCGCAGCCGGCGCAGCCACCGACGGCGCAAGCCATGAATTCCTCGAGCGATATCTGGCAGGGGATGCCATATTGGTGTGCCAGGCTTGCAACCGTCTTCAGCATCGCCGTGGGGCCGCAGGCAAAGATCGCTGTTTCCCGAATCTCATCCGGCGACCGGGATGCGAGGTACTTTTCGCAGAGCTCGGTTACGAATCCACGGTGACAGCCGTCGAAGTCCGAGAAGCTCGAAAGCCTGCTGGGGACTTTCCATCGCTCGAGTAGTCGTATCGCGCTCGAGGTTTCGGATTCCAGCCAGTCGCAGCCAATCCCTGACTTCTGTAGTTCGAACGGAAACGGGATTTCGGAACCCATGAGGACCAGCGGGCTCCAATCGTTCTTGTCGTTGGCGAGATGCTCTGCGAGAAAGATCATGGGCGGTATGCCGACGCCGCCGCCAACCAGGAGTGTATTGGGCCGCTGCAGCTCGGGCTCGAACGGATGTCCAATTGGCCCGATCAGGCTCGGTCTGTCGCCGACCTTTTTCCTCGCCAACAGTGCCAGGCCTTCGCCGACCACCTTGAACATCAGATCGATCCAGCCTGCACTGCCGTGAGCCCGCATAATCGATAGCGGCCGGCGCATCGGCAGTTCCGTATCGCATTGGATGTGCACGAAACTTCCCGGTCTCGCATGCCGCGCGGTGAGCGGCGCCGACAAGCGGAAGATGTACTGCCTGCCGGGAAAGGCCGATACCTGCATGACTTCGCCGTCTTCGACGAAGATCGTAGCGCGGTTTTTTTGAGCCGGGGTCGCTGCGATCGCTGTTTCCGTCACGATGTTCCCGGCGTATTCGTGACACTCGTGAGAATGGCCATGCGAATCGCGACACCGTTGGTGACCTGCTCTGTAATAACCGATCGCGGACTGTCGGCCAGGCTCGATTCGATTTCGATACCGCGGTTCATGGGGCCGGGATGCATGACGATGGCGTCAGGCCGGGCGAGTTTCATTCGTTCGTGACCGATGCCGTAATTGGCGAAATACTCATCGATGCCGGGGATACCGTCGAGACTGCCGATACGCTCGCGTTGGATTCTGAGCGCCATGACGACGTCTGCGCCGCGGAGACCGTCATCGAGTTTGTGCAGGATCCTCGCACCGGGCACATCGGCCGGATCCGGCGCCAGGCTTTCGGGAGACACCATGCGAAGCTCACCGACACCCATTGTTCTGAGGCCCTCGGCCGCCGAACGGGCGACGCGCGAATGCGCGATGTCACCGACAATCGCCACCGTGAGGTCTTCGAAGTTCGGCTTGTGCCGACGTATTGTCAGCAGGTCGAGCAGGCCCTGTGTCGGGTGTGACACCTCGGCCTCGCCTGCGTTCAGTATGCTGACGTGATCATTCACGTTGCGCGCAATATAGGCGGGCACGCCCGCGCTGGCATCGCGCACGACGAAAACATCGACCTGCATCGCCTGCAGCGTATAGATGGTGTCGAGGATGCTTTCGCCCTTCTTGCGCGAGGAGGTATTGACGTCGAGATTGAGGACATCCGCGCCAAGGCGCTTGGCGGCCAGATCGAAGGATGCCCGGGTCCGCGTGCTGGGTTCGTAGAAGAGATTTGCGACCGTGCGTCCCTCGAGGGCCTGGCTCCTGGCAGCGGGATGCCCGGGCGGGGTCAGGAATGCCTCGGCTTGGTCGAGAATCCGGCAGACATGCGCTTTGCACAGGCCCTTGAGAGTCAGGAGGTGCCTGAGCCGGCCATCGGGAGAGATCTGCAGGTCGTTATCGTCGATGACGTTCGGGGTCTCAAACAGTTCAGTGACATTCATCGCGACGCAATTCTAACGGTTAGCCGACAAGGGTTCACCCGTCCCTTCGCAGCCAGCGCCCTGCAATGAGTGCGGCGGCCGCGCTATCGATTGCCTCTTTACCAATCTTGCCGCGCAAACCCGCCGCACGCTCCGATTTCAGCAGTTCGCCGGCTTCGAGCGAGGAGAATCGTTCATCGACCGTGTCGACGGGCAGGTCGAAACGCGCCAGCTCCCGGACAAATCGCCTGATGTGCCTGGCGAGGCCGGTTTCCGACCCGTCCTCGTTCGCAGGGATACCGACGATCAGCCTGGAGGGGCGCCACTCTTCGATGATGCCGGCAATCGCCTGCCAGTCGGGGCCCGTTCGGCCATTCCTGACCGTTGCCAGCGGACTGGCGGACGCCGTAAGGTCCTGGCCCACGGCAACACCAATTCGGCGAAGCCCGAAGTCAAAAGCAACGATTGTTTCGGAAGGACGTCTGTCAGGCGTGCCCGGCATCAGGTGACATGCGGCTGATATCTATCCCCAGGGACTCCGCCGCGTGGGTCCAGCGATCGGCAAACGGAATATCGAAGACTATTTCGGGGCTTGCCGGTACATTCAGCCAGGTATTGGCCAACATCTCCTCTTCGAGCTGACCCGGCTCCCACCCGGCATAGCCGAGGGCGACCAGCGTCTTGTCGGGACCGGTGCCGGCCGCGAGCGAATCGAGGACGTCACGCGAGAGCGTGAGCTGAATATCTGCGGAAACGGGCATGGAACTTTCGAATTCAGCGCCGGGATTATGCAGTACAAAACCACGCTCCCGGGCCACGGGCCCGCCGTTCAGTACCGGCCGGCCGGCCGCGGCTGCATCTGCTTCGTCGAGAGACAGTTGCTCGAACAGTCCGCCGAGATTCAGATTCAGGGGCCGATTGATGATGATCCCCAGGGCGCCCTCGTCATTATGTTCACAAATGAGCGTAACGGTGCTGTTGAAATTCGGGTCGGGCATGCCCGGCATGGCGATTAACAGCTGATTATTCAGTGCGCCTTCGAAATCCATAGCCACAGTATCTGCCTTGCCGTAGCCATAGACAACCGTAATTGACGATTATCAATTCACCCTTGCGGTCGAGGACACGCCGATTTCACGGAATTGCCATTTGTAGGCGAAGCGGAGCTGGTCGTAATCCGCGCGGATGGCTTCGGGGATCGGATCGAAGGGCGCTACGCGGCGCAATATGTTCAGCGCGGCCTGGTCGATGAGCTTGGAGCCGGACGACTGCCGGACGATGACCTCGGCAAGCTGGCCCGAGGCGTCGATCGTGACCTCGAGTGTCGGGCTACCCGTCATACCCTGCATGACTCCCGTTTCGGGAAAGTACCTCACGCCGACCGTCTCGATCTTCGTTTTCCATCTCTCGAGGTAGCCTGCGACGTTGGACTCCTTGGTATCGACGCTCGTGACCAGTTGCCTCAGGTTCCGTTCATGTATGAGGAGATTGGCCTCGTCCTCGCGTGGCAGCGGCAGGGTTTGCAGGACGCCCGATTCCAGCGCGATCGCCGTGGATTCATCGGGAGAAGGATCGTCGCGCGGCTTGTCGGGAACGATCATGTCGTTGTCCCTGCGCGTAGTGACGACCTGATCCGCCGTCTCCTGCTGCATCGTTGACTGAGTAAGACTGTCACCGTCCTCGATGCCACTGTTGTCAATCGGCATATTGCTCTGTAGCAGCGCGCTGGGGCGAACCTGTTCCCGGGTGTTGCCGCCGCCCTTCTGGCTTGCCTGTGCGAGGTACTCGGCTTCATCGGGCCGGTCTATCATCTGGTCGGGATCGGCCACGATAGTGACTTCGAGGGAAATCGCATCCGTTGCCTCGCCTCCCAGCACCGCCTCGAAGGTAATACCGATGATCAGAATGCCGTGGACGAGGGCCGCCAGGAAAAGCATCGGGGGCAGCCGGTCCGGCACCGGTCCACGATCCAGCCCGATCTGCTCGATTCCCTCAGAATATTTCAACATTTCAGGCATTTGAGCCACAATCTTACAGCACTATTGCACATTTAGCGCCATTTCCAGTGTAACCGCTTCTCCATCCCGCGGGTGAGACGCACGTCACCGGATACCGTGACGATCAGCGCCACGTCAAGCCCCAGATCCGCACATAGTCGGTCGAATCCGTCCGGCCCGGCCACCAGCAGGGCGGTGGCTGCCGCATCCGCCAGTACGGCGTCCGCGTGAACCACTGTCGCCGACACGGTGTGCTGAACCGGATACCCGCTCCGGGGATCGAGAACGTGCTGGTAGCGTTTCCCCTGGTATTCAAAAAAACGTTCATAGTCACCCGAGGTCATGACCGCTTCCCCGCCAGCGACTTCGAGCCAGGCGAGCACATCGTCGGTTCTCGGCGAGCGAATGCCGATGCGGGCGGGTCTGCCGCTGACCGTACCAACGACGGTCAGATCCCCACCGATATCGATAATGGCGTTGTCCACACCGTTTTCACGCAGGATCGTGACGAATTGCTCGAGAATCGAGCCCTTGGCGATGCCGCCGAGGTCCAGCATCACGTCAGGCGAGTTGCTGCGCAACACGTTGCCGTTCCACTCGAGATACTCGCTGCTGGCCCGGCCCGCTACCCATTTCTGTATCTCGATTCCGTCGGGCGGCGCCGCACGCAGCCGGGCAAGGTCATGAAAACCCCACAGCTCGGTAAGGCGGCCGATTGCAGGGTTGAACCTGCCGCCGGTCTGGCTCTCGAGCAGGGCGGCACGTCGGATGAGCGCGGCGAGCACCGGCGAGACCGCAATCGGCTGACCGGCCGCTATCGCATCGTTGATTTCTGCAATCTCGCCGAAAGGGACGCCTGCGCGCGTGCTCCACGGGTACCAGTTACGGTCTATTTTCGAAATTCGCGTCTCGACCGCCGCTATTGCAGCCGCGCTCGTGGACTCCGTCACGTCGAGGAAATCGATCGTCAGCAACGTACCGAAAGCGTAAAACTGATGCCGGAAGTCCCGGGTCTGGGAATCGCAACCCGGGCAAGCAAGCGACAAGAGAATGGCTGCGATTAAGTGTCGGGCCGCAACCGGCATCAGTCGAGTTTTTTCCCGATCGCGTCGAACAGATCGGCTGCGATGTTGAGGCCGAAAATCCTGTCGAGCTCGCGGATCCCGGTCGGGCTCGTAACGTTGATTTCGGTCAGATAATCGCCGATGACGTCGATGCCGGCGAATAGCACGCCGTGTTCGGCGAGTACGGGGCCGACCCGCGAGCATATCCAGAGATCCCTGTCAGTCAGTTCGCGTCCTTCGCCGACGGCGCCAACGACCAGGTTGCCCCTGAAGTCATCGGCCGGAGGAATTCTCGCAAGGGCGTGTGGAATCGGATCTCCGTCGACCAAGAGAATACGCTTGTCGCCCTCGCTGATCTCGGGAATGAAGGCCTGCGCCATTGCAAAAATGCTGCCGTAGTCCGTCAGCGTCTCGAAAACCACATTGGCATTGTGGTCATTGCGGTCGAGTACAAAAACGGATCGGCCGCCCATACCGTGTAACGGCTTTGTGACGATTCGATCGTGCTCCAAAAGAAACGCCTTGATCTCGGGAATGGACCGGGTGATTATCGTTTGCGGTGCGCAGTCTGCGAACCACGCCGTGAATGCTTTCTCGTTGATATTCCTCAAGGCCTGAGGACGATTGACGATCAGGGCGCCGGCTTGCTCCGCACGCTCCAGGATATAGCTTGTATAGATGTATTCGATATCGAACGGCGGGTCTTTCCTCATAAGAATAACGTCGAGGTCACCCAGCTCGATCTGCTGTTCGGAGCCTGCTTCGAACCAGTTCTCAAGGTCGTCCCGAACGTGCAATATTCTTGAACGCGCGAACGCGTCACCGCCCACGAGTTTCAGGTCACCCTGCAACATGTAGTGGATCTCGGCTCCCCGTCGTTCCGCTTCCAGCAGCATGGCGAGAGTGCTGTCTTTTTTTGGCGTTATGTTCTCGATTGGGTCCATGACGACGCCGAGGGAGATATTTTTGTCTGGCATTTTCCTGGCTCTGCTGGTCCTTGGTTGCCCGTGCCGTCAGGCCGCAACTATACAGCGCCCGCCAAATTTGGGCACTCTCGCGACCGTATTCCATGTAGCCGGGCGGATTCTGCCGAGCCCCTGAACGCGAATGAAATAGCGGGCTGTGGCGAGCGTCGTGGCAGCCCAATGGTCAATATGGTACAAGTCGGTTAGCTCGTTCAAAATACGGGCATATTCCGGCGAGTATTGCGGGCATACCGGAATCTTGGAGTGGGCACGTGAACTCCCGAGAGTTCAATGTGAACTCCCGGAAGTTCACGATCGGGCGAGGAAATCCTGTGTCAAATAATGCATCTCGAAGTCTGAATGGCCTCAAGATCCTTGTCATTGACGACAGCAAAACGATTCGCCGAACTGCGGAGACTCTGTTAACCAAGGAGGGTTGCCAGGTATTCACGGCGATCGATGGCTTCGATGCGCTTTCCAAGATTGCGGATCATCAACCCGACCTCATTTTCGTCGATATCATGATGCCGCGCCTCGACGGTTATCAGACCTGCTCCCTGATCAAGCACAACAAGGTATTCAAGGAGACGCCCGTCATCATGTTATCGAGCAAGGACGGCCTTTTCGATCGCGCGCGGGGCCGCATTGTCGGTTCTGAACAATACCTGACCAAACCATTTACAAAAGACGAATTACTCGGCGCCATTTCCAATCAAATTAACTGAAGGTTCTGTCATGACAGTTGTACTAATCGTTGATGATTCGCCGACTGAGTTGCACTTGTTTCAGAATATGCTGGAGAAGAGCGGTTTCGAAACTCTGGTCGCCGATAGCGGCGAAGACGGTATTCGCCAGGCTCAATCTTCGCGCCCGGATTGCATATTGATGGATATCGTCATGCCGGGGATGAATGGATTTCAGGCGACCCGCAAGCTGACTCAGGATCCGATGACGTCGAGCATTCCCGTAATCATGATTACGACCAAGGACCAGGAGACAGACAAGATCTGGGGCATGCGTCAGGGCGCGGTCGAGTATCTGGTAAAACCGGTTTCCGAAAAACAGCTTGTTTCGAAGATCAATACGGTAATGGCCGGTTGAATGAAAAGATCGGCGGACCTCGCGGCGCTCATTGAGCAACCGTTCGAATTGCTTCAGGAGCTGGAGCGGCGAAGCCGCGCCGCGCTTGCCGGCAAGGGAACCGGTGAGCTGTCGACAGAATGGGTCGGGGTCGGATTTCGCATCGGACAGGAGCAGTTCGTCGCAGGCCGTGATGAGGTCCGCGAAGTTTTGATGCTGCCGGACGATATGACGCGAGTCCCGGGCGCCAGGCGATGGATGCTGGGTATCGCGAATCTTCGCGGCCATCTTCTACCGTTGATCGACTTGAAGATGATGCTCGGCAGCGGCCGGACGACATTGAGGCGCAATACGCGGGTGATATCGGTCAATCATCGCGAGATCCCTGCCGGACTGGTCGTCGGCGAGGTCCTGGGGTTCCGGCGATTCATGGATACCGAGTTCAGGGAGACATGGCCGGAGACGGCCGTTCGATGCGACCGGTTCCTGAAGGGCGCTTACGAGCGGGGCCAGGACACCTGGCCAATCTTCGGACTGCACGAACTGGTCGAGAGCGGCACCTTTTTGCAGGCGGCCGCCGAGTGATTGCGCACTACGAATTCAACAGAATGTTGCAGAGCAATGGCCCAAATAACCCGTAAATCATCCACGTTCACGATTCTTACAGCAACGATCGCCATTCTGCTGCTGGCGGCTGGCGGATTCCTGTACCTGCAGTCGGGTGCGGCCGGAGGAGGCGACACTTCACGGTCCGGTTTTGCCGTTCTGTCACAGGCAATTCCACTGCATGCCGGCAATGCGCTCGCGGGCGATCCGCAGAGTTTTGCCAGGCTGGACGCCGACCTCGAACGGTTGGCGCAGCTCCGCCGTTTGCCGCGGCTCGGCATCCCGGGGGGCAAAGCGGCGTGGGACAGCCTGAATCAGCAAGCTACCGCGATTCTGACGAAACGCGCCGAGGTCGAATCGGTGCATGGGGCCGCGATTCTTGTCAAAGAACGGATGCCGGTCGTTCTGGACTTGTCGGACGGCCTTCTGGACAGATCCGGTGCAACCGCCGTGATTCAGGAATTTCAGCGCCGCGGCGGACGGATCGTGCAGTCGCTGAACAGGATTGCGGAAACCGATGATCCGGCGGCCGTGGCCGGCACAATCGCCGAGGATGCCGCTTATCTCCGGCTTGTCACGGACGCGTTGTCCGGTGCCGGAACGAATCTCGATGTGCGCGCGCTGGACGCTGCGTCGCGTGAGGCGTCCCTGGTGCCGATGATCAGCGAGCTGACAAATATCGACGAGCAGGTAAACCGCATTGTCGCCGGCGCGCCGGAACTGGCCGGTCTTGCCGGCGCCGTGCAAAACCTGTCATCGATCTCGGCGTCGCTTTATGACTCGACTTTCTCGGATTCGGCCTCGCCTGTCGGTGGCGTCCTCGCAAATCCGCTAGTCCCGCTGGCGTGCCTGGGTCTGGCACTGCTGTTGCTTGCCGGCCTTGCGCTGTTGCATTCAAGGACGGCGGTTTTCGAACGCGCCTCGCGAGAGCAGTCCGAACAAAATGAACGCAATCAACAGGCGATTCTTCGGCTGCTCGATGAACTCGGCAGCCTTGCGGACGGCGACCTGACTGTCCAAGCGACGGTGACGGAAGATATTACGGGGGCGATAGCGGATTCGATCAACTTTGCCATAGAGAAACTGCGCGAGCTGGTGGCGACGATCAATGAGACCGCGATCATGGTTGACTCCGCTGCCAAGCAGACGAAGAGCACTGCGGGACACATGGCGAAAGCGGCGGACAATCAGAATCGCGAAATCAAGGCCGCCACTGAGTCAATCGTGTCGATGGCCGGTTCGATCGAGGAAGTCTCCGGTAATGCGGAACGATCGTCGGACGTCGCCCGCCACTCCGTCGACGTCGCACATAAAGGCGGCGAGGCCGTCCGGCGCACGATCGATGGCATGAACGCCATTCGCGAGACTATTCAGGAGACTTCGAAGCGGATCAAGCGGCTCGGCGAAAGCTCGCAGGAAATTGGTAATATTATCGAGCTGATCAACGATATCGCCGAACAGACGAATATTCTCGCACTGAATGCGTCAATTCAGGCATCGATGGCCGGCGAGGCCGGACGGGGATTTGCGGTGGTTGCCGACGAGGTACAGCGGCTCGCGGAACGATCGACCAATGCGACGAAGCAGATCGAGGTGCTGGTTCGCACGATTCAATCGGACACCAACGAGGCTGTCGTGTCCATGGAACGCAGCACGACAGACGTTGTCGGCGGCGCGCTGCTTGCCGAGAACGCCGGCGCAGCGCTTGACGAGATCGAGCAGGTATCCAACCAGATCGCGAATCTCGTGCAAAACATCTCGAGTTCCGCCAGGCACCAGGCCGGATCGGCTGCCGATGTCACGCGACGCACGACCAAGCTCAAGGAAATCAGCGAGCAGGCCGGCAAGGCGACGAGCGCGACCGCCGCATCGATCTCGAAACTGTCGGAGCTGGCGTCCCAGCTGAGACAGACGGTCGCCGGATTTACACTGCCGAGCTCGGCTCTCAGGGCGAGCGCATTTACAGGCACCGCAAAGAGTACTGCACCGTCAGCGCCGCAGAGTGAACTGGAGGAGAAGGCTGCGGGCTGATATCCGATGAGCACGGAATCCCCTATCCAGGAGCTTCAGGAAGACAGCAACGGCGAATTCGCGGGCAGCGCGCTGGCAATCGTCAGCCAGGAACTCACGGAGACGATTCGTAACGCGCAGCTGGCGCTCGAGGACTGTGTCGATGGCCGTGGCGGCTCCCCGGCACTGGTCAGGTGCGGCCAGTTGCTGCATCAGGCCAGTGGCGCACTGAAGATGACCGAGACGTACGGCGCCGCGCTCCTCGCCGAGGAAATGGAGGCCGTTTGCACTTATCTTGCGAATCTTCGCGCGGGGAAGGGCAGGGAGGACGGCCTCGACGCCCTGACCCGCTCGATGGTGCAGCTGCCTGCCTACATTGACCGGTTGATTGGTGGCGGCCGGGACATAGCGCTCGTCCTGCTGCCGATGCTGAACGACTTGCGCGCCGCCCGTGGCCAGCCGCTGCTCTCCGAGGGCACGCTGCTGCTCCTGAACCTGTCGCCGAGCGCCATGCCGGCCGGCGCGGAGCACAGGAAGCCAAGCGGCGAGAATCCGGTAGACGTCGCCACCAGGCTCCGGCCCAAATTTCAGCTCGCCTTGCTCGGCTGGATCAAGGGCGGTGAAGCCGCAAGACACCTGAAGACGCTGTCCAATGTTGTCCTTGCACTCGAGAAGTCTGCAAACCGGGAAGACATGCACCAGCTCTGGTGGGTTGCGGGCGGCGTGCTCGAGTCATTGCAAGACGGCGGCCTGGAGGCCTCAGTCGCGCTGAAACGGCTGCTCGGCCAGATCGACCGGCAAATCAAATTGCTGATTGACGAAGGAATCGAGTCCTTCGACAGTCACCCGGTCACGGATCTCATGAACAATCTGCTCTATTACGTCGCCCGCTCGAGAAACGCCGGTGAACGCATTAGCGAGATACGTGCCGCATTCAACCTGGCCGAGTTGCTCCCCGGCGATGAACAGGTCGAGCATGCCCGCGAAAGCCTGTCGGCGCCCAGCGTCAAGCTGATGAAGACGGTCGCTTCGGCGATCAAGGAAGACCTCGGCAGGGTAAAGGATGTTCTGGACATCTTCGTACGCACCGGCATGAACAAATCCGCCGAGCTCGTGCCGCAGCTCGAGTTGCTGAAAAAAATAAGTGACACGCTCGGCGTCCTCGGGCTCGGTGAGTTGCGTGGCGACATCGAGTCCGAGATCGACAGGCTCAAAGACGTCGTTTCTCAAGCCGGACCGGCGAATGAGCAAATGATCATTGAAATCGCCTCGACGCTCTTGAGAGTCGAAGACCGGCTGGATCAACAACTGGTACACCTTATCGTCGCAAGGGAGCCGGTGCGCGGCGACCTCGAGCACGAGCTGCCGCCGGAGGAAGACGCCGATTACCGGCAGGTTGCCGAGGCGGTCATGCGTGAGAGCATCATCAACCTCGCGCGAATCAAGGAAACGATCAGCCAGAGCCTCTCGTCAGGAGGATCATCGCAGGGGCTCGACAGTGTGCCGGCGCTGATTCGCGGCATCAAGGCGGGGCTTCTGATGCTGAACAAGACGCGCGCCATGGAAGTCGTCGACCGGGTCGGCAATCTGATATCCCTCACGCTCGCCGGCGGCGGACCCGACAGGCTCACGCTGAAGGAAACAGACCGATTGGCCGACGCGATCGTCAGCATCGAGTATTACATGGAGACCGTGAAGGCCGGCCGAAGTGAGCCCTGGTACATGCTGGACAATGCGGAGGCATGTCTGACCGTTTTGCGCGATCTCGAGAAGCGACTCAAGAAAGAGGAAATCGCCGAGCTGCCGATCGCGAAGACGATGAAAATCGCCAAGGCAGACATGGAGCGAGTGGCTGCGCAACAACAGGCTGAGGCAGATCGGCGGCGGGAACCCTCGGTCACGATTGCGCCTGTTATATCAGAGGATGCCGAGCACCTCGATCCGGAGTTGCTGGAGCTGTTTATCGAGGAAGCGAAGGAGGAGATCGCGAGCATCAAGCGCAACCTGCCGCAATGGCAGGATGCGCCCGACGATCTGGAGACGCTCATTACGGTGCGCCGTTCCTTCCACACACTGAAGGGCAGCGGACGCATGGTCGGCGCGGAGCGAATCGGCGACTACTGCTGGAGTGTCGAGAACCTCTTGAACAAATTGATCAACCGGACGCTGACGCGGACGCCACCGATGGTGGAATTCATTGTGGAAGCGGCAGCCGTCGTGCCCGAGCTGGTGGAACAACTGGAAGTCGGCACGGAGCCGACGTCGGACATCAATATCCTGATGACGCGGGCAAATGCGTTTGCCGAGGGCTATCCGGACGCGGCCGTAATCGCCCCCGCTGTGCCGGAAGGCGTGCAGGGGGAGGACTCGGAAGGTTTCGAGATGGACCCGGTTCTTCTGGATATCTTTTCGAAGGAGACCGAGGGCCATCTCAAGGTCATTCGAGACTACCTCGAAGCGTGCCGGGATCATCGTCCCCCGTTTCACGTAACCGACAAACTGCACCGGGCCTGCCATACGCTGCATGGCAGCGCAAACATGGCGAATGTCGATCGTGGTGTTGCCGTAGCCGGTGCGCTGAACCGGTTCGTTCGGCGCGTTTACGATTATAAGGTCGGATTTCAGCAATCCGGGCTCGACGCGCTTCGCGCGGCAACCAAGGCTATCGATACGATTGTCGGCGATATCAATCAGACCGACCGTAACCGATCCGATTTCGCCGTCCTGATCGAACACCTCAACAAGCTGACCAATGCAATCGAGCCGGTCACGCTTGTGGATATACCGGAGGAGGAAGCGGTCGAGAAGCCCGAACCGGCGGCAGCGGAACAGCCAGTCGAGGCGGAATACGATGCCGAAATCGCCGCCATATTCTCCGAGGAAGCCGCCGAACTGCTGGAGGCGGCGGACCAGGCGCTGGCGGACTGGTACAGAGAAAAGGAGAACCGCCAGCATGTCGAGGAACTCAAGCGCCATTTGCACACGCTCAAAGGCGGTGCACGCATGGCCGGGATTACGGCGATGGGTAATCTCAGCCACGAGCTCGAGGCGCTGCTGATAGGCCTTGACGACGGCCGTATTGCGGTCTCCAGGGAAATCGACGAGTTACTGCAGCATAGCGTCGATGAACTTCATCGGATGAGAGACACAGTCATTGCCGGCAAGCAGGTCGCTGCGGCAGCCGATCTGGAACGGCAGATTCATCGGATCAATGCCGGAGTGAAATTGCCGGCCAGAGAGAAGGCCGAAGCGGCCGCCACCGAAGTCGAAAAACCTGACGCGGGCGATACGGTCTCCGTCGAGTTCACGATCGAGCCGGAAGAGTCGGTCAGCATGGTCATCGTGGATACTCCGCTCAAGGAGGAAATTGCGGAAGTCGAAAGGCCGGAGGAAGTACCGGAGGAAGTACCGGAGGAACCGGCGGAGAAGAAAAGAAAAGCGGCGAAAAAGCCTGCGAAAGAGAAAAAGGTGGCGAAAGCGCCTCCGGAGCCCGCCGAGCCCGCCGGCGAGGCCGAATATGCGGACGTGCGTCCGTTTCCTGCGCAGCCGGCGGCCGCTGAAGGGCGCCAGGAATACGCGCGCATCGATGCGGAACTGCTCGAGGATCTTCTGAACGCCGCCGGCGAGATCAGCATCTATCACTCGCGACTCAGTCAGCAGATCAGCTCGATCGAATTTCACGTCGAAGAATTCGAGCAGACGGTCAGCCGCCTGCGCGAGCAGCTGCGCAAACTCGAGATCGAGACCGAAGCCCAGATCATGCACAGCCACCAGGACACGATGGTGGCCAGCAAGGAGTTCGATCCGCTGGAAATGGATCGCTATTCGAACATCCAGCAGTTATCACGGGCGCTCGCCGAATCGGCCAACGACATGGGCAGCCTGAAGGACCTTCTTCAGTCTCTGACATCGGAGGCGGAGTCCCTGCTGGCACAGCAGTCGCGCGTTACCGCAGAGTTGCAGGACGGGCTGATGCGCACGCGCATGGTGCCGTTCCAGCGCCACGTTCCGCGGCTTACGCGCCTCGTCCGGCAGGCTGCGGCCGAATGCGGAAAACGTGCTGAACTGGCGGTCGAAGGCGCCGCCGGCGAACTCGATCGACAGGTGCTGGACAAGATGCTGCCGCCTTTCGAGCACATGATGCGCAACGCCGTCGTGCACGGTATCGAAACGCCGGAGATAAGACAGGCCGCAGGAAAACCCGCGGGCGGAAGGATAACGATTCGCCTGCATCGTGAAGGTGCGGAGATGGTCATCGACATCGCCGATGACGGCGCCGGGCTCGACGTCGAGGCGATACGCCGCAAGGCCTACGAAGAAGGCCTGCTCAAACCCGATAGCAAGGTGACTGACGAGGAGATCATGGACCTGGTCCTGACGCCGGGCTTCAGCACGGCTAGTCTGGTCACCCAGTCGGCAGGGCGGGGGGTCGGGATGGACGTCGTCGCGAACGAGATCAAGAAACTCGGCGGCTCATTGCGGATTTCCTCGGTGACCGGGCAGGGAACCAATTTCACCGTTCGCCTGCCGTTCACGCTGGCGATCACGCAGGCGCTGATCGTTCGCACCGGCGATGAAGTGTATGCATTGCCGTTACCCACGGTGGAAGGCGTCGCCCGGATCGCGCGCGCTGATCTCGAGAACTTGCTGAGCCAGAGCGAACCGAGCTACGAGTACGGCGAGGAGATTTACCGGTTCCGTCACCTGGGCATGTACCTCGGCGGTCAGTCCGCAAAACTGCCCGAAGACGATTCTTTCGTGCCTGTCATCCTCGTTCGCGCGGGCGAGTACTCGGCGGCCCTCCTTACTGATGAAATGCTCGCAAGCCACGAGATCGTCGTGAAATCCGTGGGTCCTCAGCTTGCGAGCATTCGCGGCATTTCCGGGGCGACGATTCTGGGCGACGGGCGCATCGTGCTCATCCTCGACATCAATGCCCTGATTCGCACTGGCGCTCCCGTTGTCGAGCTCAAGAGTGCGGCACCGACACCTTCGGACGATCGGCCCCTCGCCATGGTTGCGGACGACTCGATCACGGTGCGCCGCGTAATGGAGCGCTTCCTGGAACGCAACGGCATGCGTGTCGTGACAGCCAAAGACGGTCTCGATGCGGTCAGCCTGTTACAGGACAACAAGCCGGACATTATCCTGCTGGACATCGAGATGCCGCGGATGGATGGTTACGAGTTTGCCTCGCATGTGCGCAACGATGAACGATTTTCGGACGTGCCGATCATCATGATTACCTCGAGAGTCGGCGACAAGCATCGGGCACGCGCAATCGAACTCGGCGTCAACGACTATGTCGGCAAGCCGTACCGGGACACGGAACTTCTCGACGCGATTCAGCGGCTGCTGGAAGAGCGGGGTATCGAGTTGTAATGACCGCGAGAGCCGAGGAACTCTACAGCCTCCTGATGCCGCTTGCCGAAGATCGGCTCATCATTCCGCGCGCCTGCGTCGCGGAGGTCGTGCGATACAGCAAACCCGATCAGGAACCGGGCAGCCGGAGCTGGATGCTTGGCACCATCAACTGGAACGGCCGCGCCCTTCCCGTCGTGTCCTTCGAAGGCACGATCGGCAAAGATATTCCTGCAGTCACCGGCCGGACCCGGGTAGTCGTGTTCTATGCGAGCACGGCTCAGATCAAGACAGGCTACTTCGGCGTTTTGACCCAGGGCTTTCCGCAACTGGTGCGCGTGAACAGGGAAGTCCTGAAACTCGACTCGACCGAAGGCTGGCCCGAGGGCGCTCCGGTCCTTTGTCGCGTAAAGATGATTAACGAGTATCCACTCGTTCCCAACCTGGAGCATCTCGAGTCCATGCTGGCCGCGGAGTCTGTGCAGGCCTGACCGGGGGTCTATCGCATATCTCCCCAGAGGGCCTGCAGCACCGCAATGCCAGCGAGCGCCGCGGTCTCGGTCCGCAAGACTCTGGGACCCAGCGAAACGGATGCGAAGCCGGCGTCGGCGCACTGCGTAATCTCGCTGTCGCTCAGTCCGCCCTCGGGTCCGACGAGCAATTCCACGACAGCCTCAGGCGCACAAAGCGACGAGATCGACTCACTACTGTCCGGGTCGAGCATGATTCTCGTTTTGTCATCGACCGGGCAGGCCGCGAGCCAACTACCGAGTTTCTGCGGCATGTCGATTTCGGGCAGCGTGTTCCGGCCACACTGTTCACAGGCGCTGCGGGCAATCCTCAACCAGTGCGCGTGCCGGCTGGCGGCTCGGTTCACGTCGAGTTTGACGACCGAGAATTCCGGGATCACGGGCGTGATGCGCTGCACTCCCAACTCGGTCGATTTCTGAACGACGACATCCATTCGTGCGCCTCTGGATATGCCCTGGATCAGATGAACGGCCAAAGGCGACTCGATTTCCCGGGCATGACGATCACCCACGCACAACAGAACACGGTCCCTGAGAATCTCCCTGACCTCGGCACGGTACTGCCCGCCCGTACCGTCGAATACGACAAGCGCTTGCCCACTCCTGAGGCGCAGGACGCGTGAAACGTAGTTCGCCTGCTCGCCCTCGATCCACAGTTCGGTGTCGGCCGTGAGCGGCGCCGGACTGAACAAACGCGTTTTCGGGGTCGCCGGCCTGATCATTCATTCGATACTATTGCTTAAATGGATCAAGAGGAAACCGTTTATACCATCAGCCCCGGTGCAGGCCTGATTCGCCCGGCCCGGCAGTGTCCGTCGCCGAACCAGGACGACAGGCCCGATGGCAGGGAGCCAGATCTCATCCTTATTCACGGTATCAGCCTGCCGCCCGGCCAATTCGGCGGCCCATACATCGAGCAGCTGTTCACCAACAGCCTCGACTGGGACGCGCACCCGCACTTTGCAGAAATCAGGGGTGTGAAAGTGTCGTCGCATCTGCTGATTCGGCGTGACGGTACTCTGATTCAATTCGTGCCATTCAGTCGTCGAGCCTGGCACGCAGGTGAATCGTCTTATCGTGATCGAAAGCAATGCAACGATTTTTCCATCGGAATCGAGCTGGAAGGGGACGACGACACACCGTATGCGGACATCCAGTATGACGCGCTGATCGGAGTCGTCCGCGCCTTGCAGGGAACCTACACTTCCTTGTGTGCTCGAAGTATCGTGGGACACTGTGATGTCGCTCCGGCTCGCAAGTCAGACCCTGGTCCTGCTTTCGACTGGCTGCGACTGTATGATGGGCTCAGCAACCACTCCGGGAAGAAATGAAGCTGATCGCCCTGCTTATCGGACTTGTCGTGGAGCGTCTTGCAACGCAGTTGTTTCATCTGCGTGAACTCCGCTGGCTCGATCGCGTTATTGATCTCGGGTTTCGTCAGGTCGATCGCTTCGCGAACTGGCCGGCTCTCATACCCGTGATCGTTCTCGCGGTGATTCTGGTCCTGCCCATATTTCTCGTCGTATTTGGATTGGGCGATGCCCTGTTCGGATTTCCCTATCTGATACTCGCCATTGTCGTCCTTTTCTTTTCTTTGGGGCCCAAAGACATCAGCGAAGACGTCGATGAGTATTGCAGGGCGCTCGAGGGCGAGGATGAAAACGCAATTCACAGGACAGCGAGGGCATTGGCCGAAAGAGAACTGCCGTCGGATCCGATGGAGTGCATACAAAAAGTCGAAGAGGCGGTGTGTGTGCAGGCCAACAACCGGTTTTTCGCCGTTATCTTCTGGTTCGTAGTGCTGGGACCCTTCGGGGCCTGGTCCTACCGGGTAACCGACCTGATCCGGCGTCGCGCCGTATTCAATGCCGCACGTGATGAGGCCGGTGAGCCGGGCACTGCGGATATGGTTCTCGAGGCCGCCGGGCAGCTTCATGGGTGGCTTGCGTGGGTCCCCGCACGCCTGACGGCAATCGGCTATGCCATGGCCGGCAGCTTCGAAGGAGCCCTGTCGGCCTGGCGTACACCCGAAGGGTCCACGGCAACCACTCAGCGCGAACACAGTGAGGAATTGCTGGCCCGGGTCGGTGTCGGCGCGCTCGCGCTCCAGCCGCGGCAGGACGAGAGCGTGTCCGAACGGGGGGTTCGAGGCGCAACGGCCGCCAACGGGCTGGTATTCCGGCTCCTGTTTATCTGGGCAGCGGTCATCGCGGCGATGACCCTGTACGGCTGGTCCGTGTGAGCGGCGGACACTCCGCATTCCTCTCCGTCATTCTCCTTGCCCTCCTCGCCTGCGATCCGTCAGCGGACAGCGGACTCGTGGCGGGCGATCGCGCCATGCCGAATCACCTCCGCATCGTCACACTGGCGCCCCATCTTGCCGAGCTGGTCTTTGCCGCCGGTGCGGGCGAGCACCTCGTCGGCGTCAGCGCATACAGCGACTTTCCGGGCGAAGTTTCCGCTTTGCCGGTTATTGGAGATGCGTTCGTGGTCGATCAGGAACGGCTCGCCTTGCTCGCGCCTGACTTGCTGCTCGCCTGGCAGAGCGGAACGCCGAAACACGTGGTCGACGAGCTGTCCGGACGCGGATATCGGGTAGAAGTCATTCGGACCCGCAATCTGGAGGATATTGCACTGAGCATCGAGAGAATCGGGGAATTGGCCGGCGATGCGTCGCTTGCAGCGAAGGCGGCCACGGAATATCGGCAGGGCCTTCGGCGACTTGCCGAGGCGCATTCTGCGGCAGAGCCCATTCGTGTCTTTTACCAGATCCAGAAGCGTCCTCTCTACACGATCAGCGGCGGTCACTATGTCAGTGAACTCATCGAGCTCTGCGGTGGTCAAAACGTTTTTTCGACGCTTAGCAGTCTGGCCCCGCTGGTTGCCGTGGAAGCTGTAATAGAAAGGAACCCGGAGATCATGCTCGTAAGTTCCGACAGTGCAGCCGACGCACTGGGCGAATGGGATCGCTGGCCCGATCTGGCGGCGAACCGCTATGGCAACCGCTTCGTCATGCCGGCAGACGAGATCGGCCGCCCGACGCCGCGGCTGCTGCTGGCTGGTCAGGCGTTGTGCGCGATTTTGGAGCAGGGTCGGGCGAACCGGGCCAGAGCGCTCCGTGATGAATGACCGATTCGACACCATCGTCGTCAGAGATGCCACGAAGAATGACTGGCAAAACGTCCGGCAGCTACTCGTCGAGGCCGAATTACCGATCACCGATCTCGGTCCGGACAGACTGGAACACTTCCTCATCGCGGAAACATCCGGTAAGAGCCGAAACGAAACGCTTGGCACGATCGGCCTGCAGCGGTTCGGCACCGAAGGCCTTTTGCGCTCCCTGGTCGTCAGCGAGAGCGACCGACAGTCAGGACTCGGCGGACGGCTGGTGACGGCACTGGAGGCCAATGCCAGTTGTGCCGGCGTCAAGGACCTGTGGCTGCTGACTATCGATGCCCAGCGTTACTTCGAGAGTCTCGGCTACAGGATGATGAGCAGGGAAAGCGCTCCCGAGAGCATCCGGCAGACCGAAGAATTCACCGGCTTGTGTCCGGACGGTGCGTTCCTGATGAAAAAGACCCTGAAACAATAGGTGCCGGGGAAAAAGGGGTCAGAGACCTTTTCTTGATAAGAGGGGCTCTGACCCCTTTTTCCCCGGCACCTATTGTTTTCGCTCGCGGTCCCAGAGGACTTCCCGGCCCGATTCGGCGCGCGCAAGAAGCCGGGCAATCACGAATAGCAGATCGGAAAGGCGGTTGAGGTATTGCAACGCCTCGTTGCGTATCTTGTCCACCCTTCTCAGGGACGCGACGCGTCGCTCGGCCCGTCGGACCGTTGCCCTCGCGACATGGCAGGCCGCGGCGGCACGCCCCCCGTCGGGCAGGATGAACTCCCTCAGTGGGGGCAATTCGGCGTTGAAACGATCGAGGTTCGCTTCGAGTCGGTCGATGCAGGCCTTCTTGATCGCACTGTGGCCCGGCAGGCACAACTCGCCACCGAGTTCGAAGAGGTCATGCTGGATCTCTGTCAGGCAGTCACGCACGGGTTCAGGTAACGATTCCACGGCCAGGATTACCCCGATCGCACTATTGGCTTCATCGACCGTGCCGTAAGCTTCGACTCGTTCGCTGTCTTTCTGCACGCGGCTACCGTCACCCAGACCGGTCGTACCATCGTCACCTGTTCGGGTGTAGATTTTGCTGAGCCGTTTACCCATTTATCATTCCCAGCTGTATTTCAGCTCGAGATATCCGCTTCGTTCCTGCATTTTGAAGTCCGCTGCTGTTTCGTAGATCTCGTCCCACAGGTTTTCGATACGTGCATTCAGCTGCCAGTGATCATTCAAGAAAAATCTCCCGGTCAGGTTCATCAGGACGTAACTGTCGAGCTTCGTTTGGCCGAAGTCTTCGCGATCCCCGCTCGCCAGTAATGTCAGGCCGAATCGATGCATGCCGACATCTCGCGTCACGGTCAGGCTCAGGCTGTCCTCCGCGCGACGCAGTAATCGTACTCCATCTGTTGCATTGTCGGCTTTTTGACGCACAAGACTTGTCAGCAGGCCGAACTTGTCGCCGTGATATTCGTAGGTCAGTTGTGCGCCGCGGATCTCGGCACGACGAATATTTTCAAGTTGAAATGTTGCCAGATCGAATTCGATGAGGTCCTCGATATCGTTTCGATAAAGCTCGAAGCTCAGGTGCTGCCGAACACCCGGCTGAAAGCGAAGTCCCAGCTGGATCTCGTCGGCAGCCTCCGGCGCGAGAGCGGGACTGCCGCCGAATCCGTACCTGTCGGTCGCGTCGGGGGCGCGAAACGCGTGCCCGATACCGGCATTGATCGTCCACCTGTCGCCGAGATCGTATGCGTACTCGGCGTTCCAGGTAGTTTTGTTGCCCATGGTCTCGTGATCAGTCAGCCGAACGGCGAGAAAGGTCTGGCTCCGGCCTGCCGACCATTGGTCCTCGACGAACACGGCCTTCACCGAGGTCTGTTCGTCGAAGCCGCTGCCAAATGATACGGTTTTCGCAGTTTCATCTACGAAATAGATGCCACCCGCCCACGTATGGTTTCCGGTCCGCAAACTCAATTGCCAGTCCAGGCTCGTCCGCCGGGATTCCACAAAATCCTCGGACTGGTTCTGAGTGACATCGTCGACCATGTGGCCCAAAAGGAGCTTGCTTCGGGCGCTGCCGCCGACGGGAGTGACTATCTCGATTGCCGTGCTTGCGTTCCTGAAATTCTGGTCCAGTGGCGATAGGAAAAAGTCGAGATACTCGACTGTGCCTGACGCCTGCCAGTGGCGAATCAGGACGTCGTTTTTTCCGACAGCCCTCTGCAAATAGATGTTGGCGCTCAGGTTCTCGTAGCCGCGATCGATATCGCTGCCGGTCCGCACCGGAAACCCGTCTGTCTCCTGCCAGTTGATCGACAGCCCGAACTCTCCGTTATCGCTGCGGCTGCCGCCCGAGACGAAACCGGACCTGGCATTGAAGCTGCCCCCACCGATACTGCCTTCGGCGTAGTTGGCGCTTGAACGGCGCGTAATGATATTGATCACACCGCCTATTGCATCGGTTCCGAACAGTGCCGAGCGAGCCCCCTTTACGATTTCTATGCGATCGATGAGTTCCGGCGCAATGTTCTGGATTGCGGCCCCGCCGATCGTGCCCGGGTTGATGCGGACACCGTCGATCAGCACCAGGATGTGATTGCTCTCGGTGCCACGCAGAAAAATCGACGTCGCCTGTCCTGGGCCGCCATTTCGGCCGAGGTCGATTCCGGCTTCGAACCGCAGGAGTTCCGCCAGGTCCGCCGCGAGTGACTGTTCGATCTGGTCGCGTGTGATAACGGTGGCCGGAACGATCGCATCCTTGACGGCGATCTCGGTCCGTGTCGCTGTGACGATGATCGTGTCTTCGGGAGGGGCTTGCTGTGCGACGGCTACCGCCGAAAAACCGAGGACCAGTGGGAACGCCAACGAATGCTTTTTCATGTCTACCCCGATGCACACCACCCGTGCGCGACAAAGTGCTGAAGAATGCGAGTGGAGTCCTCGGGCTAGGGACGGTCACCGGGGTGCACGTCCGAACAGTCGCCCGCCGCGCCATTCGCGTGTACACCAGGCCGGTCTCCGGGCTGACGAGTGGAATCGCTTCCGCTCCGTAGCGCCTTCCCACGAATCAATTGTCACAGGCAATTTGATTCGCAGTGGCTCCGATCGCGAGGGGCGTATCGGGGGCTACAGGTTAACTCGATCACCGTTGCGGGGGCAGCGCCGGACTGAGAAGCAATCGTGATGGATCAAGCGTGATCCATCACGAACGCTTCAACACCGGCTTCCCGTTCACCCGTAAAAAAGCCTTTCCGGGTTCACCTGGCGAGCGGCAACAATAGATTTGCCCTGCGCGCCTGTCAAGCGGCTTGTTTATTGCGACGGTCGCCGCCATAGTTGCGAGCGATGGATCGCTTCACAAAGACGAACCTGTCGGCCGAGTTACGCTCGGCATTGCGTGCCGCGGAGGCTGCTGCCGAGATCACCCGCAGCTATTACCACGGGGAATTCACTGTAGAAACGAAGACTGACATGACCCCGGTCACCCGTGCCGATCTGGAGTGCGAGGAGAAGATCCGGAACATCATACTCGATGAGTTTCCCGATCATGGTTTTTACGGCGAGGAGACCGGCCAGACAAAATCCGACGCCGAGTCTGTGTGGCTGGTTGATCCGATTGACGGGACCAAGGCATTTGTCCGGCAATATCCGTTTTTCTCCACACAGATCGCGCTGATGAAGGCGGGGGAAATCATTCTCGGCGTCTCGAACGGTGCATTGATGGGCGAACTGGCCTGGGCCGAACGTGGCAAGGGCGCCTGGCTCAACGGTGAAAGTCTGCGAATCAGCGAAGTCGTCAGTCTGGAACGGGCATCGTTGTCGACCGGAAACCTGAAAACACTTGCCGCTGGCGCCGGTTGGCAGAAACTGGGTGACGTTGTGGCGACCGTCGACCGGATTCGCGGCTACGGTGATTTTTATCACTATCACCTGCTGGCAGCAGGCAAGATCGACGCCGTCATCGAATCCGATGTGAATATTCTCGATGTCGCGGCACTGCTCGTCATCGTGACAGAGGCCGGCGGCGTCTTTACGGACCTCGAAGGCCGCGAACCCGGGCTCGAAACAACATCCGTCTTGGCGGCCAATCCGGCCTTGCATAAGGCGCTGCTGGCCAGGCTAAAACAGTAGGTGCCGGAGCGAACTTTCCGAACTTTCCTGACTTGCGACGTTACCCGTGAGCGACGATATGCAAAGGAAAGGAAAGTTCGGAAAGTTCGCTCCGGCACCCAGTTATCCTGCCGCCACGAATAGCC
>JBHHWI010000008.1:0-51414 GCA_046756445.1 Woeseia sp. | reverse complement strand
GGCATTCTCGTCAACATCGCCAAGGCCGAAATGGGGCAGCATGTCGGCACCGCGCTTGCGCGGGTCGTCGCCGACGAGATCGGTGCGCGATGGGAGGACATACGCATCGAACACGTGGATACCGATCCGAAATGGGGCTATATGGTCACGGGCGGATCGTGGTCCGTATTCACGACTTTCGCTATGCTGTCGCAGGCCGGCGCGGCAGGACGAACGGTGCTGCGCGATGCCGGCGCTGTCTTACTCGGCGTGGATCCTGCGGATTGCAGCGTGGAGATGAGTCGCGTCTCGGCGAACGGCGAGGCGGTATCGTTCGCGGACATCGTTCAGCGGGGCGATATCAGTCGCGTGTTCAGCGAGGAGGAACTCGGCGCGATGCCGGTCAAATCGGCCGCCGAGCGGCGCTACATCGGCCGCGATACCGCGGCGCTGGACATTCCGGCCAAATCGTCCGGCGATGCGATATACGGTATCGACGTCGAATTGCCGGGCATGGTCTATGCGCATCCGTTGATGCCACCGACGCGCTACGGCAGTGCGATAAAAACCATCGACGACAGCGCCGCCAAGGCGGTCCCCGGCTACCTCCGGACGCTGAAGCTGGCCGATCCCAGCGACACCTTGCAGGGCTGGGCGGTGGTCATCGCGGATAATTATGTCAGCGCAATGCGGGCGGCGGAGGCGGTCTCGGTCGACTGGGCGCCGGGACCGACCACCGGCGTCAGCGAGGCCGATATCATCAGCGAGGGCGAGCGCCTCGCGGCCGACAAGGGCGCGGGCGCGCTGTTTGTCGACGACGGTGATGTCTCGGCAGCGCGCGCGCAAGCTGCAAGAACACACAGCGCGATCTACCGCACCGGCACCGCGCTGCATTTCACCTTGGAGCCGGCCAACGCGGTCGTGGAATTTGTCGACGGCGTCTGTCATATCCATTCCGGCAACCAGTGGCAGTCGCTGATTCTGCCGGTGCTCGCAGCCGCGCTCGAGATGGACGAGGCCGACATCGTTATTCACCAGTATTACCTCGGCGGTGGTTTCGGACGTCGCCTGTTCGGCGATCAGATGATTCCGGCGGCGCTGGCCGCGCGTGAACTGGGCCGGCCCGTCAAGCTGCTGTTCCAGCGCGCCGACGACAGCCGGCTGGATTGCGCTCGCTCGGCATCGGTGCAACAGTTCGACGCGTCGTTCGACGCCGATGGCGTACTCACCGGTATCGAACACGCCGCCGCCGCGGGCTGGCCGACGCTGGCTATGGCGCCCGGTTTTCTGGGCGACGGCGTCGACGGCAACGGCAAGTTCGATCCCTTCTCGATCAACGGTGCCGACCACTGGTACACGCTGAAGAATCACCGCGTTCGGGCAATCAACAACGAGCTGGCGCAAAAGACGTTTCTGCCGGGGTGGCTGCGCTCGGTCGGGCCCGGCTGGATCGGCTGGGGCGTCGAGAGTTTCATGGATGAGCTGGCCGGCCTGGCCGGCGTCGATCCCATCGATTTCCGGCTGGCACGGCTCGACGGCGCCGGAAAGAACGCCGGCAAGGCGCCGGAGGCGGTCAACGGGGCGCTTCGACTCGCGGCAGTTCTCGAGGACGTCAGGGGCCGCTCCGGCTGGGGCAAGGCCCTGCCGGATGGCGAGGGGTTGGGCGTCGCCGTCTGCTGCGGTCAGGAAAGATCGATGCCGACCTGGATCGCCTGCGTTGCGCATGTGGCCCTCGACAAACGGTCGGTCAAGGTGAAGAAGATCTGGCAGTCGATCGACTGTGGCACGGTCGTGCACCCGGACGGCGCGATGGCGCAGGCGGAGGGCGCGACATTATGGGGCTTGAGCCTGGCATTGCATGAGGGATCGCCTATCAGCGACGGCCAGGTCAGAGACCGCAACCTGGACGCGTATACGCCGCTGCGCATGGCCGACGTGCCGGAACTCGACATCAAATTCATCGAGAGTACTGAGTTCCCCACCGGCCTCGGCGAGCCGCCTCTTATTCCCGTGGCGCCTGCGATCGGCAATGCCGTGTATGCGGCAAGTGGTACGCGCGTACGCGATTTGCCGATTCGCCTGTAAGATCAACGTCGCGGCCTGCGCGTTGCTGTCCGTGTTGCACGCCACGGCATTGCCGCAGAGCGGCAATGCCGTGCTTCATGGTCTGATATCGAAACGCTGGCGGCGGTTTCGGCGGTACACGGAGAAGTCGCGCCGGTCCGTTGACAAGACCAGGCCGGTGTCCAGGTCCTCCGCCAGCACCACCAGCGTGGCATCCGCGTAGTCCATCGGCAGATTCTGAAATTTCTGCATGAGCGCTCGGGCGCGACCTAGACTCTGCAAGCTCGAGGGCACGAGAATCGCGCCACCGGCCAGGAAGAAATCGAGACAGGCGGTGGCGCCTCCGCTGACTCGGCCCAGCAGGTGCGTTGCCTCGGTCAGCACCGCCTCGGTGCTGACGACCTCTCCGCTCCATGCTTCGTAAAACGCCACGAATTCCGCGTGCCGTCGTTGACTCCGGTCGAGCAGGCACACCAGGCCCCCTGTATCCAGCAAGAGTTCATTGCTCACGGGTCAGCGACTCGATGACATACGCCCGGTGGTTCTCGCCGAGATCGGGCACGCCGCTCTCCAGCCCGCCGAGCAGCCCGCGGACCCGCTCAGCCGGTCGTTTGTGGCGACCGCCGGACACTTTCAGGTGGCGTTGCAGAGCCAGGCGGACGATCTCGGAATTCCTGAGGCCGCTGTCGCGACTCGCCCGGTCGAGTGCGTCACGCAGGTCTTTCGGAATCCTCACGGTGAGTTGGGCATCCATGCAGTGCAATGTAGTGCATTGCAATGCAAAGTACAAGTGTAGCTCTGATGGAGATTAGACGCTCACCGAGCACGAGTCCCGCCTCCAATCCGGCCGTTACGGGCGGATTTACGCGCCAATGAGCCGAATATCGTGGTTCAACTGTTCGGGCGGCTCCGTGAATATTCGCGTAAACACCTCGGTCATGCGACGTGTGATGTCATCGAGAAACTGATCGACGTCCTCCAGCGCGACAAAGGTCGAGTAGCCCTTTTCCAGGAAAGTCTGTAGCGCAACAAACCCCGCGAGTCGTGCCGGCGTATGCATTGCTTTGAGAGTAAGGCGGATCATCGGAATGTGGACGATGCGCTCGAGGTTTTGGCCAACCTCCCCGATGAGCTGAATCAGCTCCATGGACTCGTCCAGGCTGCTGGCCCGCCGGCATGCCGAACTGTAGTCGAATTCCGAAAAACCGGCATCGACCGGTTTTTCGCCGTATAGCTGACGACAGATCGACACATTGATCCCTAGCACCCGTGTGTTGAGCTCCATTGCCGCCGCCACCGTGTGTAACGCCTTGTCCGGCAGCATTCTGGACATGATCGGCACTATTCGGGCTAGGCCTGTGCGCGGAGCACTTTCTTGTCGATCTTGCCGATCGGTGTCAGGGGCATCTCGTCGATCAGCCTGATCACCTTGGGCACTTTGTAAGGTGCCATGTTCGCGCGGCAGAAATCGGTTATTTTCCGTTTCACGGTCGTCGGGTCCGTGTTTTTCGACTCGGGCGCCAGTTCGACATAGAGATTGACGATGTCGCTTCCAGGGCGTTTCTCATCCGGCGTCGCGATTACAGCGGAGTGCGAGATAAAGTCCAGGCTCTGTAGCTTGTCTTCTACCTCGACAGAGAACACCTTGAACCCGCCCACGATCAGCATGTCCTTGGCGCGGTCGCAGAGATAGACGTATCCGTCCTCGTCCATATAGCCGACGTCTCCGGTGTACATCCAGGTCTTGCCGCGCCACTCGCGCAGGGCCTTCGCGGACTCTTCGGGCAGGTTGAGATAGCCTTTCATGACCTGAGGCCCCGTGGTGACGATTTCGCCGGCCTCGCCGAATGGCATTTCCCTGGTCCCTGTTTCGAGGTCCACGATTCGGGTCTCCGCTCCGGGTACGGGGATACCGACCGACGCGGGTTTCGAGTGCTCGGGAGGGTTCACGACATGTACCGGCCCGGTCTCCGTCATGCCGAACATATCACTGAGTTTTCCCTCACCGATCAATGCGTTGATTCTTACACGGTCCTCGCCTGTCAGCGGCGCGGCGCCGGTAATCGCGTGTTTGAGTCGAGAGAAGTCAACGCTGCCGATGCCGGGATGAGTCACGAGCATCTGGTACAGTGTCGGCACGGCCGCAATGCGCGTCGGCGGGAATCGCGACATCTGTCGGCAGAAGAAGTCGACGTCTCTCGGATCGGGCACGAGCAAGGCGCGAGCGCCGAATCGCATCGACGCGATGTGATAGCAAAGTCCCGCGATGTGAAACATCGGGAATGCAGTAGCGACCACTTCGGTGCCGATTTCCCACGGCGCGCACGCGGCCGCCTGCACCGAGTTGTGCATGATATTTCGGACGGATATTTCTGCGCCCTTGGGCTTGCCGGTCGTGCCGCCCGTGTACTGGATCAAGAACGTATCGTTCCAGTGAACCGGTCTCTGTACGAACTCCGCTGACTCGTTGTCCGCTATAGCCAGGTAATTTTCGCTTTGAATACCGCCGTACACCGGCAGGCCGACTTCGCGGGCCGCGATCAGGTCGGTGGCGCCGGTCACAATGATCGCCCTCAGACAAGCTGGCATCCCGGCAATCCGCTGGACGGCGGGCGCCAGGTCGTCGAGCGTGATCAATACCGAAATACCGGCATCTCCGACCTGGTGCGCAACTTCACCCGGCGCGAGCAGCGGCGACACCCCGGATCCCGCGCAGCTTATTTTCGAAATGGCAACGAGCGCGATTGCAAATTGCGGGATATTGGGCAGATGAATGCCGACAACGTCTCCTTCGCCTACCCCGCGCGCCACCAATGCATTGGCAAATTGATTGGCCCGTTCGTTCAGTTCGCGGTAACTGATTTCCCGGTCAAAGAACTGCAAGGCGACTTGATCGGCCCGGTCCCGGGCATGCGTTTCGACATGACCGCCAAGCGGTGTGTCATCATAAGTCGGCGTTTCGATACCGATCTCGTCGTATACCGATTGCCAGGGAAAGGCTGAACGATGGTCTTGCATTTTCTAGTTTTGAAACGAGGGATCGCGGCGCTCGACTTTGTCCAGCATTGCTGCCCAAGCGATCTGGCCGCCTTGGCCGGCGGTCGCTTGTGCAAGATTCTCGCAGTTGAGCCTTATGATCTCTTCGTCCAGCATCACCAGTTCGCCACCGCCTGCCTGCGCCGCAATCTGAATCTGGCAGGCGGTTTCGAGGTTATACATGTACAGCCAGGCGTCGGCGATCGTCGGTGCGGCGACCAGCGTGCCGTGGTTGCGCAGTATCATCGCCACCTTGTCGCCGAGATCGCGCTGCAACCGGGCCTTCTCCTCGGGGTTCAGGGCAATGCCTTCGTAGTCGTGATATGCCAGTGAGCCCAACGCAACGGATGCCTGCTGGGAGATCGGCAGGAGCCCGTCCCGCTGCGCCGACACGGCGACGCCTGCCCGGGTGTGTAGATGCATGACGCATTTCGCGTCTTCCCGCGCTTCGTGGACGGCGCTGTGTATCGTGTAACCCGCGGGATTGAACGGAAACGGTGTCTCGATGATTTTGTTGCCGGCAAGATCCACCTTGATCAGGCTGGATGCCGTTACGGATTCGAACAGCATCCCGTAAGGGTTGATCAAAAAATAGTGATCCGGCCCCGGAACCCGGGCGGTAATATGCGTGAACACGAGGTCGTCCCAACCATGCATGGCGACCAGGCGGTATAGCGCCGCAAGCTCCTGCCGGATCCGCCATTCTTCGGTGGATACCTGCTCGCGAACGGATTTGAGTGCGGTAGCCAATGCGGTTTCCTCTGATTGTTTTTATTTTGAGGGACATTATCGTACCAAATGCCGGGAATATGTGACGTCTGGCAGGACTCTCGCGTCGAGTGTGGAATAATCGGGGCCCTACAAGAAATCGCCAGAACAATGAGCAGGCACAAGGCACTTACGGAAGCTGTCGACGATGCGCCGGACGGCCCGGCGGTCGCGGCGTTCTTCGACTTTGACGGAACTCTGATTGCCGGCTTTTCGGTATTTGCCTTCATCAAGGAGCAGATCGTACGGGGCGACCTGTCGCCCCGGGAGATAACTGAGCTCGTGGCGGCAATGACCAGCTATGCGGTCGGTCAGCTCGGTTTCTCGGGCCTGATGGTCGCTGCGGCGCAGATGCTGCGCGGCGTGTCGGAGGAGAACTACGCCAGATTCGGTGAGGAGGTCTTCGAGAAATATCTCGCGCGCGAAATTTATCCCGAGTCGAGAGCCCTGGTGGAGGCCCACCTGAAAAAGGGACACACGGTCGCCATTGTCTCGTCGGCAACCAGATACCAGATTGAATCGGCCGCCGAAGACCTCGGCATCGATACGGTGCTATGCACCGAACTCGTCGTTGAGAACGGCGAGTTTACGGGCGGCGTGGTCAGGCCGACCTGCTGGGGCCGGGGCAAAGTGGCGGCGGCGGAGAAGCTCGCAAAAGAGCGCGGCGTGATTCTCGAAGACAGCTTCTTCTACACTGATAGCCACGAAGACCTGGCCTTGCTCGAACGCGTCGGCAAGCCTCGGCCTCTGAACCCGAACGACAGGCTCGTTACGATTTCGGAAAGGCGGGGTTGGCCAATTCGACGATTTGCCAGTCGCGGTCAGCCTCGCATGAGCGATTACCTGCGGTCGATTGCCGCAACATGGAGCATCGTGCCGGCTTTCGCCGCGGCATTGCCGGTCTGGGCATTGACGGGATCCGTTCGTGAGTCACAAAATTTCGCATCGTCGCTGTTCGGTGATGTTGCAGCGGCGCTCGTTGGCCTGAAACTGAATGTAAACGGCGAGCACCACGTCTGGGAACGTCGCCCGGCAGTCTTCGTGTTCAATCATCAGAGCAAAGCGGACGTCATTATCATCGCGAAGTTGTTACGCCGCGACCTCGCCGGCGTCGGCAAAAAGGAGATCAGGCACTATCCCCTGATCGGCCAGATACTCGAATTTGCCGGTGTTGTCTTCATCGACAGGCAAAACACGGCCAGCGCCATCGAGGCGATGCAGCCGCTCGTCGACGCGATGAGATACGACGGCAAGTCCGTCGTTATTGCCCCCGAGGGGACGCGAACCATCAGTCCAAGGCTGGGGACATTCAAGAAAGGTGCATTCCACCTTGCGATACAGGCCGGTGCGCCGGTGGTACCCGTCGTCATCCACAATGCCATCGATGTCGCGCCCAAAGGCGAATTCGTTTTTCGGTCGGCGACCGTAGACATCGACGTGCTCCCACCGATAGATACGAGCGACTGGCGAGCGGCAACGATCGACAGACACGTTGCCGATGTTCGTGATCAGTTCCTTGATGCGCTGGATCAGAAAGCAAAACCCGAGCAGGCACAGGATCAGGCAGAGAGCGGCATCGAACCCGACGTCCGGCCCGACCAGGAACAGGAGACGGCCGCTCAGAACTGGGACAACGTGGTACTGGGCAGTTGGGAATAAACGGCGGCCGAATGAATATTGGCGAATTACATCGGGTCGGAAATGGCAAGGCAGTCATTTACCTCCTCGATGCCGCAAACAGCTTCGAGGAAAGCCTGCTCAGGGAGTCGCTAAGGAAAGAGCGCTCGCTCGATGAGAGAAACGCTCAACCGTTCACCGTTCCGGTCTTGCGGACGGCAGAGCGGAACCGACTGCGTCACGCGCTCACGGCAGCGGCTGACACCTTGATAGCGCCGGTCCGCGTCGTCTGGCAATCCCCGGACACAGCCAAGGGCACGCCGCGGCTGCGCGACCTGGTATTGGGTGACAGGCGCAGGCCGGGCAGGCTGCGGGCAAAGCTGATCTACCACAATCACCCGGAGCGGGCGGCATACGTGGTCGGACAACCGGCAACGATTGCAGAATTGCGTGCGAGATTCGACAAGTCCGCCGGCTGCAGGAATTCTGACGATCCGGAGGCCGGCTTCGCGAGCTTCGTCGAACGGCAGGCCGGACTCGTTCTGGATATTGCGGAACGGGGCATGCAGGGCAGCCGGTACAAAGTTCCGAGATTCGTTGCCGACAGTCTGCAGGCAAGCGACACATTCTGTGCGGCAATAGACCGCCTCTCCAATGAACTCGGCACACCGCGCCACGAACTGATGAACGAAGCGCGGGCTTACATGAGTGAGATGATCGCGCGGCCCTCGACCTTCTGGCTTGACGTCATGGGTGTGCTGAATCGCTTTATTTGCGCGCAGGGATACGAAACCGATATCGTCTGCGACAAAGCGAGTATCGAGCGCGCTCGCGAGTTGGTGGGGAAGAACCCGTCGGTGATCCTGTGGACACACAAGTCCTATGTCGACGGGTTCGCGATGAATTGCGTCTGCTTCGACAACGACTTCCCGGCGCCACACATTCTCGGCGGCGTCAACATGGCTTTTGCGGGCCTGGGATTCCTCGGGCGCCGAACGCCGGCAATATTCATCCGCCGCACGTTCAGGGACAACCCGGTGTACAAACTCGTGCTGCGGCATTACATCGGCTACCTGATGGAAAAACGATTCCCGCTGAGCTGGGCGTTCGAAGGTACGCGTTCGAGAGTAGGCAAACTGATGCCACCCCGATACGGGCTGCTCAAGTACGCACTGGACGCGGCCCGCGAGACGGGCGCCCGGGACATTCACATCCTCCCGGTCGCAATAAGTTACGATCTGATCACCGATGTCGCGGAGTATGCGGCGGAGCAGACCGGTGCCAGGAAGACACCCGAATCGCTTGGCTGGTTCCTGGGATATATCAGGCGTCTTCGTCAGCCCATGGGCCGCGTCTACATGAATTTCGGCGAACCGGTGGTGCTGGACACGGCGCCTCCCGAAGACGACGCTATGGCCTTGTCGAGAATTGCGTTTCAGGTCGCCGTCAACGCCAACGCGGCCACGCCGATTACGCTTCCGTCTATCGCCTGCATGGTGCTGCTCGGGGCGACGCCACGCGCCCTGACGACGGAGGAACTCAAAGTCGAGGCGAGCGCGCTGATCGAATGGGTGCAGCGGAGAGACATCCAGTTGACGAGCGACTTCGATGTCGACAACATCGATCATCTGCGAACGATCGCCGACATCATGATCAGGAGCGGGCTCATCACACGCTACGCGGAAGGGCCGGAGAAGGTCTACGGAATCGCACCCGAGCAACAACTGCAGGCCAGTTACTACCGCAATACGGTCATCCACTACTTCATCGACAAGGCAATTACCGAGCTGGCGCTTGCCAAAGCGGCGGAGGCGCGCGCGGCGTCTGCGGCCGATGTATTCTGGGCCGAAGCCGAGCGAGTGCGCGACCTCTTCAAGTTCGAGTTCTTCTATTCGCCCGTGCTGCAATTCAGAGAAGATCTGAAGCTCGAACTCGGAGAAATCCAGGTTAACTGGGCACAGGTCCTGGCCAATGGTGGCGCGGCAGTCGAGCAGATGCTGGCGGCAATGCAGCCGTATGTGGCACATGCAACGCTCACGCATTTCATCGAGGCCTACTCCGTCGTAGCGGACTTGCTGGCAGATTGTCCGGCCAACGAGGCAATTGATGAGCAAACATGCGTCGCCCGTGCATCCAGATATGCTCGCCAACTGTATCTGCAGCGCCGTATCTCGAGCGAGGCGTCGATCAGCGAGCTGTTGTTCCGCAATGCCTATAAATTGATGAAAAATAAAACTCTTACGGCGGCCGGCGACGATGCGATCGCGGCCGGCCGCAACTCGATTGCGCTCGAGCTGCGGGACTTGCTGGTAAGGGCCCACCGTATCGGGGCGCTGGCCGTAACAGGGCGGGGACAAAAGCTTGGACAGGCGGACCGTCAGGAATCGCCGATTTCACAGGCGAGCAATCAATAGCAGCCGATCAGGGACGGGGACACATGCAACAACTCAGCGCCCAGGATGCACAGTTTCTCTACATGGAGTCGAAAGATAACCTGACGCACATCACCGCCGTCTACATTTACGATCCATCTTCCGCTTTGAACGGAATGGTTCGATTCAAAGACATCATTCAGCATGTCGAGAGCCGCCTCGACGCGTCGCCGATATTCAGGCGCCGGCTCGTTCACGTGCCGTTCGAGCTCGATTATCCGTACTGGGTAGACGACGAGTTTTTCGATATCGAATTTCACATTCGTCACGGCCGCCTGCCCGAGCCCGGTGACTGGCGGCAGTTTTGCATACACATGGCTCGCTATCATTCGCGACCGCTGGCGATGCAGCGACCGCCATGGGAGATATACGTGGTGGAAGGGCTCGACAATGTCGAGGGACTGCCGGCCGGGAGTTACGCGATAGCGACAAAAATCCACCACGCCGCCGTGGACGGTACTTCGGCGACCAAGTTCTTCGGCGCGTTGCATGATATCGATGCCACTGGTACGCCGGCGCTCGACGCAGCGGTTGAAAGTCTCGAGTCTTCGCGCAAACCTGGTCTGCTGGAGATGCTCGGCCGGGCGTTACTCAACAACGCGACTTCGCCCGTACGGATGATAGACACCGTCATGCGAAGCGCCCCGACGCTGTATCAGGCGGTTCAGAACGCGTTGCGCCCGGACGACGATGCCGCCGGCGTTCCCGGAACGAGATTCAACGTCCCGGTGTCGGCGCACAAAATGTTCGATGCCGCAATTTTCAATCTCGCCGATTTGAAAGCCATAAAGCAGGCCGTCGAAGGCGCCACGATCAATGATGTCGTGCTCGGCGTTTGCGGTGGCGGCCTGCGTCGATATTTGCAGCACCACGGGCAGTTGCCGGACAGGTCCCTGGTGGCCTGGGTGCCGATCAATGCCCGGCCGAACAAGGGCATGTCGGCCGATCCCGCACACGGCGGCAACCGGATCACAGCGATGACTTCGCGTATATTCACGGACATCGAGGACCCGGTGGTACGGCTGCGCGAAATTTCGAAGACGACAAGGCGCTCCAAGGAGGCAAAGTCGGGCCTGTCGGCCCGCTTGATGACGGATCTGACGCAGCACGTGCCCGCCGCAACGCAGCTCATTGCAGGAAGGCTGGTGCTCCGGGCCGGAATGGCGCCGAGACTCTGCAACCTGTTCATTTCCAACGTGCCCGGACCGCAAACGGCGCTCTATATGGCCGGCGCGAAGATGCTGCACAGCTTCGGCATGGCGCCCCTGGCGAACGGCATGGGCCTTTTCATCGCGACGCCGAGTTACGCAGGCCAGATCTCGTTCAGCGTCACATCGACGCGGGAGATCATGCCCGACATCGGCTTCTTCATGGAGTGCCTGCGGGGCTCGCTGCAGGAATTGCTTCAGTCCGCCAGGGACCTTGCACCGGCCGGCGACGACCGGGCGCCGAAGCAAGTGACGCCGTAATGAGGCACGGCGAGGGCGCACTGCAAGCCGCCAGTGGTGCTTGTCTCTATTACCAACACTGGATGCCGGAGGGCGGCGCGAAAGCAGTCCTGCTCGTGGCACATGGGCTCGCCGAGCACTGTGGGCGCTACCAGCACTTTGCGCGGTTCTTTACTGACCGGGGATACGCGGTGTTCGGTCTGGATCATCCGGGCCACGGAAGATCGGATGGCGATCGCTGTCATATCGGTCAATTCTCGGAATTCACCGACGGCGTTCTGTTGCTGCTGGAAGAAATCCGCGAGCATTGTCGCGGTATTCCCGTATTCCTGGTTGGGCACAGCATGGGCGGGTTGATCGCGACACACGTCCTGCTCGAACATCAGTCCGAGTTCGCCGGCTGCATTCTCTCGGGCGCCGCCGTCCGTCCCGCGGTCCGACCGTCCCGGCTGCAGGGCCTCGTCATGCGCCTGCTCTCCGCGGTCCTGCCGAAGCTGCGCGTGATGCAGCTCGACGCGTCGGCAATCAGCAGGGATCCCGGGGTCGTCGAGCGCTATCGCTCGGACCCGCTGGTCTTTACCGGCAAAGTGACGGCGCGCCTCGCCGAGCAGCTTTTCGCCTCGATGCAGGGGCTCGAGGACAAGGTCGCCGCCATCGGATTGCCCATGCTGATCCTTCACGGGTCGGCGGACGGCCTGACCGATCCCGAAGGCTCGAAGATGCTGCACGACAGGATAAGCTCGAGCGACAGGAAGCTGGTCATCTACGATGGCCTGTACCACGAGATCTACAACGAACCCGAGCAGGAGGACGTCATGACCGACGTCGCGAACTGGCTGGTGCCACATACATGAGCTGGATCTACTGGCTGCTGCTGGCAGCGGGCGTCGCAATTCTTGTCCTGTACTTTGCGTTTCCGCAGCAATTGGTCGCCTCGATCATCCGGCTCGGACGCAAATGGGCCCGACTGTCGGCGAAATCCGTCATTGTGGACGGCGTCCCCTGGCCCTATCTGGAAGGCGGCCCCGCAAACGCCGAGACCGTCGTGATGGTTCACGGCTTCGGCGGCGACAAGGACAACTGGCTCCTGTACGCGCACTGTTTCACCGGGCGCCATCGTGTGATTGCGCCGGACCTGCCCGGTTTCGGCGAAAACGTCCGAAATCCGGACTGGGACTACGGCGTGGCGGCGCAGACGGCACGCCTGCATGCGTTTTGCACCGAGCTCGGCCTGCAACAGATGCATCTGACCGGCAACTCGATGGGCGGTTATATCGCGCTCGACTACGCGCTCACACACGGGCGTGAACTCAGATCGCTGACGCTGATCGACAACGCGGGCGTGACGGCCACCAACAAGAGCGAGCTCGAACTCGCCATCGACGATGGCGACAATCCACTGGTGGCGGCATCAATTGACGATTTCGACCGATTGTTGCAGTTCATCATGCACAAGCAAATCCCGACTCCGAAAATCCTCAAGAAAGCCATGTTCGAGATTCACCGCCGGCATTTCGATTTTCTCGATGGAATCTTCTGGACGATTGTCAAGAGCGCACGCGAGCATTCACTGACAGACCGACTGGGTGATGTCGCGATGCCGACGTTGATCATCTGGGGCCGCCATGACAGACTCATCGATATCAGCTGCGCTGACGTCATGGCAGACGCCATTCCCGATAATGAAGTCGTGATAATCGAAGACGCGGGACACATACCGATGATCGAGTGCCCGGCGGAGTCGGCCCGGCACCAAATCGCGCTCATTGCCGGGGGGTAAGCAGTGCATCTCAGGGTCGGATTGATGGGCGGCGGCTCCTGGGGTACGACCGTCGGTGCTCTCATCGCGCGGAACGCTTCCGTTACCCTGTGGGCACGTGATCCGGCGACGGTCGACGAGATCAACAAGCAACATACGAACAGGAAATTCCTTCCGGATGCGACTCTTCCCGAACGCCTCGTCGCAACGGCGGACATCGAGGAGGCAGTCGAGGGCAGGGACGTCATCGTCATGGGCATTCCGTCGCCGGGTTTTCGCGGTGTGCTGGAGCAGGTCAATGAGCACATTCGACCCTGGGTGCCCGTGGTCAGCCTTTCCAAGGGTCTCGAACCCGGCACGAAAATGCGCATGACCGAAATCATCGAGGACGTGTTACCCGGACATCCCGCCGGCGTGTTGACCGGACCGAATCTGGCACGGGAGATCATGGCCGGCTACGCAGCGGCGAGCGTCATCGCGATGGCCGACGAGGTCATCGTCAAGGCGCTGCAGAACGTATTCAACAGCGGGCTGTTTCGTGTTTATACGAATCACGACGTGATCGGTTGCGAACTGGGCGGCGTGTTGAAAAACATTATTGCGATCGCTGCCGGCATGGGAGACGGGCAGGGCGCCGGCGAGAACACGCGCTCCGCCGTCATCACGCGCGGACTCGCCGAGATTACCCGTCTCGGCGTTGCCATGGGAGGAGAGCCGCAGACTTTTGCAGGCCTTACCGGCATGGGGGACCTGGTCGCGACCTGTACGAGCGCGCAGAGCCGTAATCGCACGGTCGGTTTCGAACTCGGCAGGGGCAGGTCGATCAGGAAAATCACCGACGAGATGTACATGGTGGCCGAGGGCGTCAAGAGTGCGCCGACGGTCATGGCGCTCGCCGAGGAGTACCACGTGGAAATGCCGATTGCGCAAGAGGTCTATGAAGTCGTGCAGGAAAAGCGCGACGCTAAACGCGCGTTTCGTGGTCTGCTGAGGACTACAGCCGGGGCAGAATCGGAGCCCGGCTGACATGAAGCCGCTGGACCGCCTGGCCCGAGGACTCCGGGGAAAAAAAGCCGTTCTGGTACTGCCCGAGGGCGCAGAGGACCGGGTACTGCGTGCGGCGCGGATTCTGCGGGATCGTGGCCTCGCGAGAATCGTGCTGCTCGGGTCGCCTCAGCATATCGAGGCGGCTGCCGGGAATGCCCGGGTATCGTTGGAAGACATGACGGTGCTCGATCCGGCCGGCAGCGAACACCTCGATGCGTTTGCAGAGCAGTGCCTGGAACAGCGGCCGAAAACTGCTCTCAAGCTCGCTCGCCGAATCGTCTCCAGACCCCTGTTCTTCGGTGGATCGATGGTCAGAGCCGGTCAGGCCGATGCGATGCTGGCCGGAGTGAGCAGCACGACCGCCAGGGTCATCGAGGCGAGCCTGATGACCATTGGACTGGCTGAAGGCATACGTGCGCCGTCGAGTTCATTCCTGATGCTGCTCGGCGAACGGGAGCAGGCGCTGATCTATGCCGATTGCGCGCTGAACGTGGATCCGGACCGGGAGACGCTGGCGGACATCGCCATCGCCTCCGCCGAAACCGCGAAGGCGCTGCTCGACGAAGAGCCACGCGTCGCTTTTCTGTCCTTCTCGACCAAAGGCAGCGGCGAACATGCCCTGGCGAGGAAAATGCGGGAAGCGGCGGAGCTCGCTGCCGAACGCGCGCCGGACATCTGTATCGAGGGCGAGCTGCAAGCCGATGCCGCACTCGTGGATCGCGTGGCGAATCTCAAGCTCCGGGACGCGGGCCCGGTCGCCGGTCGCGCCAACGTACTGATTTTCCCGGATCTGAACGCGGGCAACATCGCCTACAAACTCACCCAGCACCTTGCCGGCGCCAGGGCACTCGGCCCGCTGCTTCAGGGCTTCGCGCGCCCGGTCAGCGATCTGTCGCGGGGCGCATCGGTCGAAGACATCGTCGCGACGGCCATCGTGACCATGGCAAGTGCAGTGATCGACTAGCGTTCGGCTAATGGTACATACGGCCTCGCCACCGGGCCGTTGTACAGGGTAAGCGGCCGGATCAAAATGTTCTGCCGGAGTTGCTCGAGGATCTGTGCCGTCCAGCCGGGCACACGTCCGATCGCGAATATCGGCACGAACAGGTCGTTGGGGATTTCATGCAAGTGGTAAACGACGCCCGCATAGAAATCGACATTGACGTTGACGCCGTGTCGTGAGTAGCGCGCCATCGCCTTTTCAACCGCCCGAAGAATCTCATACCACCGCGGTTCGCCCATCTCTTTCGACAAGCGTTCGACACCGGCGCGCAGATGTTTCGCCCGCGGATCCTCGGCACGGTACACGCGATGGCCGAAACCCATGATGGGTTCGCGCATCTTGCGCCTTGCACGCACATAGTCGGCCGCATTGGCCGGATCGCCTATCTCCTGCGCCATTTTCATGACGTTCTCTGCGGCGCCGCCGTGCGCAGGACCCGACAGCGCGCCGATCGCCGCCGTCACGGCTGCATACACATTTGCGCCGGTCCCGGTAACCACGCGCGCCGTGAAAGACGACGCGTTGGAACCATGCTCGGCGTGCAGAATCATGTCCGTGTCCATGAGTGCGGCGGCATTCTCGCTGGGAGCCTCGCCCTTCAGCATGTAGAGAAAGTTCGCTGCATGGCCCAGGTCCCGGCTCGGCGAGACCGGTTCAACGCCATTCCTAAGGCGGTGATGGGCCGCAACGATGACGGGTACCTGAGACGTGAGGCTGAGGCCTTTTTTCAGCACCACATCCCGTGAAATGTTACTCGCATCCTCATCGAGCGCGCCGAGGGCTGAGACGGCGGTTCGCAGCACATCCATCGGATGTGCATGTCTGGTCTTGCGAATAATGTCATGCACCGTGTCCGGGATATTCCGTAGCGCCTTCAGCGCACAGTCGAACTCATCGAGTTCGGATTCGGTCGGCAGCTCTCCATGGAGCAGCAGGAAGCAGATTTCCTCGAAGGACGACTGTTCCGCCAGGTCGTGAATCGAATAACCGCGGTAGCGGAGCTCTCCGGCACGACCGTCGATGGAGCTGACGCCCGAGCGCTCGAAATAGACGCCTTTGAGGCCGCGATGGACTTGCGCCGGCTCGTCGGAGTGACTAGACATAGCCTTTGTATTTCTTCAAGTATCTGACCGGCCTGGACAACGCATCCCGTCGGAACGGATCACCGAGCTCCTGAGTACACATGATCTCCACGACCGTGATCTTGCCGTCTGTCATTTGCCGGCCGAGCGCCGAGGTGAGCGCGGGACCCACGCCCTCCAGCCGATCGACGGTCACGCCTTCGGCGCCCATCGCGCGAGCGATCCCGGCGAAGCTCGGATTGTCGAGTTCGCCGGCCACGAAACGGCGGTTGTAGAAGTCCACCTGGTTCTTCTTCTCCGCGCCCCACTGGCCATTGTTGAAAACGACCGCCGTGACAGGGATTTTCTCGCGCACGCAGGTCATCGTCTCGCCCATGCTCATCCCCCAGGCGCCCTCGCCGGCATACGAGATGGCGGGGCGATCGGGTGCGGCGACCTTTGCGCCGATGATGGTCGGGAACGCGTAACCGCAGTTGCCGAAGCTCATCGCCGCGAAGAAGCTGCGGGGGTTTTCGAATCGCAGGTAGCTGTTGGCAATCGAGTTGATGTTGCCGATGTCTGTTGAAACCATCACGTCTTCGGGCATTGCCTTCTCCAGTTCCCGCAGCGCCTGCCGGGGATGCAGCAAACCCGCGCCGGCCCCGGCGATCGCCTCGAGGCTGAAATCGTCGCGCTCGTGAATCCACTCATCCAGTTCCTTTTCCCAGGCGTCTTTTTCTTTTTTTATTTGCAGAGCACGCTTGTCTCTTGTTGAGTCGCATTCGAGTGTCTTGCCATCGAGTCTCTGTAATAGCGATTCCGCGGCGGCCGCCGCATCGCCGCAGATGCCAATCGAGATTTCTTTCACGAGACCCAGCATCCTGTGATCGGCATCTACCTGAATGATCTTCGCGTCCTGCGGCCAGTATTCCATCCCGTACTGTGGCAGCGTGCCGAAAGGCCCGAGACGGGTGCCGAGCGCCAGCACGACGTCGGCGCTGCTGATCAGCTTCATGCCGGCCTTCGAACCCTGGTAGCCAAGCGGCCCGCACCACAGGGAATGACTCGCGGGGAACGAGTCGTTGTGCAGGTAACTGTTGACGACCGGTGCGCCCAGGCGTTCCGCCAGGGCCCTGCACTGGTCCACGCCGTCGGCGTTGACCACACCGCCGCCGGCCACAATAACCGGGAACTTCGCTGTGCCGAGAAGCACCGCGGCCTCGCTGAGGGTCTTTTCTCCGCCCGGTCCGCGGTCGAGGCGCGTCGGCTGCGGAATATCGACATCGATATCGCCGTAGAAATAATCGCGCGGAATGTTCAGTTGCACAGGGCCCATCTCCGACAGGGCGCGATCGAAGCATCGTCCGGTCAGCTCGGCCATTCGATTCGGGTTGTTGACGTGCACCTGGTATTTGGTGAATTCCTGAAACATCGGCAATTGGTTGGCTTCCTGGAAGCCGCCGAGCCCCATGCCCATCGTGCCGGCCTCGGGGGTCACGATGACGACCGGCGAGTGCGCCCAGTAGGCCGCGGCAATCGCCGTGACGCAATTACTGATGCCGGGACCGTTCTGGCCCGTGACCACACCCTGCCGCCCGCTAACCCGCGAGTAGCCGTCGGCCATGTGGGCGGCGCCCTGCTCGTGCACGACCGGAATGAATCGTATGCCGGCCGGCTCGAAAATATCCATCGCGTCCATGAACGCCGAACCCATGATGCCGAATATCTCGGTGACGCCATGAGCAGCCAGGGTCTCGACGAAGGCTTCGCTGGGAGTCATACGAGGCATGAGTTTGCTCGCTTGTCGCTGTGCGTTGCCAGCGCAAGATAGCAGTAATTCGGAAACAAATTAAATCGCTGTTCCGGCCAACCGCGGGCAGGGCACATCCTTGCAAACCTTCGACCTGACTGGTAACTTGCACAAATAGACTAACTGCTATCCGGGTCCAATGCCAGTACGACTAGTCAATCACATTGATGCCACGGTGAAGCCGAATACGCATCCGTACATGAACGAGGCGTGGCGGCCGAACTACGACGAATACGATGCGACCGATATGGTGGCAATCGGAGAAATTCCGAAGGACATCGACGGCGTCTATGTTCGTAATACCGAAAACCCGGTGCACGAACCGATCGGGCGTTACCATCCGTTCGACGGTGACGCCATGATCCATGCGATCAGCATCGTCGACGGCAACGCCGAGTACCGCAATCGCTTTGTGCGTACGAAGGGCTTCATCGCAGAGCAGGAAGCCGGGCATTCGCTCTGGGCCGGGCTCATGGAGCATCCGAGCCGCTCCACGCGGCCGGGCTGGGGGGCGCACGAGTCGCTCAAGGATTCATCCTCGACCGACGTCATCGTGCATGCCGGCAGAATCCTGTCCACCTTCTATCAGTGTGGCGAAGGATATCGGCTGGATCCGTACACGCTGGAGCAATTCGGCACGGAGAGCTGGGTGCCGCTCGACGGCATTTCCGCACATCCAAGCCTGGACGAGCAGACCGGCGAGCTAATATTTTTCAATTATTCGAAACATGAGCCGTACCTGCACTACGGCGTCGTCGATCCGAACAACAATGTGAAACACTACATACCGGTGGAATTGCCTGGCCCCCGCTTGCCACACGACATTGCGTTCACCGAAAACTACACGATTCTCAACGACCTGCCGTTGTTCTGGGACCCGGATCTGCTGGAACGCGACCTCCATGCGACACGGTTCTTCCCGGAGATTCCCTCGCGCTTCGGGATCCTTCCCCGCTTCGGCGAGCCGGACTCGATCAGGTGGTTCGAGGCCGAGCCGACCTACGTTCTCCACTGGCTCAACGCATACGAGGAGGGCGATGAGATCGTGCTCGACGGCTATTTTCAAGAGCGTCCGGAGCCGGAGAACTACGCTGGCGCGCCGGCGGGTTTCGAGCGAATGATGGCCTATCTCGATCAGGAATTGCTGAAGCCGCGATTGCACCGCTGGCGCTTCAATCTGAAAACCGGAGATACCAAGGAAGAGAGGCTGGACGACCGGACCCTTGAATTCGGCACGATCAACCAGCGCCTCGCAGGACGCACGAATCGCTTCACATACAGCGCGAACCCGAAGCCGGGCTGGTTCCTGTTCACGGGCGTTACCAAGCACGACCTGGAGACTGGTCAGTCCTGGTCGCTCGACTTCGGCAAGGAACGCTATGGCAGCGAAGCCGGATTTGCGCCGAGATTGAATGCCTCAGGCGAGGATGACGGATACCTCGTCACGTTTGTCTCGGACTTGATCGAGGACCGGTCGGAGTGTGTGCTTGTCGATGCCGGCGACATCGAGGCCGGCCCGGTTTGCAGGATCGTGCTGCCGCACCGCATTTCGAGTGGTACGCACGCGACCTGGGCACATGGCGAGGACATACGCGCGGCCGAAGCGCGACGCCGGTAGGCCGTTCTACTCGCGGGAGAGAAATGGTGCAATGATCTGTGTGACCGTTTTGAAACAGATGCCCGCGCCCGGTCTCACTTTCAGGCAATCTCGAAAGAATTCGAGCCAAATCGCTCGAACCAGATCATGGGGTCGCTTTGGCGGCCTGGTATTCGGCATCGAGCCGGTCGACGATGTCTGCAAGAGGTTCGATCTTGTGTATCGTGCCAACGCCTTGCCCGGCCGACCAGATATCTTTCCAGGCTTTGACTTTTTTTTCGGCACCGGTCAGGTCCATGCTGTTTTTGGCAGCGAGGTTATCGGGATCCAGCCCCGCAGCAATGATGCTCGGCCGCAGGTAATACGCATGCGCGCCTGAAATCGAATTGGTCAGTATGAGGTCGGAGAAATTCGAGTCCACGACCATCCGCTTGTACGGCTCGAAGGCAATGCTTTCTTCCGTCGCGATGAACCGTGTGCCCATGTAGCTTAATTCGGCACCGAGTATTTCCGCCGCACGGACCGCACGGCCGTCGCCGATGGCTCCAGCCAGAATCAGAATACCGTCAAAAAACTCGCGAATAACAGGCACAAAGGCGAAACCGGCCATTTGTCCCGTGTGTCCGCCGGCGCCGGCCGAGACCAGTGCAAGTCCGTCCGCTCCTGCATCCGCCGCCTTGCGGGCGAGTTCCACGCTGTTGACGTCGGCGATGACGAGACCGCCGTAGCCGTGCACTACCTCGATGGCCCGCTTCGGGCTTCCCAAGGCCGTGATGACCATAGGCGGCCGGTATTTCTCCAGCAGAGCGAGTTCTGCGTCGAGCCGGTCGTAAGTACTGTGGACCACGAGGTTCTGAGCCCAGAAGTCGGTTGCGCCGGCGACCTGGTTCTTTTTCATACTCGCGAGTTCGCCCGTAATCCTGTCGATCCATTCCTCGAAGACATCGATGCTGCGGGCGTTCGGCGCCGGAAATGAGCCGATGACACCGGAACGTGCTGCGGCGGTAACGAGGTCCGGGCCGGACACGAGAAACATGGGTGCGATGACGACCGGAAGCCGCAATCTTGCTCTCATGTCCGCGAACCGGACTCGTGCATCCTCGACGGACATAGAATGGCACTGCTCCAAGGCTTGCAGGGAGTAACTTTCATTATTAGACTATCAAATGATTCGTGAAGCTTCAACGAAGACATGGAAGCATTCTGGCAGGAATTCGTACCGGTATTGCTGGTAAGCCTCGGTGCCGTGATGGCTGCGGTGCTGGTCTTGTGGCTGGTCAGCATCCCGCTCAGAGACGCCAGTATTATCGATATGTTCTTCGCGGCGATAGTCTTTGCGATTGCTGCCGTCAGTTATGCTCTCGGTAACGGCGCTCCAATACGCAAGCAACTCGTCCTTGCGTTGATCGGAGTGTGGGCCGCCAGATTGACCTTTCACCTCATCAAGAGAAACTGGGGTCACGGCGAGGATCCCCGTTACACGAAGCTCCGAAGCTGGACCACCGATGAGCGCAGCTTCGTCTGGCTCAGCCTCAGAAAAGTATTTCTGCTTCAGGGCATCGTGATCTGGTTCGTGACCTTGCCCGTGCAGTTTGCTCAGGCAAACCCTGTGCCCCATGCTCTGCGCTGGCCCGCTTATCTGGGCACCGCCGTCTGGGCAATCGGTTTCTTGTTCGAGACCATCGCCGATCGGCAACTAACGCGTTTCCGTGCCGATCCGGCGAACAAGGGAATCGTCTTGCAGACGGGATTGTGGAAATACTCGCGGCACCCGAACTATTTCGGCGAGCTGTGCGTGTGGTGGGGACTCTTTCTGGTCGCCTGTGATAATCCGATCGGCATTGTGACGATCATCGGTCCCGTCGTTTACAGTCACCTGATCATCAACGTGACCGGCCAACGCACGCTGGACAAGAAGTTGGCGAAGGAGCGGTCCGGTTACAGAGCGTATATGGAGAGTACGAGCGGCTTGCTGCCGAGGCCGGCTCGCAAGATTCCCGCGGAATCGAACCGGTCATGAGCGACAAGGCAAAGCCGAAGATCGATCCCGAGTTGATACTGAACAGCCAGGTCGCGCAGGCCCTCACAGTATTCGGTGATCGCTGGGCATTCATGATCATCCGGGACATCTACCTCGGCGTTCGGCAGTTCGAGGAGCTGCGACGACGCAGCGGCGCTGCCCGGGGCACACTGGCGTCACGCCTGAAAAAACTGGTGCAACAGGGCCTTCTCTACAGGAATCCTTATCAGACCGCACCGGTTCGTTATGAATACCGACTGACCGATAAGGGGCTGGATCTGTATCCGATCGTCCTGACCATGTGGCTATGGGAATCGAAATGGGGGCAGGGGCGTAATCTGCCGCCGGATCTCGTTCACAAGAGCTGCGGACAGACAATGCACCCTCTGTTTCGCTGCAAGACCTGTCACACCGACGTAGTGCCTCAGGATGTCGTGTTTACGCCGGGTCGCAATCCTTCGCGCGCCAGGAAAGTCCCCGCACGATTTCAAAGGCGGTCGAAGGCGAATGACGAAAACGGCGAAGGCGAAGAGGCGTTCACGATCTTTACCGTAATCGGTGATCGATGGACCTCGCTGGTGATAGCGGCAGCATTTTTCGGACTGCAGCGCTATGACGACATCGTTTCATCGATCGGCATCGCTACCAACATATTGGCAGATCGCCTGAAGACTCTGGTCAGTGCCGGTGTGCTGGTACGCAAGCCGTACCAGAATCGTCCCTTGCGTTACGAGTATCACCTGTCGGACAAGGGCAGGGACCTGTACGCCAATACGATTGCAATGCACGAATGGGCCGACCGCTGGCTGATCGAAAAGGGTAGACAACCATTACTGCTGAGACATACACCCTGTAACAAACCTTTTGAGAGCGAGCTCGTTTGCAGCGAGTGCGAGGAGCCGCTGAAGCCTTCGGACGTGTCCTACATAGAAGGTGCCGGGCACCGACTAATCTGACTATTCGAGGTCCGGGCCCTAAACGCGTTCAATAATCGTCGCCGCGCCGATGCCCGCCGCGCCGGATACGGCGACCAGGCCCGTCGAGAGGTCTCTTCTTTCGAGCTCATCGAGAACGGTGCCGATCAGGCTGGCACCCGTGGCGCCCATTGCGTGGCCGAGCGCAATCGCACCGCCATTCACATTGACCTGATTCTCGTCCCAGCCCGTGTCCCGGACGAACTTGATCGACGTCGATGCAAATGCCTCGTTGAATTCCACGAGATCGATGTCGGCGTAATCCATGCCGGCTCTGTCCAGTACGTCCATGGCTGCGGTAATTCCGCCCGTCAGGGCAAGGAGCTCGTTGTCCGAGACATTCGAAATCGCGCGGATCTTCGCCCGGGCTTTGAGGCCGTAGTCGATTGCCGATGTTTCCGACCCGACTATGACGAGCGATGCGCCGTCGACGATTCCCGGTGAATTGCCGACATGATGCACGTAGCGCATTTCCGCGAGTCCCGGAAAAGCGGCCTTGAATACCGGTTCATACACTTGTCTGCCGATATCTGCAAAAAGCGGTTCGAATGTTGCTAGTTTTTCCGTCGTTATCGAGCCGCGCACGCTCTCGTCTTCGAGGATCGTCTCTCGCGTCTGCGGATCATTGACTCCGATCAGGCTGCGCGAAAATGCGTTGCTCTCCTGCGCCTCTGCCGCCCGCCTCTGTGAGCGAACTGCATATTCGTCGCACTCCTCCCGGCCAATGCCGTCAAGGCTCGCGATGAGGTCGGCTGCGAGACCCATCGGCACGAATTGCGCGGCCTTGATCATTTCGGGTTCCGTATAAAAGCTGCCCTTGTCCGAAAGCATCGGCACCCGCGACATGGACTCGACACCGCCCGCGAGCACGAAGTCGTCCTGTCCCGTGAGAATTTTCATTGCCGCGTAGTTGCAGGCGTCCAGGCCTGATGTGCAGTAGCGGTTGATCGTAATGCCCGGGACACTGGCTGGTAAGCCCGAGTACAGTGCGGCGACCTTGGCAATGTTGCCGCCCTGCTCGCCGACCTGCGTGACGCAGCCGAGGACGAAGTCGTCTATACCGCCGTCGTCGAGCCCGTTTCTTTCCCGCACTGCATCGATGAGCGTCTTTAGTAGTTCGACGGGCGCGACGCCGCATAATGACCCGCGATCGCTGCCGGCGCCGCGCGGTGTCCTGACGGCATCAAAAATGAAAGCGTCCGCCATCAGCCTTCGGCGCCGGCGAAGAGGTCCTTCAGTTCCCGCCGAAGGACTTTTCCAACGGCGTTGTACGGAATCTCATCCACGCACTTCAATTGCTCCGGCAACTTGAATACCGCGAGTCCCTGCCCGCGGAGAAACTCAGTCAATTCCTCGAGCTGAACAGTCTCGCCGGGTTTCGGTACGACGACCGCGCCGACACGTTCCCCCATTACTTCGTCGTCGTAGCCGACCACGGCAGCGGCGGCTACTTTCGGATGGCCCGCCAGCAGATTGTCCACCTCATCCGGAGAAATATTGACGCCACCGCGCACGATGATGTCCTTGCAGCGGCCGACGAACTTGTAGAATTTCGATTTGTCTGCGTCGCCGGCCACCTCGAACACGTCCCCGGTCTTGAAGTATCCATCGGCTGTGAATACCTCCTTGTTGGCCTCCGGTGATTGCCAGTAACCGTCGAACACGGTTGCGCCCCAGATCTCCAGTTCTCCCTGCTGCCCGGGCCCGGAGACGATCGTGCCGGATTGAAGGTCGACGAGACGGGTACGGATCCTGCTGCTGGCCCGATTGCTCCATTCACAACCCTCTACACCGAAGCGGGGAAAATACTGGGCGCGATCAGCCGGGTCGGGCAGATCCTCGACGCTGGAGCAGAGGCACATGCCTTCATTCGAGCCGAATATATTGAGTATGCCGATGCCGTAATCGTTCTGAAATCCGGCGACCATCCATTCCGACAATGGTGCGCTGCCGGAGCCTATCGAGCGCAGGCTGGACAGGTCGATGGTATCCAGCAGTTCCCGGTTTTTGAGCAGCATCGTCAGGACGGCGGGCGGCGCAATCGTGTAGGCGATCTTCTCGTCCTGCAGTTGTTTGAGAAATACCGGCAAGTCGAGCGGGTGGTGCAGCACGAGTGTCGCCGCCCGCATCAGCCAGGGGTACATGAACCCGCTGATAGCGGCCATATTGACGATGGGAAACGGATTCAGAATCGCTTCTCCGTCTCTCATGTCGGCAACGTCGTGCGCAGCCGTGGCCGACGAAATCCAGAGATTGTGACTGCGGGGCACCCCTTTGGGCGTACCGGTGGTGCCCGACGTCCAGCAAATCGTGAATACATCGTTGGCCGAAATTTCGATCTGGCTCGTATAAGCAGCCCAATCGGCGCTCTTGCCGTCGGCCGATAATGACAAGGGAATCGCGCCTGCCGGGGGATTGTCGCCGAAACTGAAAATCCTGAATTCGTCGGGAAAGGCTCCCCGATGTTGTTCTGCGAAATTCCTGTCCTTGAATTTGGAGGTCGTGATGAATGCCTTCGAGTCGAGAAATTCATGCGATTTCGAGAGCTCGAACGTGCCGTACTGAACCGGCACGGGACTGACGATGACGCCGAGTCGCGCCAACGCGAGGTAGACGATCGGCAACTCCGCGATGTTCGGCAGCTGGAGGACGACGATATCCTCCTGCCGCAGGCCGTGCTCGTAAAACGTGGCCGACACGGTGTCGACGATCTCGGAAAGTGCTGTGTAGGTCAGTCTTTGAGCGGGGCCGTCGGTGAATTCTTCCCGATTGAACTGGTCGACCAGGGCGACGTGATCCGGACTGGATGTCACCGCATCGTCGAAAAGCGTCGCGATCGTGCGGTCGCCCCACCAGCCGCGGCTTGTGAAATCTTCGATTCTCTCTTCCGGTGTGGTACGCATTGTTCGCCCCAGGTGCGATTGATAATCGGTTGCGGACTGGCTATTCTACACAGTCTATTTATGAAAGTGACCTGGATCAACAGGGCAGAGCGACACAATGGCCGAACCGATTGATTTCTACTTCGATTTCTCGTCCTCGTACTCGTACGTCGGGCAGAAGCGGCTGCGCGAGCTGGCGCTGGAGCACGGCCGCGAGATTCGCTGGAAGCCCGTGGCGCTCGGCGCGATTTTCAAGTCCCTCGGCTCGGGCCCATTTTCACCGGAATCCGCCAAGGGGGCTTACGTCTGGAAAGACGTGGAGCGCTCGGCCGCCGACGCCGGGCTGGTCTATCGCTGGCCAACGCCGTTTCCCTTCAACAGCCTGACGGCTGCGCGCATCTTCTATTACATCGCGGCGAAAGACGAAGCGAAGGCGGTAGAGTGGGCTCAAGCCGTATTCGGCGCGAGCTATGGGCAGGGGAGGGACTGCTCCGACCCGGCCGAGCTCGCCGAAATAGCGAAGGACCTCGGCCTGGATGCAGAGAAGCTGCTCAATGCAGCGCAACAGGACGAGGTAAAGGACAAACTGAAACAGGCGACCGCCGAGGCGATGCAAAAAGGCGTGTTTGGCGCGCCCAGCTTTGTTGTCGACGGGGAAATGTACTGGGGTGCGGACCGCATCGATCAAATGCACCGCTATCTCGCACGGCAATAGAGACTCACATGACAAATCGCGTCTACGTTTTGGGTGGTTACCAAACCGACTTTTCACAGAACTGGGCCAGAAACGGTGCAGAGATATTCGACGCGTTTCGGGACACGGTGGAAGGCGCACTGCAAACTGTCGATCTCCAACCGGAGAACATCGAGGTTGCGCACGTCGGCAACTTTACCGCGGAGCTGTTCTGTCGACAGGGACAACTCGGCGGGTTTTTCGCCGCCCTCCATCCTGCATTCTCCGGTCTGCCGGCCTCCCGGCACGAAGCGGCCTGCGCGTCGGGAAGCATCGCCATGCTGTCGGCGGCAGCGGACATCGAAGCCGGGCGTTATGGGTTTGCCGCAGTCGTCGGCATCGAACAGATGCGGAATGTGCCGGCACAGGAGGCGGCCGAGTTCATCGGCCCGACGGCGATGTGGGCCGGACATGAATGCCAGGACGTTACTTATCCATGGCCGCACATGTTCAGCGAACTCGCTGCCGAGTACGACCGCCGGTTCGGCCTGAATCGGGAACACCTCGCCGGAATCGCGAAAATCAACTTTGCGAACGCCAAACGTAACCCGAACGCACAGACGCGCAAATGGGTATTTACGGAAGAAAGTTTCTCCGAGGATGACGAAGCCAATCCGGTGATCGAAGGGCGGATTCGCAAACACGATTGCGGACAGATTACCGACGGCGCGGCCTGCATATTCCTGGCAGGCGCCGGGCAAGCCGGCGAGTACGCAAGGAATCGCGGTATGTCACTCGACGATCTGCCTTACATCAAGGGCTGGGGCCACCGCACCGCACCGATAAGCTATCAACAGAAGATCGACGAGAGCAAGGATGCCGAGTACGTCTTCCCGCACGTTCGCGGCACGATAACCGACGCGTTCAGACGTGCCGGCATTCGCGGCGTCGACGATGTCGACGGCATCGAGACGCACGACTGCTTTACCAGCACCGAATACATGGCCATCGATCACTTCGGCATCACGGCGCCGGGCGAGAGCTGGAAAGCCGTGGAGGAGGGTGACATCGAAATGGAGGGACGGATTCCGGTCAATGCCAGCGGCGGCCTGATCGGCCTCGGCCACCCCGTCGGTGCGACGGGCGTCCGTATGGTGCTGGACAGCTACAAACAGGTGAGCGGCCAGGCGGGCGACTACCAGATCGAAGGCGCGCGAGACGTGGCGACCCTGAACATCGGCGGCAGCGCGACCACGACCGTCAGTTTTGTCATCGGTCGCTGAACGGTGAAAATCCTCGTCATCGGCGGCGGACTGCAGGGGTTGTGCAGCGCTCAGGCGCTTCTCGAACGGGGCCACGACGTACGGCTGCTCGAAGCGCATGACGGCGTTGGACTGGAGACGAGCTTTGCGAACGGGGGCCTGATCACGCCGTCGAAGTGCGAGCCCTGGAATGCGCCGGGCGCCTGGAAGCACCTGCTGTCGTCGGTGGTCGATCGAGAATCCGCTTTCCGCCTGAGGCTCAGGGCCATCCCGTCACTGACGCTCTGGGGCCTGGATTTCCTGAAGCATTCAACGGCTGCGCGCTACAGGGCGTCGCTCAAGGCCAACTTCGACCTCGCCACCTATTCGAAGCAAAAGACCAGCGAGCTGCGTCAACGCCTTGGTCTCAGTTTCGATCACGCCTCGTCCGGGACACTGAACGTGTATCGGGAAGGCGAAGCGATCGATGGGCTGAGACACCAGTCCGAGTCCCTGTCGCAATACGGCATGCGCTATGAAGAACTGGATTCCCAGGGCGTGGTTTCGACGGAGCCGGCTCTGAGATACGCGAAAGACCTGATAAAGGGCGCCTTTTATTACCCCGATGACGATTCCGGAGATGCCTATCTCTTTTGCACGGAACTCAGGCGTGAGATCGAGTCAGGCGGCGCGGTGGTACAGACGGGTACCGCGGCGACCCGGCTGATGGTCGAACAAGGCAGGGTGACCGGCGTGGCAACGGATCGCGGATTGATCGATGCAGAGGTGGTGCTGGTTGCGGCCGGGCATCGGAGCCCGGCGCTGGTTCGCAGCGCAGGCATGTCATTGCCGATAAAGCCGGCGAAAGGTTATTCGGTGACACTGAATGTGGAAAACATGGACGGTGTACCACGGGTGCCCCTGATCGATGAGACCATGCACGCGGCGATTACGCCTCTGGGGAACAGGCTGCGAATGAGCAGCACGGTCGAGTTCGCCGGTTTCGACAAACGCGTCGATCCGCGACGAATCCGTGGGCTGTTCACCTTACTCGAAGAGCTCTATCCACGGCTCGCCTCGAAAGTCGATCGAGGCAACTCGAATCCCTGGGCAGGCCTTCGCCCGGTCAGCAGCGACGGCCTGCCTTTTGTCGGAGCCGGAAGGCTGCCGGGCCTCTACATCAATGCCGGCCACGGGCCGCTTGGCTGGACCCTTGCGATGGGGTCGGCCCATTTACTGGCAGACTGCATCGGGGGACAGCCGAGCGAGATCGACTCGAGGCCCTTCGACCCATCCCGCCTGGCTCGATTGACCGATTGACCCAATCTGCGGGCTGGGTCACAGGCGCTTGAGATTCAAAGTCTTACACTCGTTGGCTGGCTGTTGGGCCTGGCTCGCTCATGGAAAGTCATATGTCAACCGGCTTGGGGTCGCTGTCGCTGCAAAAGAAGGTCTCCGCAACCTTGCTTGCGGTCATGGCGGCGTTCGGCCTGCTGAGCTACCTGATTCTGAACACGGTCATCACACCCGCCTTCGATAACCTGGAGATGAGGGCGGCGCGGACGGACCTGATCAGGGCGGAACGGGCCATTCGGGCCGATCTGGTCAAGCTGCAATCGAATACCGGCGACTGGGCGCCCTGGGACGATGCCCATGCCTACGCCCTCGGCGAGAACCCGGCTTTCATATCGATCAACGCGGACATACCGACGCTCGTCAATCTCGATCTCAACCTGATGGCGTTCTATAACCTCGCGGGAGAGCTGCTGTGGGGTCAGCTCGTGCTCGATGGCGAGGGAGGAGACCTCGCCTCACTGGGCGTCTTTTCGCAAGGCGATCCGCTGACCGGGCGCCTGATCAGCCACTCGACGATCGAGAGCGTAACCAGCGGTTTGCTGCCAACCAATCTGGGTCCCCTGATGATCTGCTCCATGCCTATCCTGAGGACCGGAGAGGTAGGGCCTATCGCGGGATCGCTGGTCATGGCGCGATTCCTCGATGATGCCCGCGTATCGCGCCTGGCGGAACAGACCGAAGTCGATTTCTCCGCCAAGCCGATTACAGATGCGGCAACAGCGGAGCAAATGGCGGCGCTTGCGGATTCAGACGGCGGCCAAACCTATCACGAGAGCACCGATGCGGAGATCCGCAGTTTTGGCGTATTGACGGACGTTTTCGGTGATCCATTCATCGTTCTGGAAGCCAGGACCCCGAGGCACATATCGGCCCTGGGCAGCCAGACGGTCGACGGAACGCTTGCCTTTCTGACGCTTGCCGGACTGCTGATCGCCGTGGTCGCCTGGGCGCTGCTGCGGCGGGTAATCGTGCTCCCGCTCGAGGCCCTGGCGAACCATATCGTCGGCATTCGCCGTAGCGGTGATCTGTCACAACGGATGAACTCGGCCCGTGGCGACGAAATCGGAGCCCTCGCGGGCGAGTTCGACAAGATGACCGATGAGGTCCAGCGGGCCCGCGGGTTGCTGCTCGACCAGTCATTCAAGGCGGGCAGGGCGGACACCGCTGCAGAGGTCCTGCACAACATCCGCAACGCCTTGACGCCGTTGATCAATGGCATCGAACGCCTGTCGCAGAGATTCCGGGTCGCCGCCGGCCTGCGAATCAAGGAGGCAACCGAGCAGTTGTCCGATCCGGACTGCCCGCCGGAGCGCAGGGCGAAACTGCTGCAATACATCAACGCTTCGTTCGATCATATCGAGTCCGTTGGTTCAGGCGCCTCGGGTGACCTGGAGATCGCGTCGAAACAGGCGAGGCAGGTCGAGGGAATCCTTGCTGACCAGGAAAAACACGCCAAAGTCGATCCCGTATTCGAGGTGCTCGATCTCGAGGACGTTGTTGATGAGGCTGCTCATGTGATACCGAAGTCACAGGCAGAGGACCTTCATGTCAGCTTCGAGAAGGAAGTCGGTCAACATCGTGTGCGAGCACACCGGGTCGGCTTGCTGCAGGTAATGGGTAACCTGATTCTGAATGCGTACGAGTCAATTCGGCGGAGCCAGTCGGAATCCGGGGAGATACTCGTTACCGCCATCCCCGAGACTGTCGACACGCAGCCCATGGTGCGACTCACCGTGCGTGACACCGGCTGTGGATTCGACGAGCACATTCGGAACAAGATTTTTCAACGCGGCTATACGTCAAAACAGGGACACATGACCGGGCTGGGACTGCACTGGTGCGCAAACGCACTGGCAGGCATGGGTGGCCGCATTCAGGCCGAAAGTACGGGGTTCGGCCACGGCGCAGAATTTCATGTTCTGTTGCCATCAGCCCAGGGAGGCTAGACAGGTGAACATTCAACACCACGGAGATCGTATTCGCGTGCTGATAGCGGACGACGACGAGCATATCCTCGAGTGCTATCGCGAGGCATTTTGCGAGTCCGAGCCCACAGATCATAGTCAGGCCGTTGACGCCCTCGCAGCGGAACTCTTCGACCCTGAAACCGATAACGGTGATGCGGCGCAATTCGAAGTCGTCGCCTGCAATCAGGGAGACGACGCAATTACCCTGGCCACTGAAGCAGCGGACGAGGGGCATCCATTCGATGTCGTGATCCTCGATGTCCGGATGCCACCCGGCATCGACGGCGTCGAAGCCGGGAGTCAGATCCGAAAACTGGATCCGGAGGTCGAGATAGTGTTCGTCACGGGCTTCTCCGATGTGCCCAAAGAGGAGCTGGAACGGCGCGTACCGCCGCCGATGAAACTGCACTACTTCAACAAGCCCATTTCCTTCATGCAGCTCGCGAAGGACGTCGCAAGCATGGTGAAGACGCACTGACAGGAAAGTGACTGCGTGAATCCGGCAGAAACAACAACGAATCGCATCCTGGTCGTCGACGATGACGCAATGCTCATCGGCGAATACCTGAGCTGCCTCGGCAAAGGCTACGAGCCCGATAACGCCACGTTGACGATTCCCGATCTGGAGAAAGTGCTGTTCGGCGAGGATACCGACAGGCGGTCCGCGGTAAGCTTCGAGGTCGAATCGCGCAGCCAGGGCGAGGCTGCCGTCGAGGCCGTCAGGGAAGCCGTCGGGGCCGGCAGCCCGTACTCGATCGTGTTCCTGGATGTCAAAATGCCGCCCGGCATCGACGGCATCGAGTCGGCCAAACAGATCCGGAAAATCGATCCGAACCTCAACATAGTGATCGTGACCGGCTCGCTCGGCGCACAATCGGCTGATCTCGGCAAACTGGTGCCTCCGGCCGACAAGATCTTCTACTTCCAGAAGCCCTTCCATGCGACCGAGTGCCGGCAGCTCGCCGCCGCGCTGTGCGGCAAGTGGCACGCCGACCTGGCGTTGCGCCACGCCAACGAGGAACTCGAACAGCGGGTCGCGGAGCGCACGGCGGCGCTGCATAAGCTGGCATACTTCGATCCCCTGACGGAAATGCCGAATCGGCTGAAGTTGATCGATCACCTGCAATTCATGATCGACAACGCCGGGGGCTCGGAGGGCGACACCGCCATTGTGCTGCTGGATATCGAGCGCTTCAGCTTCCTCAACGAGACGATGGGATACGAATCCGGAACGGAACTCCTGAAAGCGGTAGGCACGCGATTGAAGGACATGCTGGACTCGCGAGAAGACCGGTATAAACCCGTCGCGGGGCGCTTCGGCGCCGACGAATTTGCCTGTCTGGTTCCCGCGATCACCGGCAGGGACGCGCTGGAGAAGCTCGTCGACGCGGTAAGAGAGACCGTCGAAAGACCGTTCCTGATCAACGGACGAGACCTGTTCCTCAAAGCGAGTATCGGCGTCGCCTGGCACCCCGCGCACGGGCCCGATGCCAATACCGTTTTTCGCAGTGCGGAAGCAGCACTGCATCGCTCGATGCGGCGGCTGGATAGCGGAGTCACCTACTATCGCAGCGAGATGCGTTACAGTGCGCGCCACAAGTTCGACATGGAAGCAGAGCTCAGGTCTGCCATCGACACCGGTCAGATCACGGCGTTTTTCCAGCCGCAACTCTGCCTGCGAACGGGCACCGTGGCAGGCGTCGAAGCCCTGGCCCGCTGGGTCAGGCCGGACGGCACCATACTGGCCCCGGCGGAATTCATACCGCTGAGCGAAGAGATGGGCATCTCGGACGTGTTGTTCGAGGCGATCCTGCGCAATGTATGTGGCGCGGTTGCCGGCTGGCGCACCGACGGCGAGTGGGACATACCGGTCTCCGTAAACCTGTCGGCGCACCAGCTCAGAAATGACAAACTCGTCGAGCTGATCGAGTCGATTCTGAATGCGAACAAGGTCGAACAGAAGCTGATCAATCTCGAGCTGACCGAGACGACCCTGCTCGAGGATCTGACGATCGCGAGGCCGCTGCTCAAGGACCTGGCCAAGTATGGTGTGGGCATTCATATCGACGATTTCGGCACGGGTTACTCGTCTCTGAGCTACCTTGCAGAGCTGCCGGTTCAGACGCTCAAGATCGATCAGTCATTTGTCGAGCGGCTGACGGAATCAAAGACCAATGCCCGTGTGGTTCAGGCCGTTATCGCACTCGGCAAGGCGATGGGGCTCGACGTCATCGCCGAGGGCGTGGAGACCGAGCAGCAAATGGAAATGGTGAAGACCTTCGGCTGCGATCTGGCCCAGGGCTTCCTGATCGCGAAACCGTCACCCGATGAGGAATTCCGCAACTGGTGCAAATCGATCACGGCCAGCGACACAAGCGAGCATACGGTTCCGTCCATCCCCGTACCCGCCTCGTAACGAGCCCCTGAGTCCGACAGACTGCTAGCGCAGGGAAAAGGCGACCAGATAGTCTCCGCTGGTCGCCCCGATCCTGGCATGACCACCCGCCGCGATCACGACGTACTGCTTGCCGGTCTCCGCGAGGAAATAGGTCATCGGCGTCGCCTGTCCGCCGGCCGGCAATCGGCCTTCCCAGAGTTTGTTTCCACTGTCGAGTTCGAATGCGCGAATGTAATTATCGACGGCAGCCGCAATGAAGATCAGGCCACTCGCCGTGATGACCGGGCCACCGGCGCCGGGCACGCCGAATTCGAAATTCGGCACGATTGCGGGCGCGACGTCCTGAATCGTCCCGAGCGGCACCTGCCAATCGATACTGCCTTTTTCCATATCGACGGCGGCGAGCGTGCCCCAGGGCGGCGCGATGCAGGGCACGTCAAGGAATGACAGCAGCGCAGTACGGCGCATGCCGTACGGCGTGCTCGTCTGGCGCGCGAATTCCTGACCGGCGAACTCGCCGGATTCATAGACGCTCCGCAGATCGTCACGCGGGATGAGCGCGATCTGCATCGGCAGGTCTATCGCAAAGGCGACCGCGACCTGCCTGACCGGATCGAATGCCAGGCCGCCCCAGTTGATGCCACCGGCGAATCCGGGAAAGACGATCGTACCCCCGGTACTGGGCGGCGTGAACATCCCCTCCGAGCGCAACGAAGCAATCTTTTGCCGGCACGACCGCTTGTCGAAATAGACCATGCCCCAGGCATCGTCTTCGCCGAGGGGATCGGTCCGAACGAGCCCGGGCGGGGCAACCGGGAATGGCTGCGTCGCCGACAGGTGTTCGCCGGCGACGCCACCCTGCGGCACCGGCCGCTCCTCTATGTCGAACACGGGCTCGCCGGTTCTTCTGTCGAAACTGAATATGAATCCTGTCTTGGTGCCCTGCAGCACCGCGGGAATGACCTTTCCATCATGCCGTAATTCGGCGAGGGTCGGCTGGGAAGCGAGATCATAATCCCAGACATCGTGGTGAATGAGTTGCCGATACCAGGCAAGCTCTCCGGTCCCGCCGTCGAGCGCCACCAGCGAGTTGGCGTAGACGTTGTCGCCTTCGCGTTCGCCACCGTAGAAATCGGGACTCGCGGAGCCCGTCGGCACATAGACCAGGCCCAATTCGGTATCGGCCGCCAACGGTGCCCAGGCGTTGCCGGACCCGTTAACCGCGGCCTCGTCCGGCTTCCAACCGGCATAAGCGGGATCGGCGTCGTCACGCGGTATCGGGTCCCAGCGCCACTTCTCGGCGCCGGTCCGGGCATCGATGCCGCGCACGATGCCGAGTTCCGACCGGACCGCCCGATTGTCGCCGATCGCGGATCCGACGATCAGCATGTCGCCGACGATGGCCGGCGGCGACGTGACGGTGTAATTGATCCACTCGTCAACCGCGGCGCCGACATCGCGGTCCAGGTATACCTGTCCCCGGTCGCCGAAGTCCGTGCAAGGCTCGCCGTTCTCGCCGTCGAGCGCAATCAGTCGGGCATCGAGCGTGCCGACGAAAATGCGATGCCTGCATGTTGCACCGGCCTCCGCCTTTTCATCGACCCAGGAGGTGACGCCGCGGTTGGCGATTTCGGCGTGATTGAGTGATCGGTCTATTTGTGCGTCGAATCGCCAGATCTCCTCCCCGGTCGCGGGATCCAGCGCGAACACGATAGCACTGCCGGTCGGGAAATAGAGGCGCCCTTCGACCAGGATCGGGTTCGCCTGGAACGCGAACGGCTCGCGATGCCCGAGCCCCAGCTCGCCGGTGCGAAATCGCCAGGTTTCCGCCAGGCGATCGACGTTGCCCGGCGTTATCTGCGACAGGGAGGAGTACTGCAGGCCATGCTGACCGCCGCCGTAGTGCGTCCAGTCATCGTATGGGCCGGCAACTGCGGGCGCTGTGGCGATCAGCGACGCCAGGAGGATGCGGCTAGAAAAAATGTCAGTGATTCCCCGATGCCCTAAAGCAGGAATCCTAAGTCTCTTTGCACGAAGTTATCAATATGCGGTGCGACGATCGACAGGTCGGCGTCAGGGATGCCGAACCATTTGGACAGGGTCGCGGAATATTGATCCGCAGACAGGGTCGGGATTATCCGGCCGCCGCCGACGTCATCCGGTCCGTCGATCTGGAGCAGCGGGTAACTGCCGTACATCTCGCGGCCCGCCACGGCGTCCCCGATGACCAGCTGATTGCCGCCCCAGGCGTGGTCGGTGCCGTCACCGTTGGAGGTCAGGGTTCTGCCGAAATCCGATTGCGTGAAGCTCGTCACCATGCCGGACACACCGAGCTCAACCGTCGCGTCGTAGAATGCCGACATGGCCTGGCTTACGCCGCCGAGCAGGCCGGGCTGATTTTGCAACTGGTCGTCATGCGAATCGAATCCACCTGTTGCGACGAAGAAGATCTGCCGTTGCATCTGCAGCTGGTCGCGCACTGCAATCAGCCGCGCAACGGTGTTGAGCTGACGACCTAATTCTCCGTTCGGAAAGACGGTATTGAGCGGCGGCGCGTTATTGAGCGCACCGGCAATCAGGTCGGCGGATGCGACGGCACGTTTTTGCACCTCCACGAAGCCGCGCTCGTAGATCGAGCTGTAATTTGCATTCAACACGGCTTCGAAGGCCGCTCGTTGAGCCTGGCCGCCCTGAGTGTTGTCGAATCCGGCAAACTGTATGGGCCCGTCGTCACCCATCACGTAGGCCACGGTTTGGTCAGCCGACTGGAGCAGGGTGCTGCCGAACAGGGAAACGTTTGTGGCCATTTGTTGATTCGCGACATTCGTGCGTATCAGATCAGCGATCCTGCCGGCCCAGCCGGTCTTGCCAGGCGTCAGGCCCCTCAGGGAGTTCCACTGATCCTGCTGATCGTTATGCGAGAACAGTTGTGGCGGCAGCAGGACCGACCGGCCCTGGTACTGGGCTTTGGTCGTCGGCTCGATCAGGGGGCCGACATTGGTCACAAACGCGGCGCGACTCGACCCGAACAGCGTCTGTACCTCGGGCATCATGGGATGCAGGCCGTACAGAGCGCCATCCGGCGTCAATGGATTAATCGGCAGCAGATCGGCCTGCAGGATCGCCATGTTCTGACGCGATGCGGCATAGACGTTGTACTCGGCAGCGCTGCGCGGTACCAGCATGTTGAAGGAATCGTTTCCGCCGAACAGGAAGACGCATACCAGGGCCTTGTAATCGGGGAACGGCGCATTCGTGCCGATGACCTGTGAGAACGCGGCGCCCGGGCAGGCTGCGAATGCGGCAGCGCCGGCACTACTTGCCTTGATGAACTCGCGTCGGTTGATGGCTGTCATGACTTCCCTCCGCTGCCTAGCGCTGATACGCATATTCCGGCGACGTAACGATGAAATAGATGGTCTCGGCCGCCCGGACAGCAGTATCCGTTTCCGGAATGAGGTTGAGCATGCCGGCGATCTCCGTACGCAAGGTGTCGGATATTTGGCCACCCAGGAGCTTGCCGGCGGCCAGGTCGATCAAGCCGTCGATGTTGGCCGCAATCGCCATCTCTGAACCGATGTCGATCAGGACGTCGTCATCGCCTGCACTCGTGTTTGCCGAGTTGTTGACGAATGTTTGGAATAACATGTAGTTGGTTACGTAGGTGTTGAGGTACTCGGTCGCGATCTCCATTTCCGGCGCAACCAGGTTGCTGTTGCGAATCTCGCCGGGGGGCGCATAAAACGGGCTGAAGAAGTTGAAAACGGAAGGCGACTGCAGGGGTCCCTGGCCGAACACGACAAAAACGCCGAAAAACGGATACCGACCGCTTCGCGACGAAGCGTCATACGCTCGCCAGAGCTGAGTGAGCCTCAGTAGCGGCTCCTTCAACTTGCCGTCGAGATCCATTGGCGTGTCGGGCCTGGCCTCCGCGTCCATCAGGATCGCCCGCACAACGGCGCCGAGGTCGCCGCGCACGCCCGAGCCGTTGTCGTTGAAGACGCTGGCGACCCGATCGACGTAGCCCGGGGACGGATTGCTGGTGACCAGCCGCTGTATGAGGCGAATGGACACGAACGGACCCACGTTGGTGTGATTGAAGACATTGTCCAGAGCATCGCGCAGGTCCTGCTCGCCGCCCTGGCCGGCGGGCAGGACCACGCCGTTCAAAAGCGTCTTCGCACCGGTGTCGTGGAACGCAGGATAGAGCTGCATCGGCACCGTTTGATTAAAGTCATTTTGCCTGGCCTGGTGAAAACCCGGTGCGCCGGCATAGTTCCAACCCGTGAACACGTGGGCGAAGCCCTCAATGATTTCCTGGGTATAGGTCGGGATCGGCTGGTTTTGCGCATCCAGCCTGGGACTACCGTCGTTGTTCAGCTCGACCAGGCCGATCGAAAACAACTGCATGAGTTCACGCGCATAGTTTTCGTCGGGGCGAATGTTCAGTGCCGGATTGGGCTTCTCGTTGCCGAGCATGCTGAGATAGACACCCATTGCCGGGTGTAGGGTGACCTCCTCGAGAAGCTGCCGGTAGTTGCCGAACGCGTTGCGCGCGAGCAGGTCGTAATAGCCTGCGACCGAGTACGGCGCCTGATTCAGTGCCCCCAACTGCGACACGACCAGGATCTCGGATAGCGCGAATGCGACACGCTGGCGCAGCTGGTCAGTTCCGTGTAGTGCATTGCGGAACCAGATGTCGACCCGGTCCACATGCAGCTGCGCCACGTTTTGCGGCCGCGGCAGAGACTGGATGAACGGCAACTGCAGTGACGACGCCCTCGTCATCTCCTGGTCGAGCCAGGCGGCATGACGGATGTTGATAAGCTGCTGCGCCGCGGCCTCGGTCGCGCCGAACGTCGCCTGGTTCAGGAACTGGAACGCCTGCGCCTTAGTGATCGGCGGCGGAGGTGGCGGAGGCGGCGGGCCACCCGGCGTGGCGGAACCACCGCCGCCGCAGGCGCTCAGCAGGAAAATCCAGACAGTCACCGATGCCGGCTTTTGCCAGCGGCAATACAGTGATTTCGTGGTTCGATCCTCTCGCCGATCTGTCCGCATCGCTGGTGCCTCGTCTGGTTAACCCACGGCTGTTCTTGTGCCGGCCGGACTTTCACCGCCACGCCGTAGAAACGCCCGAACCGTCCATCAGGTTGACATCGATTCTGAGTTGCACGCCACGTTACGGCATATGACAGCAGGTCACGCAGCAGTTTTACATAACCGTCAATTCCCCGGCGGAAATGCGACCGGTCCCATGTTTTCGGGCCGGCACGGCGTGAACCGGGAGTAGAATTTCCGCAGGTAGTCCAGATCCTTTTCCTGATCACCCGTGGGCTCGTACGTACCTCCGATTCCCATCTTCTTGCTGCCGTAATCGATGAACCCCAGCACGATAGGCACTTCGGCCCCGACGGCGACCCGGTAGAAACCGGTCTTCCAGTAGGGCATCCATCTGCGCGTGCCCTCGGGCGCCAGCGCCAGGGCCAGTCGGTCGTTCTGGCGGAACCTCTCTATCAGCTCGCCGACGATGCCGGCGCCGCGGCTGCGGTCGATCGGTATCGCCCCCAGGCGTGCCAGGATTGCCCCCAACGGCCACCAGAACAGCGTGTGCTTTGCCAGAAATTTTGCCTCGAGGCCGAAAGCGATCTTCGCGACAATGAGCCAGAACCCGTCCCAGTTCGACGTGTGCGGTGCCGCGATATAGACGGCCTTGTCGAGTGCCGGCACGGAGCCCTCAATCTTCCAGCCGGAGATCTTCAATATGGCGTCGGCAATCTTGTTCAGAATCAAGAAAGGTCCTTCATCTCTACGGCGCCCGACGCGACTGCGATGCAGATGGCCGCAGTCCAGATCAAGCACCGCCCTGGCGGGCCATCGAGCAGGCTCATTTCCATACTCGCGCTCAATATTTGCGCCCGCGGATGTTTCCGAAAGACTAGCCGGATTGTTCCGACAGTACAAAAGCACCGCGGTTTTGACGACGGTGGATTCTGCTACAGTTAGCCGAAAACGGAGAGTCTGGTGAAAAAGCTGAAAACTGTCCTGGTCGTCCTCCTGGTTGCGTTGCTGCCCGCATGTACGCCGGATCGCCCACTGGTGGAGAATCGTGGCACCGATACGGACAGCTGGTGGGATAAGCTGCCGCGGCCCGAATGGAGCCGGTACGAGCGGATTGCGGTCGATGGTGACTGGTTCGAGGTGTACCGGATACTGGACGGCGTCTTCGCCATCTACGAGCCGGGTCAGTTTGAAGAAGTCATTTCATTCCTGATAACCGGCGAGAACACCGCGCTGCTATTTGATACCGGCCTCGGTATCGGCGATATGCGTAGCGTGGTGGAGCGGTTGACCGATCTGGATGTCATCGTCCTCAATTCGCATAGCCACTACGACCATATTGGCGGAAACCATCAGTTCGAAACGGTTTATGCGATGGACACCGAATTCACGCGCGGCCGCGCGTTGGGTCTCCCGAATGCGGATGTGGCGGAATTCGTCGGCGAAGGCTGGATCTGGAAATCGCTTCCCGACGGATTTGCCAGGGACGAATATCACAGCCATCCATTCGCGGTCAGCAGGCACATAGCCGAAGGCGAGACAATCGATGTCGGCGGGCGGAGGCTGACAATTCTCGAAACGCCGGGCCATGCACCGGATTCGATCTGTCTGATCGACCGGGAGAACCGGATCCTGTTTACAGGGGATACATTCTATCTGGCGCCGCTTTATGCGCATCTCGACGAGTCGAATTTCGACGACTATGCACAGAGCGCGGCGCGACTGGCCGGTCTCGCAGGTGAAATCGATATCGCCGTCACATCGCACAACGTGCCGGTAGTCGAGGGCGGCTACATGACAGCGCTCGGTCGGGCGTTTGCGAAGATCGAGGCGGACACGGCCGAGTATGTAATCACCGATGGCAACCGGGAGTACGAGTTCGACGGCTTCTCGATCATCGTCAGGGGCGAGTAGGGATGAGCCGAAATACCAATCCCGGCCGGCCCTGATAGGCTTCCATATGGTCGTGATGTGCCAATGATGCTTGTCGATCTGGCACACAAATGCCAAACTTGCAGGACAAAAGATCGGGATTTCATAAGAAGACACGACCCGACGCAAGAATCTTCACAAGAGGTATTGATCTTGGAAGTCCATGTCAAACAACCAGTTCCTGTATACGAGTTCGATCGCCTGGCCGCCAATTGGATCATGAAGTTTGTCGGCAATCCGCGAATTGCCCTGAAACTCTGGGACGGCCACGAGTTCTATTTCGCCGATGGCGCGCCAGTCGGTGTCTTGGAGTTTCTGGATCGTTCCGCACTGCTGGACCTGCTCTTTTTCCAGTCCGTCGGCTTTGGCGAAGGCTATAGCAAAGGCAAGATCAGGATTCACGGAAACCTGCTCGATTTGTTGAACGAGGCCGCTGGCGCGGTGACCGGCAGCGGATACGGTAGTTACTACTTCGATCGTTTTCGCTCGCTGCTCAGGGCTATTCGCGGCAATACGCTGGCTCGCTCGAGAGACAACGTCCATCACCACTATGATCTCGGCAACGACTTCTACGAAATGTGGCTGGACGAGCGCATGGTTTATACCTGTGCCTACTATGACAACACCGAGGCGACCCTGGCGGAGGCGCAGTTCGCAAAGCTTGATCACGTCTGTCGCAAGCTGGATCTGAAGCCGGGGCAGCAAGTCATCGAGGCCGGTTGCGGCTGGGGTGCGCTGGCGATGCACATGGCCGAGCATTATGGCGTGAAGGTCAAGGCCTACAACAATTCCCATGAACAGGTAGCCTATGCCCGGAAAAAGGCGGCAGCCCGTGGGCTTGATGACCGTGTGGAGTTTGTCGAGGACGACTACCGTACGATTTCGGATGAGTGCGACGTATTTGTATCGATCGGTATGCTCGAGCACGTCGGGCGCAGGAATTACCACGCACTCGGCAGGTTGATCGACCGCTGCCTGAAGCGGAACGGAGTCGGGTTGATCCACTCGATCGGGCGAAGCCATCCGCGACCGGTGGATCCCTGGATCACCAAACGTATCTTCCCCGGCGGTTATGTGCCGAGTCTCGGGGAGATTACCTCAATATTCGAGCCACACAGATTCTCGGTAGTCGATGTCGAAAACCTGCGCCTGCATTACGCGCGCACATGCCGTGACTGGTTGCAGAATTTCGAGAAAGTCAGTGACCAAGTGGCGGACATGTATAACGAAGAGTTCATGCGGGCCTGGCGCTTGTATCTCGCGGGGTCGTCCGCCGCATTTCGGTCAGGTACCCTTCAGCTCTATCAGGTCCTGTTCGCACCGCACGGCAACAATGATGTTCCGTGGAGCAGGCGATATCAATATGCACCGGATGCCACCAAGGGCTGATACTCGTGCAGAAGGTCGACGCAGTCATCGTTGGGGGCGGGCCGGCCGGCTCGACGTGTGCCTGGAAGCTGCGGCAGGCGGGAGTCGATCTGGTTGTCCTCGATCGTGCGGTTTTTCCCAGAACCAAACTATGCGCCGGTTGGGTTACGCCAGAGGTTATCGACGATCTCGAGCTTGACATCGATGCCTATCCGCACAGTTTCATGAGCTTCAACAAACTGCACTTTCATTTCCGATATTTCAATTTCGCGAAAAAGACGACGCAACACTCCATACGTCGTTTCGAGTTCGACGAGTTCCTGCTGAAGCGCTCCGGCGCGCCCGTACGTGAGCATAGGGTAAAGAAGATCGAAAGGCGAAACGGTTCATACATCGTGGACGGTGCCTATCGCTGCAAATATCTTGTCGGCGCGGGTGGAACCCGATGTCCGGTTTACCGCGCGTTCTTTCGTGACCTGAACCCGCGGGCGAAGCTACTCCAGATTGCGACGTATGAACGGGAGTTTCCCTACGACTGGAATAACGAGGAATGCCATCTGTGGTTTTTCAGGGAGGGACTACCAGGTTATGCGTGGTATGTGCCCAAGGCAAACGGGTATATCAACGTCGGGCTCGGCGGTAAGGCGGAGAAAATCAGAACCGGCGGAGGCCACCTGAAAGATTACTGGTCCGGATTCACGAGAAAGCTCGCAGAAGAGGCACTCGTCCACGATGCGCGGTACGACCCGACCGGCTACAGCTATTACCTGCGTGGAAGCGTCGATGTCGTGCGAACCGAAAACGCCTTCATCGTCGGCGACGCGGTGGGACTGGCTTCGGTCGATATGGGCGAGGGCATTGGACCAGCGGTTCGAAGCGCAATCCTGGCGGCGGACGCTATCGTCAATGAAAGCGAGTACGACCTGAACAAGCTCGCAAAATACAGCCTTTCCGGCTTTTTTCGAAACCGCGCCGAGCAGGCACGCATTCCCGAGATCGCAGGCCACGGCTCGGTTTCACTGCCCTGACAGGACCGATAAAGCCCGGTATCCACACTTATCTCCGAGGCCGAATCCGGAGTTTCATTGCCGGCCCGGATGTGGCATACAGGCAGGCGGGCACATACCCTAGGAGTCCGTCATGAGAGCCGCCCTGGTTGTGTTGTTTGCGCTGGGACTACCCGTACTTGCGACAGCAGACGCCGTAGTCCCGCTCGAATCCGTGCAGGATTTCGTCAATATCCGCGCCGAGCCGAGTGCGGAATCCGACGTGATCGGCAGACTCTATCAGGGCGATAGCATGCCGCTCGTGCGGTCCATCGAAGGCTGGTACGAAATCAGGATCGAAGACGATTTTAACGGTTTCATCAGCGCGGACTGGACGAGCGTAATCACCGAGGCCGAACAACGAGCGCGGAAAGTCGCCCAATCCGAACCCGCCGGGCCGGTTGCAGAGCCCGCCCCGGTCGAGGAACCGGAGGGAGCCGACCAAGAGACGCCGGAGGTCGGGCCCGTTAGGCAAGACCCTCCCGAGGTCCGGGAGCCGCCGGTCGAGGAATCGGAAGTCGAGGGCGGCCCCGAGGCCGATTAGCCTGCGCGGATCGTTCGAGATCGACCACGATGACCTTGCATTCCTCCATCAGTCCCTGACCCTTGTCTTCCACAGTGAGGCGGCCAGGAGCATCGAGACGACCGATGCGCCGATCCAGAAATAGATCGCGAGGTCGAAGTCGTACACGCGCACGCCGTCCTGCAAAGTCATGCCCTTGCTGATCAATTCGGCGCTGGCGGTCTCCTGGATGGCGGCTCCCAGGTAGCTGAATACGCCGACGAAACCCATGGCGGCGCCTGTTGCGCCTCTCGGTGCGATGTCGACGCCGAACAGCCCGCCGACGGAGGCGATGAGGCCGCTGAGGGCGGCGCCATATACCGCGAATGCGAAGAAAAGCACAATGTTGCTCGTTGGGCCATAGAATATGGCGAGGAGTGCGAGAAGCTCCACGATCGCAAATATGAGATTCGCAGGAGGCCTTCGGGCGTCGAAACATTTGTCGGATATGTAACCGTAGGCAATGGAACCAACGATGCCTGCGACCGTGTTGACGGCCAGGAAAAACCCGGCGTCAATGAGTGAATAGCCACGAATCTCCTGAAGATAAAGCACGCCCCAGCTGTTGATCGCATATCGGGTGACATACATGAGAGCACTGGCAAGGGCGACCACCCACATGGCGGTGATACCGAAAATGACTCTTTGTGTCTGCCACGTGTTCCTTTCGGTCGATGGCTGCGGATCGGCTCCCAGCCATTCGTTAACCGTCGGGAGTCCGATGCTCGCCGGCGCGTTTCGCATGAATGAATACACCCATGCAGCAACCGCGATGCAGATAATGCCCGGCGTAATGTATCCATAGCGCCATCCATATGCCGCGACGATCGCTGCAATGACGTAAAAGGTCAGGCCTTCGCCGATGGCGTGAGATGCGCTCCAGATACCGTATCGGCGGCCGCGTTCATGCAGCCCGAACCAGTTGGTGATGGTTATCACGGCCGAAGGCGCCGCCATGCCCTGGAACCAGCCGTTGAGCGCCCACAGTGAAATCGACACCCAGAGCAGCGTCGACGATCCCATGGCGAGATTGATCAACGCCGACAGGAAGATGCTGGCGCTGAAAAATAATCGCGGCTTGAAGTAGTCGGAGAGAAAGCCGTTGAATAATTTGCCGGCGGCGTAGCCATAGAACAGCGCGGCGCCGATCATGCCGAGCTCCTCGACCGAGAAAATGTTGCCGTCGATCAGCGGCTTCTTGACGATCGACAGGCCGAGCCGGCACGTATAGATGAAGCCGTAGCCAAGCGTAATCGCGAGCATGACGCGGAGGCGGTGCCTCCGAAACGCAGCATTGATGTCCCGGCCGGTCGCAGCAATCCCTTCTGACTGCAAAGATTTCTCCCCCGGCTGCTTGACAATAATCGGATTTCACGCCGTTGAGGATGTCAACCGCGGCTCTCTGCGCGCGTTGAGAGCATAACAAGGGCCAACTCATATGGATACAAGGAGAACGGACATGAGAATCAGGAAAGTCTGGGACACGGCAGTCATCCCTGCGTTCGTCATCGGCGCTGCGCTTATTTCAGGCAGCAGCGCACATGCCGATGCAGGCGATCGCATCGAGGACCGCCGTGACAAGCGCGGCGACCGTATCGAGGAACGCCTCGATGACAGGGGCGACCGCATCAATGACCGCCTGGACGATCGCGGTGACCGAATTAACGATCACCTGGATCATCAAGGTGATCGGATTGACAGAAGGCTGGATCGCGCTTCGGATCGCGCTGCGGACGCCGGCAGGGACCGGCTTTCGGATCGTCTGGACCACAAAGGCGACGAAATCGATCGTCGGCTTGACCGCAAGGGTGATCGAATCGATCAGCGGCTGGACGAAAAGGGCGACCGTATCGATCGCCATCTTGACCGCAAGGGCGAGCGCATCGATCGTCGCCTGGACAGGAAAGGCCATCGCATCGACAGACGCCATGACCGTCGCGGCAGGCACATCGATCGTCGCCACGGTCGTCGCCGGTAAAATCCAAATCGGGGACGGACCCTACGGGGTCCGTCCCCCGGCGCTACTCATTTTCCTTCAGAATATCATTCCAGCGGCGCCGTAACTGATCGCCCTTGTAACTCTGAAGCTGGTATTCCCAGCCCGAGGTCCTGGCATTGATTTCGGCGGCTTCACTCGAGTCCGCATCATCCTGACTCGCGGTCAGCCTGATCCAGGTATTCTCGTCACGAGCGAAGGATTCGACCGTAAGCTGCAGGCCGTCGAACATCGTGAAGACAGTCTTTGCGTTGCTTCCATCGCCGACGGATGCGGAGGCCCTGGATACGTCTTCCAGATTCAAATTGCTCACGACGCCGGCAATGCCATTGACGATGCTCGGGTATCGCAGCTCACGTCGATCCGGCATGTCCGGCACGCTGAAGTTATTGTCCTCGGCGTCTTCTTTTTGTAAATGAATCGTTTCGCCGTCATCGTGGGTTATCGTCACCGACCGAACGCGCGAGGCGTCGATATCGAGAATCTCGGGCAACAGCCAATCGCCGGCATCGGCGGGCACGACCGGGTTCTGGTTGATCAGCCAGCTCGTGGCTTGCCCGGAAACGCGCGCATAGCGATATTTTCGCTGCGCGAGCTTGCCGATGATCAACGAAACCGGGGCTTCAGCACCCGAAATGCGGATCTCCACGCCTTCGCTCGTCTCCTTCATGTCCTCCACGCCGAGCCGCGGATACATGTCCGGATTCGATGTCTTCTCTTCGAGCCTCGAGGCGTCGGCGAGCGCCAGCAGCAGCTTGCGCAGCTTGCCGGTGTCAGCAGGATAGTCGTCGCGCTCGGCGACGACCCATTGACCGGAATTATTCTTCACGGTGATTGACTCGCCGGCCCTGGTGATTGACACCTCGCTAATGCTGTTCAGTTGACCCTTCAACTGCGGGAATAGCTGCCCGTTAATGGATGTATCGCCCTGGTCTTCGGAGACGTTTATGGCAACCAGAGTCGCAACCAATACCAGGAGTACGATTGCGAGTGTCTTTATTTGACGCGCGCTCATGTGATGTCCCGGCGTGATTTTCGCCAGACGGCAATCAGGACGAATATCGTCAGCAGTGCCGGTACGAGCGCCGTGTTGATGATCTTCAGCGTGGTTCCGAGTTGTTCGATGTTCTTGTCGAGGCCACGTTGGACGGCACGCAAGTCTTTGCGAATTGTGGCCCGCTGATCGATGAAGCGGTCGATCTCCGCCTGCTGTTCGCTGGTCAGGAGTATGTTGCCGGTATCCTCGCGGGAGGACTGCAATTCTCCGAGCCTTCGTTCCGTCTCCGCGAGCTCGCTTTGCAGGCGCTGCTCGGTCTCGCGGTAGCGGGCTTCCGCTTCGACACGCAATTCCTCTACCTTCGTAAATGGCCGCGAATAGGTGGCGCGGCTGCGCACGCCGATCAGATCTGCGCTGCCGGCGAGGCTCTCCAGCGCGTTGACCACGAAGGCACCGTTACTGGCAAATGCGTTGGCGATGCGTTGCCCGAAAAAGTTTTGCTGTTGCACCCACAGTCGGTCGCTCAGGATGTCGACGTCGGCCACGACAATCAGGTTGACGGGACCGGTCGATTTCGCCAGGTGCGACGATGTATCGGCCGTCTTATTATCGGGCTCATCCTCCGATGACATGTCGGTCGTCGGCGAGCCATCCGGAAAGGCGCTCTGCACCTCGCCACTCAACCGGGCGGCGATGACGTAGGGCTCGGCCGTCTGAACGAAGCCATCGAACAGGCTGGATGGATCCGGCAGGAAACTGAACTTCGAACTCGAAAGAATGCCCGAGGCCGGGCTGGTGCTGAGGAGTGGCTCGATGGTCGTGCCGGAATCCTCGGTGACGCTGATGTGCCCGGCCGTGCCCACATTGATCGTGTTGAGATCGGCCGTGATGACGTCCTCGTCATTGAGTTGCGCTTCGGTCAGGCCCAACAAACCGAGATGACGCGTGGGCATGCCGCCGGGACCGACCGCGACAGGCAGCGCCAGCCGGGCATCCGCAACGACATCCAAGGTCGAGAATCTCAGACCCCAGGCCTCGAACAGGGAAGGCAGCTCGGAGCTCTGTCCCTGCGGTGGCATGCCGTGCGGCATTCCCGGAGCCGGTGCCGCCGGATCCGCTTCGGCGAGCGGATCGACGAAGATCATCGCCCGGCCGCCGTGCATGATGAACTGATCGATCGCATAGAGCGTCGCGTTGTTCAGATTCTTCGGCTGTACGATCCACAGCATGCCGATGTGGTCGTCGATCGAGTCAATCTCCGTACCGAGACTCCGGACCTCGAACAACTGCTGGACCTGCTGGTAAATGACCCAGGGCGGGTCCATCTGTTGTGTCTGGGGGTCGAAATTGCCGCTCATCGGCGCTCCAGAGATCAGGCCGATCACTTTTCGTTCGGGATCTGCCAGGGTGCTGACCAGTTTCGCGATGTCGTATTCGAGAAACTGCTCTTTGTCCGGCTGGAAAAAAGAGATGATTTCCTCGTTGTCGATGCTGTCGGTGCCCGCCAGTCCCATGTAGATCGGATCCGGCGTGGCCGCAACACGGATTCCCTGGAGACCGAACTGCGCCGCGCGGTCCTCGACTTCCGAAAACGGCAATGGGTCGATGACGCTGAGTCTGATGTTGCCATCGGCGCCGCGTTCAAACTCCTCGAGCATTTCGCGCACGCGGTTGGCGTAACCGCGGAGCGACGACATATCCTCGGTCGCCTTATCCGAGTAGTAAAAGTAGAGGTTAATCGGTTCCTCGAGATTCTCGAGAATGCGCTGTGTCCCTTCCGACAGCGTATACAGGCGATGCTGCGTCAGGTCGACTCGCCAGCCGCTGAAGACCTGATTGCTGATGATTATCGCGGCAATAAACCCGAGCGCGATTAACAGGAAGCTCGATGCACTGATGTTCCGTTGCCTTGCTGTCGTCATGTTCAGTCCGCTTGCTTCCACTGCAACAAGATCGTGTTGGCGTAAAGGAAAGCCCCGGTGAGCAGTCCGAAATAGACCAGGTCGCGAAAGTCGATCACGCCCTTGCTGATGGTCGCGAAATGAGTCAGGAAACTGAGCGACGCGATCCCATCGACGACCAGCTGCGGGGCCCAGCCCGAGAAAAGATCGAGCACCAGCGGGAATCCGGATAGCAGAAATCCGAAACAGACGACAACCGTGATCACGAACGCAATCACCTGATTACGGGTCGTTGCGGAAATGCATGCGCCGATCGCCAGGAACCCGCCTGCCATCAGGAGACTGCCGATATAGGCGGCCAGGATCGCACCGTTATCGGGGTTGCCGAGATAGTTGACGGTTATCCAGACCGGGAACGTCAGCGCCAGTGCGATAGCCGTGAAAGCCCAGGCGGCCAGATACTTGCCGAGCACGGCCTGCCACGGGGTGATCGGCATGGTCATCAGCAGCTCGATACTGCCGGTCTTGCGCTCCTCCGCCCATAATCGCATGGAAATAGCGGGCACGAGGAATAGATACAGCCAGGGGTGGTAGTTGAAGAATGACGACAGGTCCGCCTGGCCGCGCTCATAGAACTGTCCTAGGTAGAACGTGAATGTCCCCATCAGAACGAGATAGATCACGATGAACACGTAGGCGACCGGTGTTGCGAAGTAGCTCTGCAGCTCCCGTCGGAAGAGTGCGCGGATCAGGTTCACGCCGCAGCACCTCTCGTGATCTGCCGGAATACCTCGTCCAGCCGGCCGCCCTCGAGTTGCACGCTCGAGACCTGCCAGCCCTGTTCCGATATCAGGTCGGATACGTCACGCCAGGGCGCTTTGCCGTTCCCCGCGGCGATGGCCGTAATCGTGTGATGCTCGCGGTCGGACTCGGTCGTTCCGACAGATGCCAGTTGATCGATCGCGGCACGAATCGCGTCGAAATCAGTCCCGTCGGCGAGACCGATTCGCACGGCATTGTGATAGCGGGACCTTTCGGCGAGCCGCCGGGGGCTGTCGTCGGCCAGGATCCTGCCCTCGTCGATGATGATGGCGCGGCTGCAGACCGCCTCCACTTCCTCGAGGATATGGGTCGAGATGACGATCAGCTTGTCGGCCGCCATGGAACGGATCAGCTCACGGACCTCATATTTCTGATTCGGGTCCAGGCCGTCGGTGGGCTCGTCCAGGATCAATACATCCGGATCGTGCAGTATGGCCTGTGCCAGCCCGACCCGCCGCTTGAAGCCCTTCGACAAGGTATCGATAGTCTGATTGAGCACCGGCTCCAGGTGGAGCTTGCCGATGACGTCGTCGAGGCGTTCCCTGCGTATGGGGCTCTCGAGCTCACGGATATCGGCAATGAAATCCAGGAACGACGCCGGCGTCATTTCCGGATAGCAGGGCGCACCCTCCGGCAGATAACCCAGTCGCCGCCTGGCGGCCAGTGCGTCGGTTTCGATATCGTGACCGCAAATCGATGCCCGGCCTGAGGTGGGCGTCACGAAGCCCGTGAGCATTCTCATGGTGGTCGTCTTGCCGGCGCCGTTGGGACCGAGGAAGCCCAAAACCTCGCCGGCGTTACAGTGAAACGTCAGGTTGTCCACGACCCTGTGGCGGCCGTAGTCCTTGGTAAGGCTGTCGATTTCGATCATGGAGTCACGCTCACACTGGACACCCGGATTTGCGCGGCTGCACTTTTTATCAAAAAGTCCTTTTTCCCGCAAGATAGGGAAGAGCGCCCGGGTTCTATATACTGGCGTCCGCGGGCGGCCCAAGGCGGCAACGACAGGAGTGCTCTGATGACCAAACGTTCCTGGTCCTTCGATTCCCTCGTACTGATTTTCTCGATCATCGTCTTCGCTCAGCTCCTTGTTTATATCGTTCCCCAGGGCCAGTTTGAGCGCCAACCGTATCCGGAGAACCCCAAGCGCTCCATGGTCGTCGCCGAGACATATGTCAGGGCGTTGCCGGAACAGCAGATCGATGTTCCTCCCTGGTATTTTCTGCTGGCCATACCGAAGGGACTCGAAGCCGCCCAGGACATAATTTTCCTGATCTTTCTGGTCGGCGGCGTGATCGCCATTCTTCGCCGCAGCGGCGCAATCGACGCCGTGCTCCACAAGGCGGTCGTAAAACTGGGCAAAAGCCCGTGGATACTCATTGCCGGGTGTCTCGTCATGTTCAGCCTCGGCGCCTACACGATCGGCATGGGTGAAGAATATGTGCCGCTGATACCGATCATCGTCACCATGAGCCTCGCGATGCGAATGGATGCCATCGTTGCGATGGGCATGGTCTGGATACCGTACGGCATAGGCTGGGCCTGCGCCGGGACAAATCCTTTCGGGGTTATCATCGCACAGAACATCGCAAACGTCCCGATCACGTCCGGGTGGGCGCTTCGCTTGGTGATGCTTGCAGCGTTCCTTGCCGTGGCTTTTCACCACCTGTACCGGTATGCGATAAAGGTACAGCACGACCCTGAAGCAAGTCTGGTCGGACACGTCGACTATAGTAGTGGGTTTGACCCGCCGCATGACGTGCGCCTGACCGTCCCGCGCATCGCAATCCTGCTCGTATTCGCCGGCGGCATCGTCGGCTTCGTCGCCGGTGTGGCGAAGTACGACTGGTATATTCCCGAACTGAACGCCGTGTTCCTGGCGATAGGACTGATAGCGGCGGCTATCGCGAGAATTCCCGCCGGTGAAACCAGCCGGACATTCATACGCGGCGCCGCCGAAATGACCGCCGCGGCATTGATCGTCGGATTCGCCAGAACGATCGAGGTCGTCCTGGTCGACGGCCACGTTATCGACACCATTATCAACGCGCTCGCAGGCCTCCTGAAAAATTTCGGTGCCGAAGTGGCGGCATTGGGCATGCTCGTCGTGCAGACGGTTTGCAACTTCTTCATTCCGTCCGGCAGTGGCCAGGCTTTTGTGACGATGCCGATCATGTCACCGCTTGCAACGCTTACCGGCGTGCCACAACAGACCGCGGTGCTGGCATACCAGTTCGGCGACGGCTTCACGAATATGATCGTGCCGACCAGTGCATTGGTGATGGGCGCTCTGGCCCTCGGCAAGATTCCCTACGGCGCCTGGGTCAGATTCACCGGACCACTGCTCGCGAAGCTATTTGCGATGGCGGCCATATTCCTGATCCTGACGATTCACATCGGCGACGCAGTCGGTTTCAATCCCTAGGGTGCCGGAGCGAACTTTCCGAACTTTCCGAGCCTGTCGGCTGTGTTCACAGGCACCCTGGTCCCCTCTCAGTCAATTCGATGCGGGCGCCTGAGCCGGCTTTGCTGTTACGCGGCACACGGAGGAAAGTTCGGAAAGTTCGCTCCGGCACCGAATCTACTGCACGCGCACGCGG
>JBHHWI010000007.1:0-51748 GCA_046756445.1 Woeseia sp. | reverse complement strand
GATGACCTGATCGAGGCGCTCGACCGGGCGCTGAAAAACGTCCTGGATTGACTAGATCGCTTTTGAGAATCGACCGTTGTTGAGGTCGTCGGCGAGATAGCGGTCGAAGGTCATTGCGATGCTGCGAAGAAGCAACCGGCCCTTGGGCGTGATGTGAATGCCTTCGGGTCCGAGCAGCACCAGCCCGTCGCCGGCCAGCGGCGCGAGTCGGGCCAGCTCCGCTGCGAAGTACCGAACGAAGTCGATATGGTTCTTGCTGTCGAAGTCCGCGAACACGAGCTGGTCGTGGCACATCAGCTCCTGAATCACTTTCGCCCGTAGCTGATCGTCCGCATCGACGGCGATTCCGCGGCTTATCGGCAACCGGCCCGCGCCGATCAGGGAACCGTACTCCCTCGTGGTCGTCGCGTTCTGGGCATAGGTATTGCCGATGCTGCCGATCGCGCTCACACCCAGACCGATCAGGTCGCAGTCCCTGTGCGTCGAGTAGCCCTGGAAATTCCGCTGCAGGCTCCCGTTCCGCTGGGCTCTGACGAGCTCATCTTCGGGCAGCGCGAAATGATCCATGCCGATGTACAGGTAGCCGGCATCGGTGAGTTTTTCGATCGTGTGTTGCAGGATTTTCAGTTTGGTCGCCGGCAGGGGCAGATCCTGTTCCCGGATCATCCGCTGGCCCCTGAATCGGTCGGGCAGATGCGCGTAGTTGTAGACCGCCAGCCGGTCGGGCCGCATCTGAATGACCTCATTGAGCGTCTGGTCGAAACTTTCCACCGTCTGATGCGGCAGGCCGTAGATGAGGTCGAAGGAGATCGACTCGAAGCCGTCCGATCTTGCATGGTCCACCAGCGCAGCGACCTCTGCCGCCGTTTGTATGCGGTTGACGGCTTTTTGAACGTCGGGCGCGAAATCCTGGATGCCGAGACTCAGGCGATTGAAGCCGAGGTCCGCCAGTATGCGTAGCGAGTCTTCATCGACGGTCCGCGGATCGGCCTCGATCGAAAACTCGTGCCGTTCGCTGGTGTCGAGGCTGAAGGCACCGGCTAAGTGAGTCATCAGCTCGCACAGCTGCTCATTGCTCAGATAGGTCGGCGTGCCGCCGCCGAAATGAAGCTGCTCGACGAGGCGACCGTGGTCGAACAGCGTTGCCTGCAGCTCGATCTCCCGATACAGACGGTCGAGATACCGCTCGATTCGTTCCGCATTACGGGTAACGATCTTGTTGCAGGCGCAGTAGTAGCAGAGCGCCGGGCAGAACGGGATATGCACATAGATCGACAGCGGTCGGCCGGACTGGTTGCTCAGCCGCGCGGCTTTTTCATACCGGGCGGCCGTGAACTCCTCATCGAACTGCAGGGCCGTCGGATAGGACGTATATCTTGGACCCCGACCGCCGTAGCGCTCGACGAGACCCTGGTCGAAACAAACGCTGGGATGCACTCTCTCCATATGTCTGAAAGACTGGCGGAATTAGCAGTCAAATCAAATGGGTATTAACCGAAATACGCCTGGTGATCAGCCGTCGTACGGCATTTTCTGTACCGGGGCCGGCACTATTTTGTCCCGGGCGGCGTGCCTTCGGAGACCGTGGCACAGGTATAGCGAGACCGTGAACAGCAGCATGCCGACGGCCTGATGAGTCGCCGCGAGCGCCATCGGCACGACCAGCAGCAGTGTCGAGATGCCGAGCACGATCTGCAGGACGGCAGTGTGGAGGAGGGCGTCGACCCCGCGCCTGATCCTCGCCGGCAGATCTTCTTTTCTCAGCCCGAACCAGTAAGCGACGATCAGGACAAACGTCAGGATGGCGACTACCCGGTGGTTGAATTGTGCGGCCGCCATGTTATCGAAAATGTTTCTCCATGCCGGTTCCAGCGCGAAGAACTCGGGCGGTATCCAGTATTCTCCCATCCTGGGGAAGGTGTTGTAGATCTTGCCTGCCTTGAGGCCGGCGACGAAGCCGCCCGATACGATCGTGACCGAGATGAGTGTGGTCAGCGCCAGTGTTTTGCCGTACCACGGATGCCTGGCCGTGCCCCCCGAAGGAATCAACAGGGTCAGCGCTACCCACAACATGTAGGCATAGATGAGAAACGCCGCGACAAGGTGGGCGGTCAGACGGTATTGACTGACGGCCGGGTTGTCGACCAGGCCGCTCTTCACCATGTACCAGCCGAGCACGCCCTGTAATCCGCCCAATACGAACATCAGCGCGTATTTTCCGAACTCAGTCCTTCTTATGTGGCCTTTCAGGACGAAGTACAGGAAGGGCAGGAGAAAGACGAGGCCGATGGTGCGGCCCAACAGGCGATGCAGGTACTCGAGCCAGAAGATGCCCTTGAAATCATCCACGTCCATGTAGGCGTTCTTCTTCTGGAACTCCGGCGTCTGCTGATACATCTCGAATACACCTTGCCACTCGCTGTCGTTGAGCGGAGGCAGGATGCCGGTAACGGGACGCCAGTCGACCATCGACAGACCCGAACCGGTGAGCCGCGTTACGCCACCGAGGACGACCATGGCAAACACGAGTGCGCAACAGACGAGAAGCCAGATCGCGACCGTCCGGTTGTTTCTGTCAGTGACGTCACTCATAGCAATCACCGATGGGTTAATGGGGCCGCAATCTTAGCAGCCTTCTACAGATAGTCGAGCGGCAGCGCGGTCGTGTACTTGATGGTCTCCATGCTGAAGCTCGAGCTGACGTCGAACAGGTCTACCTTGGCAATCATCTCCTTGTATAACTCGTCGTAACTTCGCATGTCGGGAACGACGGCGCGAAGCAGATAATCGACATCGCCGCTCAGGCGATGCACTTCCATGACGTTGGGCATCGCGGTCACCATCGCATGAAATCCGTCGAACCATTGCTGGGTATGCTGGTGGGTACGGATGCTGGTGTACACGGTGAGGTCCAGCCCCAGTTTTTCCTGATTCAGCAGAGTGACCCGCGCGCTGATGACGCCGTCGTCCTCGAGCGCCTGGATGCGCCGCCAGCAGGCTGATTTCGACAGGCCGATGCGATCCGCGATGTCGGCGACGGTCATGGTCGCGTCCTTTTGCAACGCCCGGAGGATTGCCCGGTCCTTTCTGTCCATATCACGCTCCGATTATTAGTCGATAAGTAACTGAAATATAGCAAACTTATTTCATTATTATGCGAAATAAGGGAACAAAATTCTAATAACTGACGATTTTCAGCAACTTTTTTGGACCCTTTTTCGCCTGCTCCCGGCTACTGTCGACCCCGGACCAGTGGAGGCCCGCTCCGCCGGGCGGACGGAGGCAGATATCAACAGACGCGCCATATTCATGACGCTTTGCCTGGCATTCGTGCCGTACTCGGGCTATGTATATACGCAGGGCACCGAGGCTTCGCATATCGCGCCGATGGGCGCCGAAGCGCGATACGGCCAGCAGTTGTTCCAGGAGCACAACTGTATCGCCTGTCATCAGTTCTACGGTCTCGGCGGCTATATGGGGCCCGACCTGACCAACGTGATCTCCGACAAGGGCGCTGCCTATGCCAGGGCCTTTCTCACCAGCGGTACGCGGAGAATGCCGAATTTCGAATTGAGCGAGCGGGACTTGGACGCGATGGTCGCGTACCTCGCGTTCGTCGATTCCACCGGCAGGTATCCCGCCGACAGGTACCGGCTCACCTGGTACGGCACGGTCGTGCGAAACGATGAGTGACCGCTTGATCGGTTTGCGGTTCCTTCGTCTGGGCATGCTGAGCCTGGCGGTCGGCATGCTGTTCGGCGTGATCGGCGCATTCCAGTTCCTGTTTCCCGAATTCCTCCAGGAGCTGCTGTTCACCAAGACACGGCCTTTGCACGTGTCGCTGGTGGTTGCCTGGATATTCCTCGCGGCGATCGGCGGCGTCTACCACTACCTCGGCAATCAGTGCAATTTGACTCTGTTCTCGCCCCGCGCAGCCCGATGGCACTTCGGGATTTTCATCGTCACCGGCCTTGCGATCCTCGCCTGCTATTTTGCCGGCAAGTTCGGCGGCAGGGAGTATTTCGAATACCCCGCGGCCTTGAGCATCCCCATTTTCCTGACCTGGATACTATTCGGCATCAACTATTTCAAGACGGTGTTCAAGAGCACCGAGCCGTGGCCCGTGTATTACTGGATGTGGGGCACCGGCATCGTATTCTTCCTGATCACGTTTACCGAAGCCTATCTCTGGCTGATCCCGTATTTCAGGGAGTCGATGGTTCGTGAGATCACGGTGCAGTGGAAGTCTTACGGCGCGCTGACCGGTTCCTGGAACATGCTTGTCTATGGCACGGCGATTTTCGTCGCCAGCCGGATCGGCGAGGACGACCGAACGGCGCGCTCGACGATGGCCTACGGCTTGTATTTCCTCGGGCTTTTCAACCTGATGTTCGGCTGGGCCCATCACACCTACCTGGTGCCGTCGGCGCCGTGGCTCAGGACTTTTGCCTACGCCGTCAGCATGACCGAGCTCGTGGTGCTGGGCAAAATCCTGTGGGACTGGCGGCATTCGCTTGCGAGCTATCAGATCCACAGACATTGCAACGCCTACCGGTTTCTATTCGCGTCGGAAATCTGGGTTTTCCTGAACTTGATTCTCGCCCTCGCAATATCGGTGCCGGCGTGGAACCTGTACACCCACGGCACACATATCACGGTCGCACATGCGATGGGCAGCACCATCGGCATCAACACGATGATCCTGCTTGCGTCGGTGTTTTTCGTGATCCGCGAAGAGCTGCCGGTCGCAGTGCACGCCGGTTGCTCGTCGCAGGTCAGGCTCGGCTACTGGATCGCCAATGCTTCTCTGGCCGTGTTCTTTGTTTCGCTGATTCTCGCCGGGCTCGGCAAGGGTTTTTACGACGGCAGCTCATTCCAGGAAATGATGACCGGCATTCACCCGTATCTGCTGTTGTTTGCGCTGTCCGGGGTCACGCTGACACTGGGAATATGGATTGTCCTGGTCCACGCCGTTCGCCTGATCAGCCTTTGCCTGTCTCCCGCAGGTTCCGGCGCCCTCGCAACGGACTACTGATATCCCCTCGTCGATCCGCCTTCAGGGAACCGCCGAATGGGCGTTGCCACGCGGTATCTTGAGATAGGTTCTACGTACTTTCCCTAGTGTTCCGGGCTTCGCATCGAGGCTAGGGTAAAGCGCGACGGGCTGGTTATCCCAACAACAAACATTTCCCGAGGGGCAGTGGTTATGAACGAAGAAACTTCCGGCGTCGAGGAAACGAACCGGATCCCGGTCATGCAGCGCATTTTCGACAATCCTTTCATATTGCTGTTTATCGGTGTCGTTGTTCCAACGGTGTTCTACATCATTTGGGGAATCATGGAAATCGTGACAATCCCCATTGCCAAATAACGCCTTTCCAGGCCGCAAAAACGGAGAATTGGTGTGAGTGCCATTCAACCCCCTGCTGAAACCGTCTGGTGGAAGCAACCGCTGGATAGAATAGAAGGGACCTGGATCGCGATAGCGCTGCTGTGGTCTCTGTTCATGTTTTTCATGATGCCGTTCTGGCACGTGTACGGTAAGCAGAACCTGTCGAACGAGGCTTATCGAACCACGCCGCAGGCCTTCATGGCGAAAACCCAGGCGATGGTCGATGAGTACACGATTCGGACAGAAACCGCATCGAAGCTGCCGGTCGTCCGTCCGCCGCCGGGAAGCGACGTGTACCTCCTGGGGCGTCTGTGGCAGTGGTGGCCGCTGCTGGAGCTGGAAAAGAACCAGACCTATCGGCTGCACATCTCCTCGATGGACTGGCAGCACGGATTCTCTCTTCAGCCGGTAAATATCAATACCCAGATTCTTCCCGGCTACGAGATGGTGCTGACCATCACCCCCGATACTTCTGGTGAGCAGACGGTCATCTGCAACGAATACTGCGGCATCGGCCATCACAACATGGTCGGCAAGATCTACGTGACGGAGGGCGGGCGATGAACAACGAGCTATTCAGGACCTGCCCCGAGTCGGGACTGCAGTTTCACAAGCCGGCCGAGCGACTCATGCGCGCACACGCGGTCGTGGCGATTGTCATTCTGTTGATCGGCGGCATTTCGGCGCTGGCGGTGACGCTGACCCGCTGGCCCGCTGTTCACCTGCTCCCGGCCGATCGCTTCTATCAGCTGCTGACGGTACACGGCGTCAATATGCTGATTTTCTGGATCATCACTTTCGAGATGGCGATCCTTTATTTCTGCTCGTCGACCCTGCTGCGCTGCCGGCTTGCCACACCCAGGATTGCCTGGGTCGGGTTCGCGCTGATGCTTGCCGGGATAATCACCAACAATCTGGCGGTGCTGAACGGCGACGCGTCCGTAATGTTTTCATCCTATGTGCCGATGCCGGCCAATCCGAATTTCTATCTCGGGCTTATCTTATTTGCCGTCGGTGCGTTGCTCGGCTGCTTTATCTTTCTCGGCACACTCGTCATTGCAAAAGAAGAAAAAACCTATGAGGGGTCGATCCCCCTCGTTACTTTCGGTGCGCTGGCTGCGTGCATCATCGCGGTGTTCACCATCGCCTCCGGAGCGATTATCCTGATTCCGACCTATCTCTGGTCTCTCGGATACATCAATCACATCGACGCTGCGATGTACCGGCTGGTCTGGTGGGCACTTGGTCACTCTTCACAACAGATCAATGTTGCCGCTCATGTGGCGGTCTGGTATGCCATTGCTGCGATAGTATTCGGCGCCAAGCCGTTGTCTGAAAAGGTCAGTCGCACCGCCTTTGTTCTCTACATCGCGTTCCTGCAGATTGCGAGCGCCCATCACCTGCTGGTCGATCCGGGACTCAGCTCCGAGTGGAAGATCTTCAATACCAGTTACGCGATGTACCTGGCGGTCCTGGCCAGCATGGTGCACGGGCTGACTGTGCCAGGATCTATCGAGGTCGCACAGCGAGCCCGGGGCCTCACAAATGGCCTGTTCGAATGGTTGCGCAAGGCGCCGTGGGGCAATCCCGTGTTCTCGGGCATGTTCATATCCCTGATCGGCTTCGGTTTCATCGGCGGTATCTCGGGTGTGGTCATGGGCACCGAGCAGATCAACATCATCATCCACAATACGATCTACGTGCCCGGTCACTTCCATGCGACGGTCGTTATCGGCACGACGCTCGCGTTCATGGCACTGACCTACTATCTGATCCCCGTGCTGTTCCGTCGCGAAGTCTGGTTGCCGGGCCTCGCGAAGTGGCAGCCGTATCTGTTCGGCATCGGCATGGCCATACTCTGCCTGTCCATGATGGCCGCGGGTACGCTGGGCGTCGAACGCCGTCACTGGGACATGGCATTCACGGATTCGGCACTGGGATTCGATTACCCCGCCAGCGCATTCACCTTCATGGGCATCCTGGGCCTGTCGGGCGTCGCGGCAATCATCGGCGGCGCGATTTTCATCGTCATCACGGTGGTGTCCGTATTCTTCGGTAAACGGGTCGGGTCCGAATCGAGCTACGGGTTCTCGATGAGCGTGCTCAGGCGAGCCGAGCCCACGATTGTGCCGGAAGGCGGTCATGCCGCAGCCGGCAAATGGGGCTTTGCGGCTCCCGGGACGTTCCTGCTGGCGCTGTTCTTCCTGGTGGTCTTCGTCCTTTACTACGCGGTCAACTGGAAGTACCTTGCCTCGGTCTGGCCCATGTCGTGATGCATGAAGAGAGCCGCCCTCGTACTCCTGACCTGCCTGGCGTGTTCGCATGGGTGGGCAGTAGAGGATGATCGTTACGATCCCGATGCAGCCCTGAGGATCTCGCAGGCTGCCATCGGCAGCGTGCTCGGCGAACACCGGTTCACCGATTCGGCCGGCCGGCGCGTGAGCGTCCGCGACTATGCCGGCAAACCCCTGGTCGTCAGCATGATCTTCACGTCATGCCATTACGTCTGCCCGTTGATCACCAGGCATCTCGATGAATCGGCGCGGGCAGCGCGCGAAGTACTCGGCCAGGACAGCTTCGAGATTGTCACCATCGGTTTCGATTCGGCAAACGACACGCCGGAGGCGATGGCAGCCTTCGCCAGGGCGCAGGGAATCGATCCCCGCGGCTGGCGCTTCCTCAGCGCGCCGGCCGAGACGATTACCGCCCTGAGCGACGAGCTCGGCTTCATTTTCTTCCCGTCGCCGCGCGGCTTCGATCACCTCAACCAGCTCACGGTGATCGACCGCGACGGCATCGTCTATGCCCAGGTGTATGGCGCGACCTTCGAGTTGCCGTGGCTGGTCGAGCCGCTGAAACAGCTGATCTTCAACCGCCCGGAATCGGCGGGTCACGCCTGGGCGGGCCTGGTCGACAAAATCAGGCTATTCTGCACCGTTTATGACCCGGCCACAGGGCGGTATGAGATCGACAATTCGCTGTTCTTTCAGATCGCAATCGGCCTGACGATTGTGCTCTCCGTATTCTTTTATCTCTGGCGGGAATTCCGTCACGCGCGGAAATAGATTGCTGGCAGTGCTGCAAAAGGCCGGCCGAGCCGGCTTCGCACTGCTGCGGAGGTCGCTGGCGGGCGGATATTCGAACCGGGACAACCCGCTCGACCACCTGGGCGCACTCACGATTTTCTTCTGCTGGATCGTACTGGTCAGCGGGGTCTGGCTGACGATATTCTTTCGCACCAGCGTGACAGGCGCATTCGAATCGGTCGAATACCTGACCCGCGAACAGTGGTATCTGGGCGGGGTCATGCGAAGCCTGCATCGTTACGCGTCGGATGGGGCCATAGTCACCATCCTGCTGCATGTCCTGCGCGAGTTTTCCTACGACACCTATCGCCTGAAACGCTGGTTCAGCTGGGTCACCGGCATGCCGCTGATCTGGCTGATATTTCCGCTCGGTATCACCGGCTATTGGCTGGTCTGGGACGAACTGGCGCAGTACGTGGCCATTACCTCGGCGGAGCTGCTCGACCGGCTGCCGATATTCACCGACTCGATGGCCGCGAATTTCCTGAGCGACGTCAGTCTGAGCGACCGCTTTTTCACGCTGATGGCGTTTTTGCACCTGATCGGATTGCCGCTTTTTCTGGTGCTCGGCATCTGGCTGCACGTATTTCGCCTCAACAAGCCCGGCATCAATCCGCCGCGCTCGCTGATGGCCGGCGCGCTCATCTGCATGCTTGTGTTGTCGGTGGTCTTTCCCGCCGAGAGCCAGAGCAAGGCCGATCTGGCAATGGCGCCGCAGACCATCGGAGTCGACTGGTTTTATCTGCACTTTTATCCGCTGGTTCAGGCCGCCTCACCCGGATCGGTTTGGCTGATACTGGTCGGCCTGAGCGCTCTCGTCATTGCCGCCCCGTGGCTGCCGCCCGGCATAACCCAACCCGCCGCCGTCGTGAATCTGGATAACTGCAATGGCTGCAGGCGATGTGCCGAGGATTGCCCCTTCGGGGCAATTCAGATGAAGGCCAGATCGGACGGAAAAACGTACGAACTCGAAGCCGTCGTGGATGAGGACCTTTGCATGAGCTGCGGCCTGTGCGTCGGCGCCTGTCCCACGTCGACGCCGTTTCGGTCGCGAAGCGCGTTGATCCCGGGAATCGACCTTCCGGACAGTACGGCGGCGCTGCTGCGCGAATCCATCCGTGAGACCGCCGGGACCCTCGAGGGCGACAACCGGATACTCGCATTCGGCTGCGCCGGTAGCGCCGAGCTCGAGCGGACCTCGAGAGCGGGCAAAGCGGTAATACCCACGCGCTGCATGGGGCAGCTCTCGCCGACGTTTGTCGACTACGTGCTGAGCCGCGGTTTTGCCGATGGAGTGCTTTTGCTGGGATGCGATGACGGCGCCTGCAAATACCGTTACGGGACCCGCTGGACCGAGCAACGCATTGCCAGGGAGCGTGACCCGCGACTCAGAATACGCATTGACGATCAAAGGGTTGCATGCGCCTGGCAGCAGCCCTGGATGAATCGGGACGACGTCGTGAAGATACACGAGGCGTTTCGCGCGTCTCTCGGCGAGCGAGGCAAAACATGAAATACATCGTGCAGACCCTTGCATACGCCGCGTTTGCGGCCGTCGTCGGTCTGTTGTCGGTCTGGCCCGGATACGAGTTGCTCGGCGACGAACAGGCGATGATATCGCTTAGCTTTTCGCACGCCGGCCGGCGCATCGAAGAATGCCGCCGTCTAACCCAGGAAGAACTGAACGAGCTGCCGCCGAATATGCGCAAGCCGTCGGATTGCCCGCGTGAACGGCATCCGATCACCGTTCAGTTTCGCCTGGACGGCGCCGTGGTGTATCAGGATACGCTGCCGCCTAGCGGGCTGTGGTCGGACGGCAAGGCCACCGTGTACCGACGCCTGACGATCGACGCGGGCGAACACGCATTGATTATCGGTATGGGCGAATCGGGTCGCGATAACGGCATTGACTTCGAGCTGAGAACGATTCGGGATATTGCACCCGGTCAAAATCTGGTGATCGATTTCGATGAAGTCCAGCAGACTTTCATTATCAGATAGGTGAACATGGCGCTCCTCGAATGGAAACCTGAATTCTCCGTCGGCGATGCATCGATGGATTTCGAGCACCGAAAGATGATCTCTATGATCAACGACATCTACGTCGAGATGCGCGAACATAAGGATCCTGATTCGATCGAGCGCTTTCTCGGCGACATCCATGCGGCCATCAACGCGCACTTCGCACTCGAGGAGCGAATAATGACCGACACCGGCTACGAAGAATTCGAGGCGCACAAGAGCGACCACGAGGAACTACTCGATCAAATCAGAAACATGATGGATGAGTTTCACGATGATCCGGAGAGTGGATATCGCCTGTTGGGACAGAAACTCGTCGACTGGTTCGAGCATCACTTTGCGTCTTTCGACGCCCGGCTGCACGGCAAGCTAGGCGGAAAAGATCACGCGTAGAATCCTGAACGAAATCAGCGCCAGCACGAGAATAATTGCAAAGAACACCGCCTGACGTTGTTTCAGCGGCGCGCCTCGTTTGCGCTCGATCAATCGGACGATCCAGTCGGCGAGCAGATAGATGACGATGGCGTTTGCGGTAAAGGCGAGGATTTCCATTAACGGACACGACCCTGGTTGTAATAACCGGCATTTGAACCGACAAACAATGTCCGATTCTATCCGTTATTTCCACGATGTCGGCCAATTGAGATAGTTTCGACTTGTTCTGACGGCCGGATAGAGGCTTGTCACCTACAGGTGAGTGCGCCTTGCCGGCCGCACGCGAAAAAAAGGCCCCGCGAAGCGGGGCCTTGACGTAGCAGTTTTGGCTCGGCTCATTTGCCGAAATAGAACCTGCCGCTGAGCGTGTACTGGGATACATCATCACCCCAATTGCCGTTCAGCCCTATGTCAATGCTTTCCGTCAGGCTATATAGCACTCCGGCGGCGAATGAAGTGTCATCACCAAAGACGGTGCCCAAATCAACGTACTGAATGCCGGCATTGAGTTCTATAGTGTCGCTTGCATTCGCCCGAATACCGACGCCGATGCCCAAGCCGCTTTCATCAACGCTTAGTCCTGGTTCGGAGAGTTCCATATATTCGTAAGACAGGGTCGTCACGAAATCAACGGTGTCTGACATCGGCATGCGATACCCGAAACCAATATCATATACGGTGACGTCGATGTTATCCGGATCACCCGGTTCTTCGAGTTCTCCGTCCTGGAACGACCCGAACGCGAAAATATCGTCGTTCAGCCCATATGAGCCACCCAAGCCCAATGCGTCGCCATCGATTGTCGCGCCCTGGATAGTTGAATCTATGTCAACCTGGCTGTAACCGACTGAAACATAGTTATAGTCAAAACCCTGCGCGCTTACCGAAGCGGAAAACGCAATCAGTGCCGTTAAAAGTACAGAACGCAACATGTCGTTCTCCTTTTCGAATTTCCCAAAAAAGTGCTGAATCTGTGTACTGCACGTGCAGGCTAGTCGTATTCACATTCTTATTAGTGTCCTGGTTCACAGATTTGGAGCGGATGGGATTATTGTTAGATCGGCGGCACGGAAAGTGTGCGCCAAATATCGTTTTCCGGCGCTTTTGTTGGCCGGAAACAACATTGGCAAACCAGGGTTCTTGGTGCCTTGCGCAAATTCCATCGACCCGCTGCTATCCCACCCTTAGCCGCCCGCCGCCTGCGGTGCAGGCAACCGACAAGGAACGACCGGTAGGGGACATTCCAGCCTGTGAACAAGGCCCGTAGCTGTGTGGCTTTTCTTAGTAACGGATGGAACTGGTCGGGGTAAGCGTGTTCGCTCCGCGCGAGGTTACGGAAACAATGCTGCTACCCATGGCGTCCCGGTCAGGCAGATACCTCGCCAAATCTGATTTTCAAGCGTCCCTTGCCGAGACTTTGCCGGTTCTGCCCACGGAGCGTGTAGAGGATCGCTACTTTCCTTCCCTGCATGCCGGGCCCGACCGCCAGACGCAGCGCGCACTTAAACGCCTGCTTAGGGCCGCCAGGGGCCAGATCACCGATCGATCCGCGCACCAGTATGGCGTCGTCGCGGCGCTCTACCTCCGGGTAACCGAGATTTTCAAGCTCAGACGGCGAGCGTTTGTCAAATGGACTGATATATAGGCGATCGGCCACATCGAGATCCGCAAGTCGCGGGATGCCGAGTTCTATGCTCACATCCTCGACGCCCTCTGCACCCTCGTTGCAAACAGCCAGATTCAGCTTCAGTGCTTTCTCTTCGTAAAAGTAGTGGTTTTCGGCGTCGTCAACCAGTGTTTCGGTTGCATTGAATGCATCGGTCTGCGAATCCATGTCACATTCATCGGAATCGGTAGCAGGAACATGCGAACGTGTGCGCCCCAATTGCAGGATTCGGGTGGTTACGGTACCGATAGTATCTTTGATCGCCCTTGTCAAATCCAAGGGCCCCTTGACGTTCTGTTTTTCGTGAGCAAACGGTGGATTTGAGGTATCGGGCACGGGCATCTCGAGCAGCTTACAGTCCGGCTGGTCATTGAAACCTACCTCTATCGACGGTGGTTTAGCCGCCTTGGAGGGTGGTTGAGCCGGCTCGGCGGGCTGTTTGTCCGCCTCGGGTGTGCCGACCGGAGCCAGATCAGTGCGCTCGACGGTGCGAAGTTCCCGGCCTTCTCGGATCCAGGCCTGACCGCGCGAAAGCTCTTCGGAGAAATCCTTCCCGACAACATATGGCCCCTCATCGCAGCCGTCAATTTCGAGAGCGCCAACGAGCTTGCTGTTAATCCTGTCATAGATGAACGCAAGGTGGAGAACCGGTTCGATCAGTGCCGATATCAGCCGATGGGCTTTTTTTAGATCGGCCATGGCGCTATCAGCGATACCAACGATACGGCTACCTTCCATGGCCCCCGCATTGATCCCGAACAGGATGTGCCGGGGACCATCAACGTCGGCGTTTGCCAGACCGATGACCTCTTTAACCAGCTCTTCCTGATTCTGCTCCCGGAAGGGGTCGCAAACGAGCAGCTTCGAGGAAGTCACTGGATTCTGTAGCAGTTGCTTCAGAAGCACGGTAGTTGAGCACGAACCTTTCCCACGGCAACCTTAGAACCAGCGCTTCGAATAAATCTGCGACCGCAGTCCCAGTTTTGACCTTTTGTCACCTTTTTGGGATTGCGCACGGCAGCAACCGCTCGATCGATGGCACTGGGGAAGCGCCCCGGGGCCGATGCAGGGCTCTGATCCGTGGGTGAATGCCGACGTGCGATCTGGGTCAGCAGCCGATATTCCAGCTCAGAAGCCCACAACCACTGATTGCGGCCAAGGGCTGTCGTTGCGGGCTTTATTCGATCGTCTGCTGTTCTGAGGCACGATCAGTCACTTGCTACGGCACAGCATCGGCCAGTGGATTGAACGGCAAGTTGCAATGCTCATCGATCTCCGCCTCAAGAATCTTCAGATCGGCCACCTCATCGGAGGTCATGGTGCACGAATCCGATTTAATACAAGCGTAGTCTGAATCACGCTTAGCGTAAGCTCTCCTGCAGTTGAATGCGGTTGCTTGTTCAGAGTCGATTGCGCCAGATGATACTGGTTCGAAATGCAGATACGCGTACCGAGCAATCCACCCGAGCAACGCTAGCGCTGCCACCCCCTTGACGAAGCCCCATAGCTTGCCTAATGCAGACTTCGGTTTATTCACTTGTTGCTCCAAAGATGATGACACCGTCCATATTAGGGCGGGATTCGGTACTCAATCATGAAACTCGTCACAATTCCAACTGCCCACCAATTATCCATACTTGCGGTCGGATCAATGTATGGTCATCCCTGCGGATTCAATCGGTCGGTGCAACACCTAATCTCTGGTTACAGAGAGGAGGATGTTGCACTCCGGCGCTGCCTCTCGGGTCGAGTATCGGTTGTCGCATTTAACTCGGGCTGGTGATCTCGTCGGCGGGTCCGGCCGTTCTACGAAAATGGCAATAGAGATACATTTGCTCTATACCCCCCGGCGTACTGTGTTTTTCCTTGCGATGGCGCACTAAGTCGAATTCCTCACCGAGCGCGTCCTGTAACTGTTCCTGGCTGTACCGCTGTACGGGCAGGCCGCTGCACCTGGGCGGCGCTTCCGGTGCGAAAGCGCCGATGATCAGGTGTCCACCCGGCTGTAGGGCTTGCCGAAGGTTGTCCTGATATTTCCCTTGCTGATCGGGCTCGGTGAGAAAATGAAACACTGCCCGGTCGTGCCACAGTTCGTAGTGATAGGCTGGCAATTCGATCGAGGTTATATCGCCGTTCAACCAGGTAACCCGATCTGATTTCTGACCCAGCCGTGTTCTGACCGAGCACAGGGCTTTCTCGGACAGGTCCAGGACTGTGACCGACCGGTAGCCGGCGTCTAGCAGATCGTCGACCAATGTGGATGCGCCGCCGCCGACGTCGACGATCGGAGCATCCGTAGCCAGCTCGAGGTCCTTGATCCAGGCCAGGGAGGTCTGCAGATGAGGCTTGTACCAACCCAGCTTCTCGATCGGTCTACTGGCGTAAACGTGCTCCCAGTGATCCTTTTGGTCCATTGCAGGTCAGCCGGAGAAGCGTTTTTCTCTCGAAAACCATGGTGAATTATGTCGTTAATTGTACAACCCGCGTGACTGTTTCGGGTTGCTCTATGCGAATCTTGTCGTCTTCGAATTTCACTGTGTAGTGCTTGGGATCTGCTTTGACCGCGTCTTCTGCGATCGCCGAGCTTGCATAGAACGTTGCTGCGAGCACAGAGATGCCGATGCATATCTTCCTGGTCATATTCGGGCCCACCGTCGAAATCACTGTTACAGACAGTTGTCGTGATTACTAGAACCAGTATGGACGGCGCGGTTCGATATCGCGACGGTCAGATACATTCTCGTTCGGGCGTGATAGGCTTTCGGCTCTGGTCGAAAAACAATGACAAGCCCGCCAGTGCGCCTGAATAACTGCTATAAAACCGAGGACTTCCGCAAGCTGGCCAGGAAACGTCTGCCGTCGCCGATCTTTCATTACATCGACGGCGGTGCCGACGACGAAGTCACGATGCGCCGCAACTCGGAAGCATTCGAGACCTGCGATCTCGTGCCGAACGTGCTGGCAGGCGTAGAAAGTGTGGACATGAGCACCGAAGTACTCGGAAGCCGCCTGGAATGTCCCCTGTTTATGGCACCAACGGCGATGCAACGCTTGTTTCATCATGACGGCGAGCGCGCGATAGCCACAGCGGCAGAGAAGCTCGGCACGATGTTCAGCGTATCCACGATCGGCACGCGCAGCATTGAAGAGCTGGGCGCGTTCTCCGCACCCAAACTGTTCCAGATCTACGTTCACCGGGATCCGGCCCTGACCACCGACTTAATCGAGCGCTGCAAGGCAGCGAAATTCAATGCGCTGGCACTGACCGTCGACACGATCGTGGCGGGCAATCGCGAACGCGATTACATCACGGGCATGACCACACCGCCGAAGCTGACGCCGGGGAGTCTGCTGAGTTTCGCGCTGCATCCCGACTGGACATTCAACTACGTCTTTCGGCGGAAATTCGACCTTCCCAATATCAGCAGATTCATCACGGCCGGCTCGAGCGCGCAGTATTCGGTAGTTGATTATCTGGACTCGCAGATGAAGCGAGACATCGACTGGGAAGACGCCGCGCGAATGATCGACGAATGGGGCGGACCGTTCGCCATCAAGGGCGTGATGGCGGTTGCCGACGCAAAGCGCTGCGTCGATGTCGGCGCCAGCGCGATCATGGTGTCCAACCACGGCGGCCGCCAGCTGGACGCGTCACGATCACCGTTCGATCAGCTCGAGGCGATCGTCGATGCGGTGGGCGGTCAGATCCAGATCATCCTCGACGGTGGCGTGCGGCGCGGCAGTCACGTGCTCAAGGCGCTGGCGAAAGGTGCAAACGCCTGCTCGGGAGGCCGCATGTACCTCTACGCGCTGGCCGCGGCGGGGTCCGCCGGCGTCGAGCGCGCCATGTCCCTGCTCAAGGGCGAGATCGAGCGCGACATGTTGCTGATGGGTTGCCGGTCGATCTCCGAACTGAACCGATCCATGCTGGCGACCCGGTAGAGTTGCGATATTCAGCGGGCTTCGTTTCAGCGCAGGGCAGACGAATGCGCCACACGCAATCGCCCGGACGCCGTCCGGCGCCCGCCGCGAGAGCGGCGGTATTTTGCCCGAAAAACCTGATGCTTAATCGACCATATTTACGAAATAGTCTTAATTTCGACGGTAAATGACGGGCTTGTGGCCGCGAATGCGGGTAAGATACCGGCTGCTTTGCCGCGAGGCGGGCTTTGCTGAACGTCGGTTTCGGCCGGCGAGTTTTACTATGAGGTTGATATGTCAGGCGAAAGAGTTGAAGGAACCGTCAAATGGTTCAACGACGACAAGGGATTCGGTTTTATTGAGCGCGAGGGTGGTCAGGACGTCTTCGTCCATCACAGCGCCATCCAGATGGAAGGATTCAGATCATTGAAGGAAGGACAGAAGGTCACCATGGAAGTGACACAGGGGGAGAAGGGCCCGCAGGCGGAAAACGTCATGGCTGCTTGAGCAGCTAATGCCGCACTGAACAAAGTTTCCATTTCGAAAACATGCGTGCTGTCGCCGCCGCGGCGATTTGTCTGACCCTGTCCGGGTGCGGACAGCCGGCGGACGAGACGGCACTGCCCAACGGTGTCGACACACAGGCGGCCACGTTCGTCGGCGCACAGGTGTGCGCGTCATGTCATTCAAGGCAGTTCACTGACTGGCGTGATTCTCATCATGCAAAAGCCATGCAGCCGGCGACCGATGAGACGGTGCTCGGCGATTTTGCCGATGCCGAGTTCCCGCATTTCGGCGTAAGGAACGCTTTCTTTCGCCGCAACGGGCAATTCCGGGTCCGCACGGACAATGCGGACGGCGAGCTGCAGGACTTCGAGGTCGCATACACCTTCGGCGTTTCACCGCTGCAGCAATATCTGGTCGAGTTCCCCGACGGGCGAGTGCAGGCGCTGCCGACTGCCTGGGACGCACGACCGCGCGGGGCGGGGGGCCAGCGCTGGTTTCACGTCTACGGTGACGAATACATAGCCAGTACCGATCCGCTTCACTGGACCGGGCGCGAACAGAACTGGAATTACATGTGTGCCGAGTGTCACAGCACCGGGCTGGAAAAGAACTACGATGCGTCCACGGATTCCTTCGGCACTACCTGGACAGAGATCAACGTGGCTTGCGAGGCCTGCCACGGCCCCGGATCACGGCACGCCGGGCGGCCGGCAGTTGGTCTCCCGGTCGATCTGAACGACGCCGGGGAGTCCCTGTGGCGAATCAATGCCGCCACCGGAATCGCCGAGCGAAGCGATCCCCCCGCCGGGAAGCTTGCGCAACCGGAGGCCTGCGGTCGATGCCACTCGAGACGAGCGAACATCGCGCCGGCGTACGTATTCGGCAGGCCATTGACGGACACGCATCTTCCGTCCCTTCTCGATGAGCACCTTTATTATCCCGACGGCCAGATCAAGGACGAGGTCTACGTCTATGGCTCCTTCCTACAAAGCAGGATGTACGCCGCGGGTGTCACCTGCAGCGATTGCCACGACCCGCATACGGCGGCACTGAAAACCGCGGGCAGCGTCAGCAGGGTCTGCGCGAGCTGCCACCTGCCGTCGAGATTCGACTCGTCCGCCCACCATCGGCACCCGCAGGCTGCGGTCGAGTGCGTCGATTGCCACATGCCGTCGCGCACCTACATGGTGGTCGATCCGAGACGCGATCACAGCTTTCGCATACCGAGGCCGGATCTCACCGTCGGCACGGGATCCCCGAACGCCTGCAAGCACTGTCACAGCGATCAAGACGACCGCTCGCTGAGCGAGGCGGCTGCCGCCTGGTATGGCAGGCCGGCAAGCCACTTCGCGGAGGCGATTCAGGCCGCAAGGCGCTCCGAAGCGGGCGCCAATGCGCTGCTGATCGAGCTAATAGCCGACGGGAGTCAACCGGGGATTGCGAGGGCGACGGCGCTGACATTGTTGGCTGCGCCAATATCGGGCGATGCCCGGGCCCTCATCGAGCGCGAGTTGTCGAGTCGCGATCCATTGATCCGCATTGCCGCCCTGCGGGCGCTGGACACGGTTTCTCCGGACTACCGGGCACGGTGGGCGGCGGCGCTGTTGACGGATCCGTCAAGGGCTGTCCGGCTGCAGGCCGTGAGTACGCTCTCGCCGCTGCGTGACACGTTGAGGCAGGCGCATCGGGAGCGATTCGATGCGGCCGAAAAGGAATACATCGACTCGCAACTGGCGATCGCCGAAAGACCGGAGTCACATATCAATCTCGGCATCCTGTATGCAGAGGCCGGAGAATCGGCGAATGCCGAGGCGTCCTATCTTCAGGCGCTGAGTATGGAACCGCGTGCAGTTGCCGCTCGCGCCAATCTCGCTGATCTCTATCGGTCGCTCGGCCGCGACGGCGATGCGGAAAGACTGCTACGCGAAGGACAGGCACTGGACGACAAAAGCGCGCCATTACATCATGCATTGGGCCTCGTTCTCGTGCGGAATGAAAAACCGGACGCCGCGCTCGTCGAGCTCGCCCGGGCGGTCGAACTGGAAGCAGGAAACCCGAGATTTGTCTATGTTTACGGCGTCGCGCTGAATTCGCTGGGCAGATCCCGTCAGGCGATGGCGGTACTCGAGAAAGCCCGGGAGTCATTTCCCGGCGATTACGATATCGGCTGGGCGCTGGCAACGATGTACCGGGACTCGGACAGGACCGCGGATGCGCGCGCGGAAGCGAGCCGCCTCCTGCAACAGTTTCCTGAAGACGCCAATAGCCGTCGACTGCTGGAGTCCCTGTAGTCCGGTTACATCGGGGCGCGGAATTGGTAGGCTTCGCAATGGCATGCCGCAGACAGAATAAGCATCAGATAACTGCGGTGCACATCATCAAGCGCCTATGGAAGTAATCCAGCTGCTCATCAGTGGTATCTCGCAGGGCTGCGTCTATGGCCTGATCGCACTCGGCTTCGTGCTGGTATACAAGGCGACCGAGATGGTCAATTTCGCGCAGGGCGATCTGATGATGCTCGGCGCATACGTGGCCTTCTCGTATATCAACCTGGCCGGGCTGCCATTCTTCTGGGGGCTGCTGGCGACCCTGCTGACGATGGCATTGATCGGTGTCCTCATCGAACGGGCGATTCTGCGGCCGATGATCGGCGAGCCACCGTTCGCCGTGCTGATGATCACGATCGGACTCGGCTTCATCCTCCGGGCATTTGCCGGCGCCGTGTGGGGAAACGATACCAAGGCGATCTCGTCACCGTTTGCGGGCGGCGTCTTACGGCTGGGCGAGGTCGCCGTCGGTCATGAAAACCTGGCCATCATCTGCGGGACGGCGTTTCTCTGTACCGCGATCTACCTGTTCTTCCGGTTTACGCGACTGGGTATCGCCATGCAGGCCGCTTCCCAGAATCAACTTGCGGCCTACTACGTCGGCATTCCGGTAAAACGCATTTTCTCGCTGATCTGGGCGATGTCGGCGGCAATCGCGGCGGCCGCGGGCATCCTGGTGGCGCCCGTGTCCCTGGTCGAACCCGTCATGGGATTCATCGGCATCAAGGCCTTTGCCGCGGCAATCGTCGGCGGCTTCGGCAGCCTGCCCGGCGCCATAGTGGGCGGACTGATCGTCGGCATCGCGGAACAGTTCGCCGGCCTCTACCTGCCGACAGGCTTTTCCGACACCAGCGCATACGTGATCCTGATCCTCATGCTGTTCATCCGGCCCGAAGGTATCTTCGCGACCATGCAGCAGAAGAAAGTGTAACCATGCGTTTCGTATTCAAAACAAACTACCGTCAGGACATCGACCTGTTTCAGCACAGCGGGCAGCGATTCTGGTTTGGCGCGCTGCTGATCGCAGTACTCGCGGTGCCGCTTGTCCTGGATGATTTCTATGTCGGCGAGCTGGCACTGGTCTGTATTTACGCGATTGCCGGCATCGGCCTGATGCTGCTGGTGGGCTACACCGGCCTGGTCAGCCTCGGCCATGCGGCGTTTCTGGCGATCGGCGCCTACGCGCACGCCTATCTCCTGTCGAAGGGCTGGCCATTGCCGCTGGCCTTGATCACCGCAGGCCTGTTCACGGCTTCGGTCGGCGCAATCGTCGGATTGCCGGCCATGCGCATGACCGGGATATACCTCGCCATCGCGACGCTGGCATTTTCCATCATCGTCGAGCAGGTAATCGCGCACTGGGAATCCGTGACCGGCGGATACCGCGGCATGCTGGTACCCGATCCGACAATTGCCGGCGTCGACCTGGGCGATGAGCGGCCGTTTTACTACCTGTGCCTGCTCATCACGATCGCCTGCCTGCTGGCTGCGCTGAACCTCCTGCGCAGCCCCACCGGCAGGGCGATGATCGGCATTCGCGATTCCGAGATCTCGGCGCAGAGTATGGGTATCGATCTGGCGAGAACGAAGAGCATAGCGTTCGCGATCTCGGCCGGGTTCACGGGCGTCGCTGGCGGGCTTTTCGCACACAAGCTCGGTTACCTGGCGCCGGACGCATTCACGCTGTTGACGTCGATTCAGCTGCTGCTGATGGTGGTCGTCGGCGGCCTCGGCTCGATGCACGGGGTCTTCTTCGGTGCCGTCTTCATAGGCCTGCTGCCCCAGGGAATCGCGATTCTGCGCGACTCGCTGCCGGCCGCGATCGGCCAGCAACCCGGTCTGGAACCGGGCGTCTTCGGCCTGATCCTCGTGTTGTTCCTGATATACGAACCCCTGGGACTCTACGGGCGTTGGCGAAAGATCCGGCAGTTCTTCGAAGAGTTTCCCCTGTACCGCAAGGCGACGCACAAACGGCAAAAGAGTTACCTGCGAACGGAGCGCGTACGGTGAGCGACGCGCTGCTCAGCACCAGATCCCTGAGTCTCAGTTTCGGCGGCGTGCATGCCGTGCGCGACGTCGCCTTCGAGGTCGAGGAAGGCGAGGTCTTCAGCATCATCGGCCCGAACGGCGCCGGCAAGACCAGCATTTTCAATCTGGTCAGCCGGCTCTACGATGCCGACGCCGGAGACATAGCGTTCGAAGGCCGGAGCCTGCTGGACCTGCCGCCGCACAGGATCGCCGCGCTCGGCATAGCGCGAACGTTCCAGAACACCGAGCTGTTCGAGCACGAGACCGTCCTGAAGAACATGCTGATCGGCCGACACATTCACAGAAAGACCAATCTCGCGGCCGAGCTGTTGTTCCTGCCCGGCGTCGTCGATCAGGAGCTCGAGTTCCGGAGAATTGTCGAGGAGGTGATCGACCTGCTCGATCTGCAGGGATACCGTGACCGGGTGATCGGCAGCCTCCCGTACGGCGTCAGAAAGATGGTAGAGGTCGCGCGGGCGCTCTGCATACAGCCGAAGTTGCTGTTGCTGGATGAACCGTCGTCCGGTCTCAATCCGGAAGAGACCGAGGACGTCTCGTTCTGGATCGAAGACATCAATCAGGACTACGGTGCGACCATCATCATGGTCGAGCACGACATGAAACTCGTGTCCCGCGTATCCAGTCGCGTAATGGCCCTTGCCGATGGCGCCGTGCTGGCCGTAGGGTCTCCGGACGAGATACAGAACCACCCGGAAGTCCTGCGTGCATACCTCGGGGACTGACGTGCCGGCATTACTCGAACTCAAGAACGTTGAAACGTATTACGGGCCTATCATGGCCATCCGCGGTGTCAGTCTGGAAGTCCGGGAAAAACAGATCGTCACACTGCTCGGCGCAAACGGCGCCGGCAAGACGACCGTCCTCAAGACCATCAGCGGCGCAATGGATCCCCAGAAGGGCACCGTGAGGCTGGCTGGGGAGGAAATACAGACCCGCGACCCAGACCTGATTGCACGGCTGGGCGTTGCCCACGTAGCGGAGGGTAGGGAGGTATTTCCATTCCTGTCGGTCGACGAGAATCTGAGAATGGGCGCGTTCAGCCGGCACGACGGGCAGATCGGCAACGATCTGGAAATGGTATATGGGTATTTTCCGGTCCTGCGTGAACAGCGTGATCTGGCGGCGGGTTTTCTCTCGGGTGGTCAGCAGCAGATGCTGGCGATCGGCCGGGCGCTCATGTTGAGGCCACGCGTCATGCTGCTCGATGAGCCGTCGCTCGGGCTGTCGCCGCGCCTGGTAGCGGAAATCGCAGCGATCGTCAGGCGACTGAATGAGGAGCAGGGCGTCACGATCCTGCTGGTCGAGCAGAACGCGAAGATGGCGCTTCAGATCAGCGAGTACGGTTACGTAATGGAAATAGGCCGGATAGTCATGGAGGACACGTCTGCGCGCCTGCAGAATGCGACCGACATCCAGGAGTTCTATCTCGGTATGAAAGACGAAGGTGTGCGCGGCCGCCGCCGGTGGAAGCAAAGAAAGACCTGGCGGTGATGATGGATAGTTACAGAGACCACGTTGTCATCGACGACTGTACGACGGTTTCCGGCCTGTTCTGGAAGCGCGTGACCGAGCGCGGCGACAAGGTCGCGATCCGGGAGAAGGACTTCGGCATATGGAACGAATACACGTGGGCCGACTTCGGTGAACAGGCCCGGCTCACCGGGCTGGGGCTGAAGGCGCTGGGCCTGGAACGCGGCGATGTTTGCTCCATTGCTTCGGAAATCAACAAGGAATGGATGTTCGCGGACTTAGGGATAATCGGCGCCGGCGGCGTCACAAACGGGGTCTACCCCACCGACGCGGCCGGTCAGATCGAATACCTGATCAATGACAGCGGTACGCGCTTTTATTTTGCCGAGGACGAGGAACAACTGGACAAGGTCCTCGAGATCCGGGAGAAGACGCCGACGCTCGAGAAGATCATCATCTTCGACATGGAAGGATTGAGAAACCTGAACGATGATCAGTGCATGAGCTTCGAGGCATTGCTGGAGATGGGCCGTGAGTATGGCGCACGGCATCCCGATGTCTGGCTGCGCGAGATCGGGGCGGCGGATGCGCAAGACCTGATGGTGCTGACCTACACGTCCGGCACGACGGGCAAGCCGAAGGGCGCGATGATCAGCCAGCGCAACATGATGTTCATGTTGAACGCGCTGCAGGACTCCTACGGTATTTTCGATACCGACGAGCAACTCGGGTTCCTGCCGCTGGCGCACATTGCAGGCCGGATGTTCTATACGTTTTCGCCGATGGAGTCCTGTTCCTCGATCAATATCGTCGAGAGCCTGGAAACCACCGTCCAGGACCAGCAGGAAGTGGCGCCGACCATTCACTTCGCGGTGCCGCGGGTCTGGGAAAAACAGTTCTCGACGGTCGCCATCAAGCTGAAGGAAGCGACGGCGCTCGGGCGGCTTGCTTACACATCGGCGATCGCCATCGGTACACGCGCCGCCGGATATCGAAAACAGCGCAAGCCCGTGCCGTTGGTCTGGCGCGTGCTCTTCCTCTTCGCCGACAGGTTCGTTTTCAAGAACATCAAACAGCTGCTCGGCATCAACAACAGCCGCTGGCTGTCGACGGCTGCTGCCCCGATCGCCCCGGAGCTGATCGACTGGTACTGGGCGATGGGCAAGCCGATGTACGAAGTCTACGGCCAGACCGAGTGCACGGGCCTGGCAACGGCGAACACCCCCGAGGCAAACCGAATCGGCAGCGTGGGCAGGGCGGTCAAAGGCGCCGAGATCAGGATCTCGGAGCAGGGCGAGATTCTGATCAGGAGCCCGGGCGTCGTACAGGGCTACTGGAACAAGCCGGAAAAAACACAGGAGACGATTCGTGACGGCTGGCTGCATACGGGAGACGTCGGCCGCATGGATGACGATGGATTCGTCTACATCTTCGATCGCCTGAAGGACATCATCATTACGGCCGGCGGCAAGAACATCACGCCCAGCGAAATCGAGAATCAGCTCAAGTTCTCCCCCTATATCTCCGACGCGGTGGTCGTCGGAGACGCGAAACCGTACCTGAGCTGCCTGATCATGATCGACCACGAGAACGTGACCAAGTACGCCCAGGACAACGACGTCCCGTTCACGAATTACACCAGCCTGTGTCATACGCAGGCGGTCAAGGATCTTATCTGGGGCGAAATAGAGCGTGTCAATGCCAGGTTTGCCCGCGCCGAAACCATCAAGAAATTCCGCTTGATCGACCAGCTGCTGGATCCCGAAGACGAGGAGCTCACGCCGACAATGAAGCTCAAGCGCAAGGTCGTAAACGTGAAATATTCGGACCTCATTGATAGCATGTACGGACAATCGACAACAACGATCTGAGGCCCGGAGGAATCCATGTATCGCGTCATTTTGGCCACGTTGGCAGCGGCAGCGCTGGCGAGCGCGTGCGGCGAAGGGCGCGCCCCGGGGGCCGGATCGGGCCAGGCCGTACGTGGCGTCACGGACACCGAGGTCGTGCTCGGCTCGCATACCGACCTTTCCGGACCGATTGCGATCCTCGGCGTGGATGGCGCCAACGGCGCCCGCATGCGCTTCGAGGAAGCCAATGAGGCGGGCGGCGTCCACGGGCGCAAGATCAGATTCATCGTCGAAGATTCACAGTACCAGGTTCCCAAGGCGATTCAGGCTGCGAACAAGCTGATCAACAGGGACAAGATCTTTGCGATGGTTCTGGCGATTGGCACTCCGACGAACAATGCCGTGCTCACCCAGCAACTGGAGGCGGGCGTACCGAACCTGTTTCCGATAACCGGTGCGCGGTCGATGGTCGAGCCTTTTCACAGAATGAAGTTTCACGCGCGCGGGATTTATTACGATGAAATCCGTGCGGCGACGAAGTACTTCGTCGAAGAGAAAGGGCTGAAGGCGCCGTGTGCCATCTATCATGACACCGACTACGGGCACGAGATTTACGAAGCCGCGGTCGACCAGGCAGCGGCCATGGGTATGGAACTCGCCGCGCACTCGGCGCACAAGCCTGCCGAAAACGAGTTCACTGCCGCGCTACTGAGATTGCGCAACGCCGGCTGCGATCTCGTACTGATGGGCACGGTCGTCCGCGACACCATCCTTATACTGGAGACCGCACGCAAGCTGGGCTGGGACGGTGTCGCCTGGGTCGGCAATAACGCCGCCTACAACCAGGCCGTCGCCGATCAGGAAAGTGGCGCGGCCGAAGGTTACTACGCGTTTGTGCACATGGCGATGATCTATCGCGATGTGCCGCGCTCCGATGAGGTCGCCGCCTGGTGGGACAAGTACATTGATAAGTATGGAAGAGCTCCCGAATACATCGCCTTCGAGGCGTATCGTAACGCTGACCTGGTGGTGAAAGGTCTCGAGAATGCCGGCCGCGATCTGACCGTCGATTCGCTCATCGCCGGCCTGGAGGCGATCGACGACTACGAGGACATATTCGGTTACCGGCTGTCGTTCGGGCCGGACGATCACAAGGGCGTGTCCGAGTCTACGCTGTCGCAGATCCGGGACGGCCGCTGGCATACGCTCGCGGAGTCGATCACGTATTAGCCATGTCCGCAGTACTGGAAACCAGCAGGAACGACATTGCCGACGGCGTATTGACGCTCACCCTGAACCGGCCGGATCAGCGTAACAGCCTGACGAGGGAATTGATGGCGGAGATCACGGCGGCGGTCTGTGCGGCCGGCGAGGACCCGGATGTGCGAGTCATCGTCCTGCAGGGCGCGGGCCCCGCCTTCTGCGCGGGTCACGATCTGAAGGAACTCACTGATCACCGCGCCGACCCGGACGGCGGCAGGCGGTTCTACGAGGACACGATGCGCCAGTGTTCCGACATGATGCTCGGCATCGTCCGTTGCCCGAAGCCGGTAATCGCCCGGGTCCATGGCATCGCGACGGCAGCCGGTTGCCAGCTCGTTGCGAGCTGCGACCTTGCAATCGCGTCGGACACGGCAGAGTTCGCGACCCCCGGCGTCAACCTGGGCCTGTTCTGCTCGACGCCGATGGTCGCCCTGAGCAGAAATCTCAGTCGAAAGCATGCGATGGAGATGCTGCTCACCGGTGAAGCCCAATCCGCAAAGCGGGCCGAGCAAATCGGACTGATCAACAAATCCGTGCCGGGGGAAGCGCTGGACGCCGAGGTGAGGCGTTTCGCCGAGACGATAGCAGGCAAGTCGGACTACGCGATTGCCGTCGGCAAGGAAGCGTTTTATGAGCAGGCCGAGCGCCGACTCGGCGACGCATACGATCTCGCATCCGAGGTGATGGTTCGCAACATGCTGGACGAGGATGCCGAAGAAGGAATCGGCGCCTTTCTCGGCAAACGCCAGCCGAAGTGGTCCAGGTGAAACTCGGTATCCGTGACAACCCGATCCGCCTGAGGCCGGTCGCGGCAAAGCCGTCGGCAAATTGCTCCGACGAGGGTTGCGGCTGATGCCTTCCGGACGATACGCGGGCTTCAAGCCCGAAACGATCGGATTCCTGAGGGAGCTTCGCAGGAACAACAATCGCGACTGGTTCAACGAGAACAAGCCGAGATACGAAGTCGAGGTGCTGGATGTCGCGCTGAAGTTCATTCAGTCGATGCAGGGACCGCTCAAGGACATCGCGCCGCATTTCACCGCCATACCCAAACGCATGGGCGGCTCCCTGATGCGGATTTACAGAGACACCCGGTTCTCGAACAACAAGCTGCCTTACAAGACCAACATCGGCATCCAGTTCCGTCACGAACTGGCAAAGAACGTGCATTCACCCGGGTACTACGTGCATATCGATCCCGACGGCGTATTTCTCGGCGCCGGGATGTGGATGCCCGAGTCGGAACCGCTGCTGATGATCAGAGAGCGGATCCGGGACAAGTCAGCCGAATGGCAACGTGCGAAGGGTGATAAGACCTTTGCCCGGCATTTCGAGCTCGGCGGCACGTCGCTTACTCGACCGCCGCGCGGATTCGGCAAGGAACACCCGATGATCGAGGACATCAAGCGCAAGAGCTTCATCGCGGTCAAGAATATGTCGCACGACGACGCGTTGAGTCCGCAGTTTCAGCGCAAGGTGGAAACCGCGTTCAAAGCCGCGACGCCGTACATGAAGTTTCTCTGCAAGGCCGTCGGTGTTCCCTATTAGGATTCGTGTCATGAACAAAAATGCCAGCAACCTCCTGACGCTCGCGGCCTTTTTTGCTATATCGGCCTGCGAAAAAGAAACGGGTCAGGAGGCAGCCGAGCCATGGGACGCGCCGAGGGTAACATCGGAGCGACTGCTGGCCGCTGCGGGTGATACCTCGAACTGGCTGACCCACGGCCGGACTTACGACGAGCAGCGTTTCAGCCCCCTGGACACCCTCGACAGCGGCAATGTCGCCGACCTCGGCCTGGACTGGTTTTTCGACATACCGACGAATCGGGGCGTCGAAGCGACTCCTCTGGTCATCGACGGCGTGATGTATGTGACGGGCTCCTGGAGCACCGTGTTCGCGCTGGACGCAGGAACGGGCGAGCAGATCTGGGCCTACGATCCGGAGGTACCGAAGATCCGGGGCAAGGACGCCTGCTGCGATGTGGTCAACCGCGGCGTCGCCGCCTGGGGCGACAAGGTCTACGTCGGCACCTTAGACGGTTATCTGGTCGCGCTCGACGCGGCGAACGGTAGCGTCGCCTGGCGGGTCAGCACGATCGATCGCGACCAGCCCTACACGATCACCGGCGCCCCCCGCGTGATCAAGGGCAATGTCGTCATCGGGAACGGCGGCGCCGAATTCGGTGTGCGCGGATACGTCACCGCCTACGACGCGGAGACCGGAAACCGCAACTGGCGCTTTTACACCGTGCCGGGCAATCCCGCAGAGGGCTTCGAAAACGAGGCGATGGCCATGGCGGCCGAGACCTGGACCGGCGAGTGGTGGCAATACGGCGGCGGCGGCACGGTCTGGGACTCGATGGCCTATGATCCGGAACTCGATCTCCTTTATATCGGCGTCGGCAACGGTTCGCCCTGGAACCGCCAGATCCGCAGCCCCGGGGGCGGTGACAATCTCTTTCTTTCGTCGATCGTTGCGCTGAAGCCCGATACCGGTGAGTACGTCTGGCACTACCAGACGACGCCGGGCGAGACCTGGGACTTCACGGCCACTCAGCACATCATTCTCGCGGACCTGGAAATCGATGGAATCTTGCGCAGGGTCGCCATGCAGGCACCGAAAAACGGGTTTTTCTATGTGCTCGACCGCGAGAACGGCGCGCTGATCTCGGCGCAAAACTACGTGCCGGTCACATGGGCCACCGGCATCGATGCCGGTACCGGGCGGCCTGTCGAAACCCCCGGCGCACGTTACACCGATGGCCCGAGCCCGCTGTTGCCGGGATCGCTCGGCGGCCACAACTGGCAGCCGATGGCCTTCAGTCCCGATACCGGGCTGGTCTACATTCCCGCGCAGCAAATTCCCGGTGTTTACGGGACCATGAAAGATTTCGAGTTTATCGCCGGTCAGTGGAACACCGGGATCGATTTGCTGCTCGCGGACATGCCCGAGGATCCGGTCGAGTTGATCAAGGTCGCCGGCATGCTGCGCGGGCATCTGTCGGCCTGGGATCCGGTTTCACAAAAAGAGGTATGGCGCTATCAGCACGCCGGTCCGTGGAACGGCGGGGTTCTGGCTACGGCCGGCAACCTGGTTTTTCAGGGCAACATCATCGGCGAATTCGTGGCCTATGCGGCCGATACGGGCGAGCGGCTGTGGGCATTTCCGACCCAGACCGGCATTACCGCAGGGCCGGTGACCTTTGAAATCGGCGACCGGCAATACGTCTCCGTTGCCGTCGGCTGGGGTACGGCGATGGGCATGCTCGGCGGGCCGACCGCCCTGGCCCTGCAAATGAAAAACAGAAGCCGGGTGCTGACATTCAGGCTCGGTGCCTCGGGTCGGTTGCCGGAGCTGCCGGCAGCGCCGCCGCCGCCTGCCCCTGACGTACCGGAGCAGACGGCGAGTGCGGCGTCGGTACGCCAGGGGCATCGGGTCTTTGCCAACAGGTGCATGGTGTGTCACGGCTTCAGCGCGGTCAGCGGCGGCCTGACGCCGGACCTCCGCTATAGCGACAAGCGGGTCTTCGCCGAATGGGACGCCATCGTTCTGGGCGGTTCGCAGTCGTCGACCGGCATGCCTGGTTTTGCGGGGGTAGTGACTCTTGAGCAAAGTCAGGCGATCAAGGCATATATCATCGACCGGGCGCAGTCTCTGCGCTAGAATCCGCGCGCCGAATGAATCGACTCCCTCCTTTCACAGGATAATCATGGCTGCTTTCGACGATCCTGCCTTCGACGACCACGAACGCGTGGTCTTTTGCCGCGATGCGGCAACAGGGCTCAAGGCGATCATTGCCATACACTCCACGGCGCTGGGACCGGCAGCCGGCGGCGTCAGGCTCTGGAGCTACGAGTCTGACGATGCGGCGCTGCATGACGTTCTGCGGCTGTCGCAGGGCATGAGCTACAAGAACGCCATGGCGGGACTGCATTTCGGTGGCGGCAAGGGCGTCATCATCAAGACGCCGGACTTCGATGGTTCGGAGGCGCTGTACGAGAAGTTCGGCGAGTTCGTCGAGCGGCTCAACGGCGACTACATCACGGCCGAGGATGTGGGCATGAGCGTGGCCATCATGGAAGTCGTGGCCCGACGGACGAAACACGTGACCGGTCTGCCGAGTACGGACGGTCGCGCGGGTGGCGACCCGTCGCCCAAGACCGCGCTCGGCGTGTTCAAGGGCATCGAGGCGGCGGCGAGATTCAGACTCGATCGAGACGATGTAAACGGACTCACGGTCGCGGTACAGGGCCTGGGCAATGTGGGTTATCACCTGTGCAGGTATCTTGCCGGGGCCGGCGCAAATCTCGTCGTCACAGACATCGACGAAAGCCGCGTGCGAAGAGTGTGCGATGAATTCGCCGCGAGCGCTGTACCGCCGGAAGGGATCCTCACTCAGGATGCCGATGTGCTGGCGCCGTGCGCGCTCGGTGCCGTTCTCAACGAGCAGTCGATTCCGCAACTCCGGGTCAGCATCGTCGCAGGAGGCGCCAATAATCAGTTGTCTGCCGAGGCGGACGGCCAACGGGTCGCCGATGCCGGAATCCTGTATGCGCCGGACTACGTCATCAATGCCGGCGGTATCATCAACGTGGCTTGCGAATACGCCGGGAACGTCGAAGACGATGAAGTCGATGTACTGATCGCCGGGATCGGTGTGCGCCTGACCAGGATATTCGAAGTGTCATCGGCTTCCGGCACGCCCACGAACATCATTGCCGACGAACAGGCGCGCGGCATAATTACAGGGCAACGGGCGCCGACGACAAAAAGGGTCAGAGCCCTTGTCTAGAAAACGCTGGTCGGGGACGGACCCCGAGGGGTCCGTCCCCTATTGACTCAGTTTTCTCAGCTCGTTCAGCAAAGCCTTCGGATCCGGACGGTTGATGACGAATCTCGACAGTTTCGCGAAGCGGATGATACCGGCCGCGTCGACGACCAGCGCAGTCGGCCAGACCGTGTCTTCCCCGTATTCATTCCGGTGATCGCCGGGCACGGCGGCGGGCATGACCAGACCCAGTTGGCGGGCTGCATTGAGGTCGTCGTCGAGCCAGAATTCGAATTCGACTTCGAAAAACTTCGCCACCCTGCGGGTTGTCCCTAGCGGCTTCGGCGTCACCAGTATCAGCTTGCCGCCGAGATCGACAATGTCCTTGTAGTAACGCGTCAGGTCCTCGACCTGCCTGGTGCAAAACGGACACCAGTTTCCCCGGACAAACAGCATCACAGTCGGCGACCCGACGAGTTGTGCGGAGCTGACCGGGTTGCCCTGTTCATCGCTCGCGGCAAAGTGCGGCAGCGACCTGCCGGGCCGCAGCGCCTCGGGTACCCTGGGGCCGGTCTTCTTCTTGAGCACGATCGACACAGCGACCAGCAATACGATCACGGCGCCAATGATCAGAAATACAGTGTCCGGCATCTCGACCTCCCGGAGCCAAAGTATGACACAAGCGGCGGGTGTGGACTCGCCGCCATATGCTGAGATAATCGCTTCAAAACCAGAACAAGGAATCCGGATTGACCGAAAACCCGATTATCTGGCAGCCGGACGAGCAGCATCTCGGAGAAACGGCGATGTATCGTTTCATGCGGGATCGATCGTTCGACTCCTATGACGAACTGTATCGATGGTCGATCGATCATATGGCCGAATTCTGGCAGGCGTTGTGCGAATTCTGCAACGTACAATTCAGCAAGCCCGCCGACGACATTCTCATACAGCCCGGCGACATGACGACCGCCAGATGGTTTACCGGCAGCCGACTCAGCTTTGCCGAACATCTGCTGCGTCACCGGGGCGGCAGGGCGGCCATCGTCTTTCGGGGCGAGGACGGCACGAGGAGTGAGCTGAGTTTCGACGAGCTCAGACGCGCTGTCGCGGGGGTCGCCGGCGCATTACTTTCGGCCGGTGTTTCGAGAGGCGACCGGGTAGCCGGTTATCTGCCGAACTGCCCCGAGGCGATCATCGCGATGCTGGCATCTACAAGCATCGGCGCGATCTGGTCCTCCTGTTCCCCCGACTTCGGCGTCAATGGGGTCGTCGATCGCTTCGGGCAAATCAGGCCGAGGATACTGTTTTGCGCAGACGGTTATTTCTACAATGGGAAAAGACATGACTCGCTGGATGTGACGAAAGGCGTACTGGCGACCATCGAGAGCATCGAACGCACGGTTGTCGTCCCGTTTTCGAGCGACGATTTCGATATCGGCGACATTCGCGGTGCAATGCGCTGGTCCGAATTCTCGGCGAATGACGCGAGCCTGGAATTTGCGCCGCTCGAGTTCGATCACCCGCTCTACATCATGTACTCGTCCGGTACGACGGGTGTGCCCAAGTGTATCGTTCACGGCGTCGGCGGAACGCTGTTGCAGCACCTGAAGGAGCACGTTCTTCACCTCGACATAAGCACACACGACCGGTTGTTCTATTTCACGACCTGCGGCTGGATGATGTGGAACTGGCTCGTCAGCGGCCTGGCGTCCGGCGCGACGATTGTGCTGTACGACGGATCGCCATTTTTCGACGACGGTCGCGTTCTCTGGAAGATGGCCGAGGATGAAAAGCTGACCGTCTTTGGCACCAGTGCGAAATATATCTCGGCGCTTGAAAAAGCCGGCGTGCGACCCGGAGACGAATTCGATCTGTCGGAATTGAGAGCCGTAACCTCGACCGGTTCCCCGCTGGCACCGGAAAGTTTCGACTTTGTCTATGATGCGATTGCCGAAGACCTGCAATTGTCGTCGATATCCGGCGGCACGGACATCATCAGCTGCTTTGCCGCCGGTAATCCGATCTTGCCGGTGCGGCGTGGCGAATTGCAGTGCCTGGCACTCGGTATGGCGGTAGAGATCTTCAACGAACAGGGCCAGCCGGTTACGAACGAAAACGGCGAACTGGTTTGCACCGGGGCCTTTCCTTCGATGCCCGTCGGATTCTGGGACGATCCGGGTGATGCGAAATATCACGCCGCCTATTTCGAGCGGTATCCGGGCGTATGGGCGCACGGAGACTATGCCGAGATCACCGACGGGGGTGGCATGCTCATACACGGTCGCTCCGATGCCGTGCTGAATCCGGGCGGCGTACGCATCGGGACCTCCGAGATCTACCGGCAGGTGGAGAAGCTCGAGGAGGTTCTCGAGAGCATCGCCATCGGGCAGAACTGGGACGACGACGTGCGCGTCGTGCTGTTTGTCGTGCTTCGTGATGGCGTCGAACTCGACGATGATCTGAAGTCGGGAATCCGCCGTGTCATTCGTGACAACACGACACCGCGTCACGTACCGGCGAAGATCATTGCGGTACCCGAGATACCGAGAACGATCAGCGGAAAAATTGTCGAGCTTGCGGTTCGTTCCGTCGTGCACGGCGAGCAGGTAAAAAATACGGATGCGCTCGCCAACCCCGAGGCCCTGGAGCATTTTCGCGACCTGGCGGAACTGGAAACGGAATGACGGCGGCGGGCGTATCGATCGCAAAGGGAAGGGTCTTACCCGAGTGGATCGATCTCAATGGTCATATGAACGTCGCCTACTATGTGCTGGCATTCGATCTCGGGGTTGATGCGCTGTGGGAGCAGCTCGGAATCACGTCCGAATATGTCGAGATGACCCGGTGTTCGACTTTTGCGGTCGAAAGCCATGTCACCTACCAGAGAGAACTCAAGGTAGACGAGCCGTATCACATCACGGCACAGATACTGGCCTACGATGAGAAGCGCATCCACCAGTTTCAACGCATGCACCATGCCGGCACATCGCTCGTTGCCGCCACGGGAGAGTGGATGAATCTGCACGTGGATCTCACCACTCGCCGGGTGACGCCGTTTCCGCGGCCCATCCTGTCGGCGCTGCGCGACTTCACCCAACGGCAGGGAGACTTGCCGACGCCGGTCGAGGTCGGGCAGACAATAGCAGTCAGGAATCCGATTTTCTCCGGGAAACAGGTGTGACGCAGTATTTAATGGCAATCGACCAGGGCACCAGCAGCAGTCGCGCGGTGATATTCGATAGTGACGCCCGCGTGGTCGCCAGCGCTCAGCAGGAGTTCCCGCAGGAATACCCGCAACCGGGCTGGGTGGAGCACGACCCCGAGGAAATCTGGGGATCGGTCCTCGATGTCACGAAAAGGGCGTTGGGCGATAGCGGCGTGGGCCCGGACCGGATCGCTGCCATAGGCATCACCAATCAGCGAGAGACGACACTGGTGTGGCACCGCGATACGGGGGAATGCGTGTGTCACGCGATCGTCTGGCAGGACCGGCGGACTGCGGACTACTGCAGAATACTCAAAGAGCAGGGCGCCGAAGACGAGGTCATTGCAAAAACGGGGTTACGCCTCGATCCGTATTTCTCGGCAACCAAGCTCGCCTGGATTCTGGATAACGTACCGACGGCGCGGCAACTGGCGATCGACGGCAAACTGGCGTTCGGCACGGTCGACTGTTTCTTGCTCTGGCGCCTGACGGGCGGAGCCGTGCATGCGACGGACGCGACCAATGCGTCGCGCACGATGCTCTTCAATATTCACACCCAGGACTGGGATGCCGGGCTGCTCGACCTTTTCGACATACCGGCGTCGTTATTGCCCCAAGTCAGGGACAGCGCCGCTGACTTCGGCTCGACGGACCGCTCTGCGGTCGGCGTTGCGATACCGGTATGCGGCGTCGCCGGCGATCAGCAGGCGGCACTCATCGGCCAGGCCGGATTCGAGCCGGGCATCACCAAGAGCACCTATGGCACGGGCTCATTCGTGATCGCGAACACCGGCGACACGGCACTTCGATCCGCGAACAAATTGCTGACGACGGTCGCGTACCGCTTGAACGGAAAAAGCACATACGGCATCGAGGGCAGCATCTTCGTCGCCGGTTCGGCGATACAGTGGCTGCGGGACCGGATCAACATCATCGACTCGGCGGCGATCACGGCAGAGATCGCGGAGGCCTCGGGCATCGTGCAAAATGTGCATGTCGTACCGGCCTTCGCGGGTCTCGGCGCACCGTACTGGGACCCCGATGCGCGCGGGGCGATACTCGGCCTGTCGCGCGACAGCGGCATCAGCGAAATCGTGACAGCGACGCTGCAGGCCGTCGCCTACCAGACGAAAGACCTGATCGGCGCGATGGCGCAGGATGGCATTGAGCCGAACATCATCAGGGTCGACGGCGGCATGGTTGCCAATGACTGGTTTCTGCAGTTCCTGTCAGACATCCTGGGTTTGCCCGTCGAGCGCCCGGAGAATGTCGAGTCGACGGTGCTTGGCGCGGCGTATCTCGCGGGACTAAAGAGTGGCGTGTTTTCATCGACCGAAGCCTTGCAGGAACTCTGGCAGCGCGACTCCCTCTTCGAGCCGGCGATGGAGAGCCGACGGCGGGACATGCTTTATAAAGGGTGGCTCGACGCCGTTTCCCGTGTGCGATCGCGCGATTCCGGCAGGAGTCACTCGTGAGACACGCCACCGTCGGCCCAGACGAGCTTGAGGGCGTGACCATGAACCGCGCCATGCAACGTTCCGACTAATGCTCCGCGCCCGGCAAAAGCTCGGCAAGTACCGCATTGTCAGCCGCATCGCTTCCGGTCCCCTGGCCGACGTGTACAGGGCGTTCGACACGATTCACAGAACGAAAGTCGCCCTCAAGGTTCCAAAAAAAGGCGGCGGACTGACGCAAGAAGAATTCCTGCACGAAGTACAGGTCGCCGTCAGGCTCAAGCATTCGAACATACTGTCGGTGCGGAACGCGAGCTACGTCGACGACCGCTTCGTCATTGCAATGGATCTGGGCGAGGAGTCACTTGCTGATCGGATCGAAAGACGCATCTCCACGGCACGAGCGCTCGATCTCGCCGGTCAGGCGCTTTCCGCTCTTGCGTTCGCGCACGAACACAAGATCATTCATTGCGATATCAAACCCGAGAACTTCATTCTATTTCCCGGCAATCTGCTGAAACTCGCCGATTTTGGATTCGCAAAGCTCAGCCTTCGTACGCTCAAAGCGTCCGGTTCAGGAACGATCGATTACATCGCTCCCGAGCAGGCCATGGGCCGGCCGAAATTTCAGTCGGACGTATTTTCAATGGGGCTCGTTCTGTATCGCCTGTTTTCCGGCAAGCTGCCGGAGTGGCCGTTCAAATGGCCGATGGTGGGCCACGAGCAACTCATGAATCGGGTGCGGCCGGAGTTTGCCGCGATGTTGCGTCGCGCGATTCGGCTCGATCCCTCCAACAGATATCGAAACGCGATTCAGATGCAGGCTGCATTCGAACGACTGCAAAGCCGGGCAAGAAAACAGCGCCGCTCGAGCTCGAGGCGATCCGTCAGGCGGGGCATCTCCTGGCGCCAGCTGCAATGGCGGGAGTTTCAGCGACAATTCAGAAGCGTGCTCGACACGCGGCACCAGTGCCGCCGCTGTGAAGGTCCGGTTGCGGAAAGCATGCAGGCCTGCCCCTGGTGCGGCTTCGCCAATCCGGCGCGCGGGGCATCCAGCCGGATGCCGGCGCACTGCCCGAGGTGCGAGCGGGGCGTTAAGAATGACTGGAATTACTGCGCGTGGTGCTACGGGCCCGGCTTCGAAGCCGAAACCAGTCGCCGTTACCCGGACAAGCGCTACAGCGTGCGTTGCGCAAACAAGCGCTGCCGGGAGCCCTTGATGCCCTTCATGCGTTACTGCCCCTGGTGTCGAATCAAAGTCAGAAAGCCGTGGAAGATCGAAGGCAGTCGCCATCGTTGCCGCGCCTGCAAATGGGGCATTGCCGAGGAATTCTGGAACTACTGCGCCTGGTGCAGGGAACCTGTGAGGCGGGAATGAGCGAGTACGGAGACGGAATGGCCATGCTGGAGGGCCCGACCGACCCGGACAGCATCGCACTGGAAATGGGCGGCGGCTCAATCGTTGCCTACACGTGCCGCTCGCCCGACAAGGAAACGGAAAACGAAGATACCGTCGCCGCCATACCCTTCGGACCGGATGCCGTGATACTCGTGGTCGCCGACGGCGCCGGCGGGCTACCCGCCGGCAGGCAGGCATCGCGCACGGCGGTATTCAAACTTGCGGAATCCCTGCACGCGGCAATGACGGAAGCGATGCTGCTGCGCACGGCCATCCTCAACGGGATTGAAGCGGCCAATCAGGCCGTGCTGGGCATCGGCAACGATTCCGCGACGACCATGACTGTGGTAGCGATCGAGGGACTGATCTCACGCACCTATCAGGTCGGCGATTCGGAAGCGATCGTCGTCGGGCAACGGGGGCGCGTCAAGTCTCAGACGATGGCGCATTCACCGACCGGATTCGCGGTCGAAGCGGGTTTTCTCGACGAGCGCGAGGCGCTGCATCACGAAGACAGGCACCTCGTGTCGAATTTCGTCGGCATGAACGACATGCGCATCGACGTCGCCTCGGCGGTTCATCTGCGGCCGAGGGACACGGTGCTGTTGGCGACCGACGGGCTGACCGACAACATTCATTTCGGTGAAGTAGTCGAAATCATGCGCAAGGGGCCGCTCGCCGATGCGATGAAGTCGATGACCCGGCTTGCGCGGCATCGAATGACCACCGCATCAACCCTGCAGCCGAGCAAACCGGACGACCTGTCCGTCATACTTTTTCGCAAACCCTACAAAGGCTAGCTGGCCGCTTTTTTCTGCTGCAGCGTCAACGCGCGAGCGTCGCCAGACGTTAAAATCACAGCGAAACAAGGTCTTATGTTGTGGTGTAGCGCTACCGGCAAGGAGTGCGGCGGCGGGAATTCTGCTTGCGGGTGCCGTCACACCGTATTAATGTCATCGGCGTTATGCTTTTGCCTGAAACCGTGAGGCATAATGCCTGAGACGAAGGGAACTCAGGCCCCGAAATCCCTATCTAAGCCAGGGACGGAGCTGTCGCCGGAGCCGCTGGGCAACAGTTTCTGATTGGGTGAATGACTATTCGAAAGAGGCGCTAAGGCAATGAACATAATCAGCAAATCCGGCTCGATTGGCCCTTGGTTCAATCCCCTTGCTGGACTCCTGCTTGTCGCCGTACTGGCCGGTGGCTGTGCAACGACGAGCATGTCCGGAGGATCATCCGGCGGCGGTTCATCCGGCGGCGGTATCCCCGGCGGTGGTATGCCCGGTGGCTCGCCCGGCGGGTCTCCGGGGGGCATGCCCGGTGGCTCACCCGGCGGTTCTCCGGGGGGCATGCCCGGTGGCTCGCCCGGCGGTTCTCCGGGGGGCATGCCCGGTGGCTCGCCCGGTGGTTCTCCGGGCGGCATGCCTGGCGGTTCCCCTGGTGGCATGCCTGGCGGGTCTACGGGTGGCATGCCCGGCGGCTCGGTTGGCGGCATTCCCGGACTAGAATTACCCGGAATCGGCATGCCGTCCATGGGTAAGGGCGGTGACGGCGATGGCGATGGCGACGGCGATGGCGACGGTGACTGCGGGCCAGGTGGCTTCGGCATTCCCGGTGGCATCGGCGGTTCAGGGCAGTGCGATGGCGAAGGTGAGGGCACGGGCGACGCTGGCGATGCCGGTGGCCCCGGCGGAGCCGGTGGCGTCGGTCAGTATCCGGGTGAAACCGATGCGGAGCGCGCCGAGCGCCTCGGTGAAGAGCTCGACGAGTCCGTCGGCGGCTTCGACGAAGTCCTGATGGAAGAGCAGCGAGAGATCTCTACGGTCGGTCGAAACACCGAAGGCTTCGGCACTGGCGGCGCCGGCGGTAGCGGCGCCGGTGGCGGGCGTGTCGGTCTCGGCCAGCAGGCCGGCGGGGCGAACAGTACCAGCGGTACCGTATCCATACTGAACCCGACAGACGAACGCAGGTCATCGGTGGACAGTCTCAGCGAAGAAGAGATTCAGGCCCGGGTTCCGGACGACATCATGGAAAATGTCGGAGACGACATCGTCGCCAAGCAATTGTACGAAGCGGCTCTGGCCGAGGATGACCCGGTACTGCGTGAGCGACTGTGGGAAGAGTATCGTAAGTACAATGGCCTGTAAGCATAGCCGTCTGACGTGATGTTAAAGAGATCGTGCTTCCTTTTTCTTGCAGCATGGTTGGTTTCCAGCTGTTCCGTAAATGAAGTCGTCACGGCACAAGTCAGCGAACTTCAGCTCGCCGATGTAGCGCCGCCGGAGGAAATGCTCCTCGACATCGGAATTGTCGAGTTTGCGGATGGCGTTCCCAAGAATAACGATCCGGTCAAGACCGGGATCTACGAAGAAGTCCGATCGGCCGAGGTCCGCTATCTTCCCTATCATCTGAAGACGACCTTACAGGCTACCGGCCACTGGGGAGCCGTGCGTGTCATTCCAACGCGCCGGGCATTTACCGACGTCATCATCAGTGGAGAGATTGAAAAATCGGACGGAGAATTCGTGAATCTCCGGATCGCGGTCGAGGACGCCATGGGTCACAGGTGGTACCGGAAGAACTACAAAACGCAGACCGGAATCTCCTCCTACGACCAGTACCGGGACAGGACCAACGACCCCTATCAGAGCGTGTTCAACGATATTGCGAACGACCTGCGCGAGTACGTCGCAATCATTCCCGCAAAACGGATCCAGCAGATCAGACAGGTATCCGAACTGCAGTTTTTCGGTGATATGGCGCCCCTGTCTTTCGGCGAACACCTGTCCACGAACGGTGACGGAGTGGTCGAGATTCTCCGGCTGCCGGCCGAAAACGATCCGATGGCATTACGACTTCGGCAGATTCGCGAGCGCGATCGTCTGGTCATCGATACGCTGAACGAGCACTACGCAAATTTCTACTACGGTATCGCGATGCCGTACGAGGGATGGCGCAAGGTTTCGCGCGAGGAGCAAGTGAATTACCGTCAGGTGAGACGAGCGGCGGCGATGCGTACTCTACTCGGCGTCGTCGTGCTGGCCGGCTCGGTTGCGATGGAGACGGACAACAGTTCCAGTTCGTCGACGCGGCGGATGAAGCGCGGTATTCAGAACGTCGGTATGTCGCAGGGGCTGGAAACCATAATCAGTGGCCTGACCCGCCGAAGCGAAGCCAAGATGCACCTCGAGTCGATAAAGGAATTGTCCGAGTCGTTTGGTTCGGAGGCGGCCCCGATGGTCGTCACAGTTGAAGGCGAGGCGCGACGTCTGACCGGTACGGCTGCGGCGCAGTACGAAGGCTGGCGCCGACTTCTCAAGCAAATCTACGAGGCAGAGACCGGGTTTTCGGGCGATGTCGACGTTGGCGTTCCGACCAGGGGCGATCAGACCACTTGATATCAGAACGTAGATCTCCATGCGCGTCTTGGAAGAAGGGGCACTGCTAGCTGATCGCTACACTCTGGTCCGCCGGCTCGGATCCGGGGGCATGTCGGAAACCTGGCTTGCGAACGACCGGCGAACCGGGAAGTCCGTGGCCCTCAAATTCCTTGCCTCCGGACTGGCTGCCAGGGCCGGCTACCGTAAGCTCTTTCACAACGAATGGCAGCTCGGCTCCCGGCTGATGCACGCCAACATCATCCGCGTCTTCGAATACCATGATGATGCCGACGGGCCTTTTTTCGGGCTCCAGTACCTGAGCGGCCCGGATGTTTCCGTTCTTGCAGGCGAGGATCTCGGGATCGCGCTGCGACCGATCGGGCTTATCGCCGATGCCCTGCGATATGCACACGGCAAAAACGTCGTCCACGGGGATATCAAGGCAGCCAACGTATTGCTGGACGAAAGAGGAGCGCCGTACCTGATCGATTTCGGGGGCGGGGCCTCGCCGGTAGCCGCAAGCCCCCAGCGACTGGCAGGGGAGTCGCCGCAGCCGCAAGACGATATCTATAGCCTGGGCGTCCTGATCTTCGAGCTCATCAGTGGCGGACCTCCCGGCAAGGGGGCGAGGCTTCGGACGGCGCGGGACGGCAGCCCCGTACCCGCCAAGGTCGGATCACTGGTCGAGGAAATGCTGGCCCCGGATCCGGGTTCGAGGCCAGGCGCCGAGTCCGTCGCCAACCGCCTGAGCGACGCCGGATTCCCGCCCGGTCCGGTACCGGCGCGGTATCTGGGAAACGTGCGGAGCGTTGACGTTGAGCCGATTGAACCGACCATACGCCGTGTCGAGCATATGGCGCGTCCGCGGGACGGCGGGGCCCGGCAGCCGGAGGAGCAGACCGGGGTTTCACCGCGCGTGCTGGGGGCTGCGCTGTTTGCGGCCTTCCTGGTGTTACTCGCGGTGGTATTTGTCCTGCCCAGATACGCCGCCATGCGTGATGCCGATTCACCGGAGGAGACCGCGACAGCCACCGACCGGCGAGCCACGCTGCCGAAAGCCGACGAGAACATATTGTTTAACGAGAACATTGCCGAGGTCATGGGCCGCGACGAACGCGTGCGTCTGAAACAGGAAGCGGAGCGGGCGCTCGGCGAGTTGTTGTCGAAACTCGAAACCCTGGAGGCGCGGGCGGTCGCTCGCTGGGGTGGCCAGATCTTCGAGAATGCGCAAGCAGTCTATGCTGCCGGCGATCAGGCGTTCCTGCGGCGAAACTGGAAGCTGGCGGGCGAGAAATACCGGGAAGCGATATCGATCATCGATCCGCTGCTCGATCGCGTAGACATCATATTTGAAGATGAGATGCAGAACGGCCGCACTGCCCTCGATGCCGGTGACAGTGTCAAGGCTCTGGCGCATTACGAACTGGCCGTCGCCATCAGTCCCGGCCACGCCGAGGCACACAATGGTCTCGCGCGCGCGCAGAACCTCGACCTGGTCATGAGCCTGACGAGGCGGGGCGCCGAACTCGAGAACGATCTCGATCTGGAGGCCGCGAGGACCGCTTTAGAGAAAGCACTGGATCTCGACCCCGAATGGCAGCCGGCGGTCGAGGGACTGCAACGCGTGCTGGTGGCCACCAATGAATTGTCGTTCGACCAGAGAATGAGCGAGGGCCTCGAGGCTCTTGCAGACGGCGATTTCCCGGCGGCCCGCGCCGCGTTCAGGACCGCGCAGGCTCTCCAGCCCGACTCCCGGGAGCCGGCGGACGGGCTGCTACAGGTCGACCAGGGCATTCGGCTGCAGAGAATCGCAGCGCTGGAACGCGATGCGAAAAGGCTCGAGGACACGGAGCAGTGGGATGCCGCTATCCGGAAATACAACGCGATTCTCGATGTCGATGCCGATTTGACGTTCGCGCACGAAGGTCTTGCTCGGGCCAGCGGACGTCATGCCCTGCACGTGAAACTCGAGGGATGGATCGCCGATCCCGACAGTCTCAGCGAGCCCTCGACCATGCAGGCCGCGACGACGATGCTGCTCGACATCACCCGCATGCCGTCCGTGGGACCGCGGCTGGAAGACCAGAAGAACCAGTTGTCGCGCTTGCTGAAGCGGGCAGTGACGCCGCTGACCGTACGATTGATTTCCGATAACGCAACGGATGTTGTGATCTTCAGGGTTGGTAAACTAGGGCGGTTTGAATCACGGGAAATAACCCTTCGACCGGGTACCTATGTCGCTGTCGGGAGCCGGACGGGCTACCGCGATGTCCGGCTGGAATTCAGGGTGTCTCCCGAGGTCGAGCTTCAACCCGTTGTTGTCCGTTGTGAGGAAAGGATTTGAGTTTTGACGCCGTAGTAATCCTCGATGCAGAAGGCGAACGGCGGATAGACATCGAACGCCTGCCGCTGCGCGTCGGCACCGGCAGTGAATGCGAACTGAGACTGCCCGGTCCGGGCGGCGACCCCGTCGCATTGCTCGATCTGTTGGACGACGCTCCGTTTGTACAACCCGTCGGCGGCGACGGTGCGCTGCAGATAAACGGTTCGCCGCTGAAGACGAGCAGGCGGCTGGCTTCCGGCGACCGACTGGAGTTCTTTGGCAGCCGGATCGAGATTGGCGAGCAGGGCGGCGCCCTTCGGCTTCAGATACGGCTCGAAGACAGCGCTTACGTCACGAAACCGCCGGAACTCGACGATTCGGCACGCCAGCCCGAAGACGAGGCGATTGCACCCGCTGCCTTCAAACGGGCGTCCGAGGTCGCTGCCCTGAAGATCGAGTCGAGAAAACATCACTGGCAGGCGATCGTAGGCGGCTTGTTGACAATCCTCGTCATCGCGTCCTATCTGCTGTTCAGTGCAAAGTCCGTTCAGTTCGTCGTGGACCCGGCTGCTCCCGATGACTTCGATATCAGCGGTGGCTGGTTCAGGCTTCCCCTGGGCGATCGTTTTCTCCTGCGCGGCGGGGCATATACGGTTCATGTCAAGAAAGACGGCTATTACGCCCTCAGCCAGAGCCTGACGGTCAGCGATCAGCAGAGCCAGACCTTCGAACTGGTTCTTCGGAAATTGCCGGGACACCTGACGGTGGCCACCGATCCGGCCGTCGACGCCATTGTTACGATCGACGAGGGCATCGTCGGGCAGGCCCCGTACGGTCCGGTCGAACTTCAGCCAGGAACGCATTCGGTCTCGATCAGCGCCGAGCGCTTCCTGCCGTTTGCGGATTTTTTCGAGATTCCGGGTCTCGGCCGCCACGAGCAGGTGCACGTTCAGCTCGTTCCTCGCTGGGCGAACGTCGAATTGTCGAGTGAACCATCCGGTGCCACCGTCTATCAGGGCGAGCAAAGGCTCGGATTGACCCCGATTCGTCTGCAGTTGCTCGAAGGCTCGCATGAACTGAGCATTATCCTCGACGGCTACAAGGCATGGGACGGCACGGTCACCGCAGAGCCGAACGTCGATCAGGTCGTTCCCGCCATCCAGCTCGAGCCCGCCAACGCGCGTTTGCTGGTGAATACCATTCCCCGCGGCGCCAATGTCACGGTCAATGGCAGATACCGTGGACAATCACCGGTCAATCTGTCGCTGTCGCCGGATATCAATTACGAAATCGGCATGACCAAAGCCGGATATGGGTCGGCGACACGAAAAATCCGTCTCGTCGCCGCGGCCGGTGAGGAGATGACCGTTGACCTGACGGCGCGCACGGGCAGGGTGACGATACGCGCAATTCCCTCCGATGCCACAGTCTATGTTGACGGGCGTGCGCGGGGTACCGGAAACGTGACGCTGAATCTGAGTTCCGCGCCGCATCGGCTCGAAGTCCGCCGCAGGGGTTATGAATCGTTCAGCCGCAGCATTACGCCGCGCCCGGGCTATCCGCAGACGGTCCAGGTACGACTGCGCTCCGAAGAGGAAATCCGTCAGACAGCGGTCGCGCTGACGGTCACGACCTCGGAGGGCCAGGTCTTGAGGCGCGTCGAGCCCGGCAGCTTCGTCATGGGGGCCTCGCGCAGCGAGCAGGGCAGGCGCGCCAATGAAGTTCTCGTACCGGTGTCACTGACCAGGCCCTTTTTCATCAGCGCGAAGGAAGTGAGCAACAAGGAATTCGCCAGGTTCAGAAAAGGGCATGATTCCGGCGGCGACGTGCACGCGTCCCTCGCCGGTGACAACAATCCTGTCGCAAATCTGGCTTGGGCGGACGCAGTCGAATACTGCAACTGGCTGAGCGCCAGGGAAGGCCTGGCGCCGGCGTATGAACTCAAGTTCGACGAATGGGTGCCTATCCGGCCCACGCCGGACGGTTACCGATTGCCTACCGAGGCGGAGTGGGTATGGGCGATTCGATATCAGGGCAGCGGCAAGGCGTCCCGGTTCGCCTGGGGAAACAAGCTGCCGCCGAAGGGCGAGGCCGGCAACTATGCGGACAAGTCAGCCGCCGGACTTGTGCCGTCGATCCTGCCGAGTTACGACGACGGTTATGCGTCAACGGCGCCTGTGGGATCGTTTCCGGCAAACGCGCTCGGAATCCACGACGGCGCCGGCAATGTCGCCGAGTGGGTGAACGACCTCTATACGGTGCCGGCGCCCGGCCGGACAGAACCCGTCGTCGATCCTGTGGGTCCCGACCGCGGTACGCATCACGTTATTCGTGGCTCCAGCTGGCGACATGCGGGCATCATGGAGCTGCGCCTGAGCTTCCGGGACTTCGGCACGATGCCGCGCAACGACGTCGGATTCCGCATCGCCCGCAACGTCGAATAAACTACGTGAGCAATATTCGATTAAAATTGTCAAACACATTATGAGACACGTAGTTACATTGCTGTTGGTGATAGTGCTGGCGTCGGTCTCCTGGCCGCAGGAGACCGAAGATCCCGCCGATGCAGAGGCTGAGGAGACCGAGGAGACGCAGGCAGCCGAGGAGGAGGACGACTCGGACCTCGACGACCAGGGATACGGGGAGGAAGACGAAGACGACTTCGTGCCTAGCCAGGATGTAACTGCCGACCAGAACCTGCCCTTTCCCGTCGATATCTGACCAGAGGTCGTCACCCCTTATGAAGAAAAGGAACATCCCGATCGAGTTCGTGTATCAGCTCTTTGCACTGATCATCGCAATCATCATCGTGCATGCAATTTATGTCTCGATCGTTCGCCCGAACGCCGCGCAGATTATCGAGGAACAAAACCAGGCGGCTTTGGCAGATCCCGACTATGTCCGCCAGCGATCGGTGTGGGTGCTGATCAAGGATCTCGAGCAGGAGTCCTGTTTCGTCCTGATGTTCTGGGCGCTGGCCATCATGGGGTACAAGACGTTCCGACTCGTCAATGAACGAAAGCTACTCGGGGTCGACCTCGTCCCGGTTGCCGAGGGGATGCGAATATTGCCCGAGGACACGCGCGAGTTTGCGCGCCAGGTACAGGCGCTGCCCGAGGAAAATCAACAGATGTTACTGCCGCGTGCCCTGCTCAATGCATTGCAGCGGTTCAGCTCGACGAGGAACATCCAGGACGTCTCGAGCAGCACGCACACGATCTGCGAATCCGAGGCAGACAGGCTGGAGTCGGAACTGTCGATGATCCGCTACATTTCCTGGGCGATTCCGTCGATCGGGTTCATCGGAACGGTCAGAGGCATCGGTGAGGCGCTAGCGCAGGCCGACAAGGCCGTGCACGGTGATATCGCCGGTGTGACCCTGAGTCTCGGCGTTGCCTTCAACTCGACCTTTATCGCGCTGTTGATCAGTATTTTCCTGATGTTTCTGGTGCATCAGCTGCAGCTGCTGCAGGAGCGCCTCGTGTTTGACAGCGAAAGTTATTGCGACGCCAAGCTGATCCGGCATATGAAATCGGATTGAGCCTGTCAGGACTTCAAGCTTGAGTGTCGTTGCCGCCCACATAAACGATGCCGGAATTACGGTACTCGACTCAAAGCGGGTCCTGTATCGCGAGCCCGGCTTCGCGCTGCTGGAAGACGACGGACTGACGACAGGCAACGAGGCGTATGCGGTTGCGCGGATAAAGCCGCGAAGAATTCAACACCACTACTGGGCCGACCTGGTAACGACGCCGCTTGCGGATCGCCGGTTTCGGCACCTGAGCGCCGCCGACCTGGTGAGCCGCCAGCTCGAGCAGATGTGGGGCCCACTGGCGGCCACGTACAAGAGCCTGGTCATCGCCGTGCCGCCCTATATGAGCACTGATCATCTGGGCCTGTTGCTCGGTATCGCGTCGGAAATCAAATTGCCTGTCATCGCCATGGTTGATTCGGCCGTCGCGGCGACTCGCCGCGAATACAGGAATGCCGTGCCGGTCCATATCGATATCAGCCTGCATTCGACCAGCCTGACACGACTGGCGCAGCCTGGTCGGACTCAGGTCGAACGATTCGAAATACTGGACGCGGGCGGTATTTATGAACTGTACGATGCATGGATAAGAATGATCGCGGAGGCATTCGTGAAACAGTCGCGATTCGATCCGCTGCACACCGCACAGGCCGAGCAAATGCTCCTCGACCGGCTCGGCGGCTGGCTTGCCCGGGCATGTTCGTCGGACAGCGTGAGCCTGGAGCTGGCGTTCGGCAACCTGAGTCACGAGGCCGAGATCGAATCACTGGAGTTAATTGGCGCCGCCGCGCCGATCTATCAGGGCATCGCCAGCAAGCTACGGGCCCTTTATCGCGCCGAGGACACGCCCGCGATTCAGTTGTCCGCGCGAATCGCACACCTGCCGGGACTGGCAGACATGCTCAAGGCCCGGGTCGGCGGCAAGGTCTTTTTGCTCGAGCCGGGCGCAACGGCAAGGGGAGCGCTGGCACGCTGCCGCGATATGGCGGGATCGGGCAAGGGAATCAGCCTGATCCGTCAGCTACCCTGGGACCAGGCCGCAGTCGAGGTCGAATCCGAGCAGCCCGGGCATGCACATTCAGCGCGACCGACACATTTGCTGTTCGACCATATGGCCTACAGGATCGAAGAATCTCCGCTGGTGCTCGGCTCGCAGATAGCCGAGGGCGAGCGTACGGTACCGTTGCCGACAGCAATGCCCGGTGTGTCGAGGAGGCACTGCTCGGTGCGGTGCGAGAACGGCCAATGCGTTCTTGAGGATTACAGCCGTTATGGCACTTTCCTGAACGGCCACCGGATCGACGGGTCCGCCGTACTGCAGGTAGGAGATTCGCTGAGGCTGGGATCGCCGGGTCACGAGCTGGAGCTGATCGCACTGGCAGAGTCACATGGCACGTAAGAGACCCCAATCGCAAATAATCGGCATGTCGTTCCTCGACGTGATGAGTTGCGGGCTCGGCGCCGTCGTACTGTTCTTCATGATCATCAACGCCCAGGTCAAGGAAACTACCGACACTGATAACAGCGAACTCATGGCCGAGACCACGAGGCTCGAGTTCGAAGTGCTCGACGGGCGCAAGAACCTGGTTCTCGCCAAAAACACGATGGAACAGCTCGAAGACGAGAAAGTGCGGGCCGAAGGGCAGATTGCACAGATCATCGCGCTCCTGGAACAGCTGAAAGCCGAGCTGGCGGAATACGACAAGGACACGCTGGCGAAGATTGAACGAATCGAAAAGCTTCAAGCAGACATCGAAAGGCTGGAGAAGGAAAAGGAGCGCTTGCTCGCGCTTGCGAAAGAACAGGATGCAGAAGGCACGAGGGTGAGGGCATTCAGGGGTATCGGTGACCGTCAGTACCTGACGGGCCTCAGGGTCGGCGGCGACCGCGTACTGATCCTGATCGACAACTCGGCCAGTATGCTGGACAGCAAGATTGTCAATGTCATTCGGCGCCGCAACATGGCCGAACGCGACAAGCTCCGCGCGGTAAAATGGCGCCAGGCCGTGGCCAGCGTCGACTGGCTGACAACCCAGCTCGGTCAGGAATCCAAGTTTCAGATCTACCTTTTCAACAGCAAGGCCAGACCGGCCGTCGTTGGCAGCGATGGCGTGTGGCTCGATGTCAGCGACGGCAATCAAATCGACGAAGCGATAAGGACACTCCGCCGGTCAGCACCGGAGAACGGCACCAACATGCATGCAGCTTACCGGGTAATCCGGCAACTAACACCGAAACCGGACAACGTCATATTGATCACCGATAGCCTGCCGACGATGGAGGACGAGCCTACCAGCCGAACGACGATTTCGGCGAGGGAGCGCTACGTGCTGCACAATCAGGCGGTGCGCGAGATTCCGAGCGGCGTGCCGGTCAATACCTTGTTATTCCCAATGGAAGCAGATCCGGATGCGGCGGTCGCTTATTGGGCACTCGCGAATTCCACGGGGGGCTCGTTCGTCAGTGTCAGCAGGGACTGGCCATGACCAAGCGCCGCAAAGATTTCGAGACATTCAGCCTGTCTTTCCTCGACGTCATCTCTTGCGGATTTGGCGCTATCATCTTGTTGCTCGTGCTCAGCAAGATCTACGAGCCCGTCATCATCGAAAAGACCCAGGCCGATCTCGAAGCGCTGATCGCATTGTTGCAGCAGGAGCTGTTCGATATTCGCGGGGAGTCGGCCGTGATCAACCGGGACCTCGTCTCGATTCGGGAGCAGACATCGACTACCAAAATGACGCTTGCGCGGATGCAGGGCGAGCTGGATACGGTGCAGGGCCGGTACGCCGCCACCTTCGACGACGCCGAGGAAGCCGTGATTGACGAGGGTGATCTGCGCGCCGCGCGCCAGACCCTGACCGCAGAGATGTTGCGCCTGCAGCCCTATTACAAGCGTCCGGATGATGATGCGGTAGCCGGGATCCCGGTCGACAGCGAATACGTCATCTTCGTGATCGATACGTCCGGGAGCATGCAGCAGTACAACTGGGGCCGGGTGCAACGCAAGCTCACCGAGACCCTCGAGGTCTATCCCGAAGTCAAGGGCCTCCAGATCCTCAACGATAACGGCCAGTACATGTTCCAGCAGTACGCCGGAAAATGGATACCCGATACGCCCGGGCGGCGCCAGGCGATCACGAACACGATGCGCACGTGGGCGCCGTTCAGCGACAGTAATCCTGTCGACGGCATCATGTATGCGATAGACACGTTCTGGTCTCCCGACAAAAAAATCAGCATTTACGTATTTGGCGACGATTTCGGGGGCAAGTCCACGGAACCGGTAATCAGGGCGATTGAACAACGAAACAAGACACAGCCCGATGGCAGCCAGATGGTCAGGATTCATGCCGTCGGTTTTCCGCTGTTTCAGTTCGGCGGCGGGCGGGTCCCGGCCGAAACGCAGAAATTCGCCAGGCTCATGCGCGTGTTGTGTGAGCGAAACGGCGGCACCTTCGTCGGGCTGACCGGCGCGGGTTAGATAGCTTCCACACATTTCGCCACAATTGATCGCCGCCCTGCCATTCCGGCGGCCGCAGATCAACCGATTCTCGCCTTGTAATTGACTCCAACGGGGCCACAGGAGTGGCCGGCCTTGCGGAGGAAAAGACAATGCGTAATCAACTTATTGCTATCGGAATGCTCACCTGCCTGATCGCGGCGCCGGCGATGGCCGAAGGCGCGGCATCCGGACAGGAACGTATCGGCGTTGGCGTCGGCGGTATCATCGGCGGTATCGCAGGCGGCCCCTTCGGGGCGATCATCGGTGCGGCCGTCGGCGCGAAGCTGGGCGACGAATTCCACAGGAAGGACGTTGACGTAACCACCCTGTCCGGTTCCCTGGTCAGCTCGAGAAAGACGATCGCGGCACTGGAAAAAAGTGTCGATGCACTGAACAGCGATATCGCTTCTCTGGGCGGAGACCTGCATCGAGCGCGGGCAATGATGCAGGCCGGCATCGAAATGGATCTCCTGTTTCGCACCGACGAAGAAGTGCTCGGCGCCGCGACGGACAGGAAGCTGCGGAAGCTCGCGGAGAGCCTCTCGACAATGCCCGATGTCCGGATCCAACTCGACGGATTCGCTGACGAGCGAGGCGATGCGGAATACAACCAGAAGCTTTCCGAACGGCGGGCGGCCCATGTGCGCGATACGCTGGTATCCGGGGGCGTGGACCAATCGCGCATCGGACTCGCCGCGCACGGCGAGTCGCCGGCAGCCGATAAGGACAGCGACGGTTATGCGCTCGAGCGAAAGGTCAGCCTGACACTGTTCGTGGAACAGATACACTCGGTCGCGTCAAATCCTGACTGAACGTTCCCCAAAGCGACTCACCTCTGAGTCACCCATTGGCCGGGCTCTTCGAGTCCGGCCCTTCTTGTTATAGTGCCCCTCATGACAGCACTCGTCGATCGTAACTGCCGTCCATGCGAGGGCGGCGTCGTTCCGCTGAGCGCGGACCAGGCCCGTGAATTGATGCCGGCCTTACACCCGGACTGGAAGCTAGCGGACGCCGGCGACGCCATCAGCCGGGTGTTTGCCTTCGGGACATTCGGCAAGACAATCGCGTTTGCCAATGCCGTCGCATGGATTGCGACATCCGAGGGCCACCACCCGGAAATGACTGTCAACTACGGAAGTTGTCGTGTCCGGTACATGACAACGGCAATTGACGGGCTCTCCGACAACGACTTCATTTGCGCCGCGAAGATCGACCGGCTGGCCACTGAATGATCGAACTTGCCGATATCGAAGCCGCGGCGGAGCGCCTGTCGGACATCGTGGTCAGGACCCCGCTCATTCAATCGGCGGAGCTCAACGAGATTGCCGGCGGCAAAGTATGGCTCAAGCCCGAGTGTCTTCAGACAATCGGCTCCTTCAAGATCCGTGGTGCTTACAACCTGATGAGTCAACTGCCGGCCGACCGGGCGAGCAAGGGGGTCGTGGCATGGTCATCGGGCAATCACGCTCAGGGCGTTGCCGCGGCGGGAAGTCTGCTGGGCATCAGGACAGCCATCGTCATGCCGTCGGACGCGCCGAAAGCCAAGATTGATCGAACGAGGCGCTTCGGCGGTGAAGTCATCTTCTATGATCGATATACGGGCGACCGCGAGGCCATCGCCCGCGAGCTCGCAAGGGAGCGTGGCGCCGAAATAGTGCCGTCGTATGACGATGATCGTATTGTTGCCGGCCAGGGCACGGTAGGTCTCGAGATCGTCGAGCAATGTAAGGCACTCGGCATCGAGCCCGATCAGGTTCTCATCAACTGCGGCGGTGGCGGGCTGAGTGCAGGTTGCGCAATCGCGATAAAGGCACTGGCGCCGACAGCGGCGGTGCACACGGTAGAGCCGGAGCATTTCGATGACACCGCGCGATCGCTGCGCGACGGTGTGCGCCGGTCGAATTCAAAGACGGCGCGCTCGATCTGCGATGCACTTCTGGCAGAGACTCCCGGCGAGCTTCCGTTCCCGATTCTCCAGCAACTGGCGGGTCCGGGGCTGGTCGTCAGCGATGACGAAGTCAAAGCCGCCATGCGATTCGCTTTCGAAAACCTGAAGCTCGTCGTCGAGCCGGGCGGCGCCGCTGCTCTCGCGGCCGTGTTGACCGGAAAAGCGGACTGCGGGGACAAAGCCACGGTCGCCATTCTGACTGGCGGTAACGTCGATCCGGATCTGTTCTCGAAGATTCTTGGCGA
>JBHHWI010000006.1:0-53418 GCA_046756445.1 Woeseia sp. | reverse complement strand
CGCCGCCTGAATATGGTCGGGCTCGAAACCACGGTATTGCAGGAAGCGCATCTGGCGGGCCTTGTCCCTGAAATCGGCAGGCGAGTCGGCACCGAATTTTTTCTCGCGGATGCGCCTGGCCATATCGATCCAGTCGGAATCGCATTCGGAAACCAGTTCGTCGATCAATCCTGGTTCGATTCTTCGCTCTTTCAACTCGCGCCGGATCTTGACGGGGCCCTTGCCCTGGCCGATGCGGGATTGAATGAAATTGTCGACGAACCGGCGATCGCATTGAAGGCCTTCGCATGCGAGGCGATCGACGGCGACCCTCGCCGCCTCGGTGGCGAATCCTGCGCCCTCGAGTTTGGCCTGGAGCTCCAGGCGACCGTACTCGCGACGTGCGAGGTAGTCCATCGCCTTTTTGCGGGCCTCGATCGGGTCGTGCAGACCCTCGGCCTGCTCCGGCGCGAGCAGGTCTTCGTTCGGGTCATTGACGGAGTCGACCGTTTCCGGCATCCGGGAACCCTCTGCTCAGGCTTCCTTGGCGACAGCCTCCGCGTCATCTGCTTCGGTCGGTTCCGCCGTCTCGGGAAGTAGCCTGGCACGAATCTGCGTTTCGATGTCAGCGGCCACAGCGGGATTGGCTTTCAGGAACTCGCGCACGTTCTCCTTGCCCTGGCCAATGCGGTCCTTTTTGTAGCTGTACCATGAGCCGGCCTTGTCAATGAAGCCCTGCGCGACGCCGTGTTCGATAATCTCTCCCTCGCGTGAGATACCCTCGCCGTAGAGGATCTCGAACTCGGCGGCCTTGAACGGCGGCGATACCTTGTTCTTGACGACCTTGACCCGGGTCATGTTGCCGGTGACTTCGTCGCCTTTCTTGATGGCGCCTATGCGGCGGATGTCCAGCCGCACAGAGGAGTAGAACTTGAGCGCGTTGCCGCCGGTGGTCGTCTCCGGACTGCCGAACATGACACCGATCTTCATGCGAATCTGGTTGATGAAAACCACCATGGTGTTCGAGCGTTTGATGTTGGCAGTCAGCTTGCGAAGCGCCTGCGACATCAGTCTGGCCTGCAATCCCATATGCGAGTCGCCCATCTCGCCTTCGATCTCGGCCTTCGGCGTCAGTGCCGCAACCGAATCGATCACGACGACGTCGACGGCGCCTGATCGAACCAGCATGTCGGTAATCTCGAGCGCCTGCTCGCCCGTGTCGGGCTGGGAGACGAGCAACTCGTCGACGTTCACGCCGAGCTTCTCGGCATAAGTCGGATCGAGAGCGTGCTCGGCGTCGACGAAGGCTGCCGTGCCGCCGAGTTTCTGGGCTTCGGCGACAACCTGGAGTGTCAGTGTGGTCTTGCCGGACGCCTCTGGTCCGTAGACTTCGACAACGCGGCCCCGGGGCAGGCCGCCGATACCGAGCGCGGCATCGAGGCCGATAGAGCCGGTCGAGACGGAATCGATGTCCATGGCCTTGCTGCTATCCCCCAGGCGCATGACAGAGCCTTTGCCGAACTGCTTTTCTATCTGGCCGAGTGCTGCGGCCAGCGCTTTCTTGCGATTTTCATCCATCGTTTTGTCGCCATCCGGATGCGAAGAACAGGCGGGCATTATTTCACAAAAAGCCGGATGCCGGCAGCCGCCGGACCGGGCGCAATCGGAGCATATTGTCAAGAAACGCGCCGAACTTATTGTTTCAGTGGCTGGTACCGAACACCTTGCGGCGTTGCTACGGACTCGATCAGCTCGAAGCCCGACCACTGCAGCTCGAGCGGTTGCGCCAGCGGAATCGGATCGAAGAAACGGGCCTTGCGCGCGATGGTCATGTGCGGCTTGTAAGGCCGATTCTCCGGCTGATAGCCGAAGGCCGAAGCCTCCGATTCCAGGGACTTGACGAGATCGGCGAGCTCGTCCGGAACGAATGCGCCGCTCAGGCACACGATCTTCGGCCTCTTCCAATAGTCGATCCGCTCGAAGCGGATCACCATCGGCGGACACCGGACGCGAGCGGCCGCGTCTTGCAACGGCCGTATGTCTTTTCCCGGAAAATTGCCGATGAATACCAGCGTGATGTGCCAGTTCTCCTGCCTGATCCATCTCGCACAGAGATCGGCTTTACACGATTCGATCGAGGTCGCGATTTGCCGCCGTTGCTGTTCGGACGGCCAGAATGCAAAGAATATCCTCTTCTCAGTCCGACTGGTCACGAATGCGTTCGCGGATTCCCTGCAGGGCAATGACGACCGCCTGCGTGCGCACCTGGTCGCGGTCACCCCTGAGCAGCCGCTTCTCCGCCTCGATGCCGGGCGCGTCCTCCTGCCGTGTCGCCCAGGCGAACCACACGGTGCCGACGGGCTTCTCCTCGGAGCCCCCCTCCGGCCCCGCGATGCCGCTGACCGCGGCGGCGATGTCGGCGCCGCTGAGATTGAGCGCGCCCTCCGCCATTTGCCTGACGACGGCGTCGCTGACCGCGCCGTGCTCATCGAGCGCCGCCGGGCTCACGCCGAGCAGTGACTCCTTGGCGCCGTTACTGTAGCTGACCACACCGTAGCCGAAGCATCCGGAGCTGCCGGCAATGTCGGTCAGCGACTTCGCGATCCAGCCGCCGGTACAGGACTCGGCCGTCGCCACGGTCTTGCCGGCGGCAAGCAGCTCGCCGACCAGGCCTTCGGCGAGCGCGCCAATGGACTCGGACTCCGTCACGCGAGAAGCGACCCGTAGAGTTGACGATGACGATCGGCCATCGCCTCGATGGAAAACCCGGTCTGCATGCGAATCCGGCCCGCGTGCCCGTATTCACGCCGCAGCCGGTCATTATCAGCGAGTCTCGAAATAGCGTTCCCCAATGCCGCGACATCCCCGGGCGGCACCAGTAAGCCGGTCTCACCGTCCGCCACCGCCTCACGCAGTCCGCCTGCCGCGAATCCTACCACCGGAACGCCGGCCGCCGCCGCTTTCAGGCTTGCAACGCCGAGACCTTCGGCGAGGGCCGGATGCACGAGCAGGTCGATGCAGGCCAGGTAGTCATCCAGGTCCGGCCGGTAGCCGGCAAACTGCACCATGCCGCCCAGCCCCAACCGGCTGGTCTGCTCACGCAGCTCGGTCTCCAGCGGGCCCCGGCCGAAGATGATCAGCCTGAGGTTCGGGTACTTCCCTTTGAGATCAGCCGCCGCTTCGAGCAGGAAGCGGTGGCCCTTGCGCGGAATCAGCTGGGCGATGGCAGCCACGACGAAATCCGAATCGGACAGGCGAAATTCGCCTCGAAACGCCGCCTTATCGGCCGGCCGGCTGAATCGTTCGGAATCGACCGCGCTTCGAATAACGGTCAGACGCGCCTCATCGAGTCCCGAGTCGCGCAAGGCGCTCGCGACCGACTCCGAGACCGCGATGACCTTTTGATACGGCCGGTAGCGCAGTCCGGCGATCAACGCCGGCTCCGCGCTGTCGACGCGCCTCGAGATCACCGCCGGAACGGGGGTCCCGGCCGCCGCGAGACCGCCGAGAAAATCGCCGCCGCGGCGGCTGTGACAATGGATGATGTCCGGACTTTGTTCCAGCACCTGCTGTCGCAGGCGAAAGGCGAAGCCCAGGTCGTGATCACCGGCGCACTCGATGTTCGACACGCGAATCCCGGCAGCCCGTGCGGCAATGTCGATATCCGAACCCGGCACGCAGACCAGAATATTATCGATTCCTTCCCGATTGAGCGCTTCTGCAAGGTAGATGACCTGCTGCGCGCCACCGTAAAGATGGCGTCCCGTTTCGACATGCAGTATTTTCATCGGGCACAGAATAGTCCATTTACGATAATGAGTGCCTCGGTAACGCCCGTTCACACGCCGATGATGCGTCAATACCTGAGCGTCAAGGCGGAATATCCCGACATGCTGGTCTTCTATCGCATGGGGGACTTCTATGAACTTTTCTACGACGATGCGAAACGTGCGGCTGCGCTGCTTGATATCACACTGACTTCGCGCGGCAAATCGGCCGGCGACCCCATCCCGATGGCAGGTGTCCCGTACCATGCGGTCGAGGGCTATCTGGCCAGGCTAGTGCGCAAGGGCGAATCGGTGGCGATCTGCGAGCAGGTCGGCGATCCGGCAACCAGCAAGGGGCCGGTCGAGCGCAAGGTGACTCGAGTCGTGACGCCCGGCACCCTGACGGATGAAGCCCTGCTCGCCCAGGGCACGGACAATCTCGTCGCTGCCCTGTTCACACAGGGCCAGGCGATCGGCCTCGCCTGGCTGGACCTCGCCGGTGGACGATTTCGTCTCACGGAAGTCGAAGGCGTAGAGGCACTCGCGGGCGAACTGGAGCGCCTTCGGCCCGCCGAGATCGTCGTCGACGAGGCGCAGGCTGTGTCGCAATCGATACGGGACGGAATCCGGGTGACCGGCCGGCCACCGTGGCATTTCGAGCTCGACAGCGCGACGCGCCTGCTGTGCGCCCAGTTCGGAACCGGGGACCTCGCCGGGTTCGGCTGTGACGAATTTCCGCTTGGGCTCGCCGCCGCCGGCGCCCTGCTTCAGTATGTCAACGACACCCAGAAAACCGCGCTGCCTCATTTGCAGTCGATCTCCGCGCAACGGACCGACGAGGCGCTGGTGATGGACGGGCCGACGCGCCGAAACCTCGAACTCGAAGCGAGTCTGTCCGGGCACCGCGAGCATACGCTCGCCGGCGTGATGGACCGTTGCAGGACCCCGATGGGCAGCCGTCTGCTGAAGCGGTGGATACAGCGGCCGCTGCGCGATACGAGCATACTCCAGGCACGGTATCAGGCGATCGAGACCCTGATACTCGGACGCCTGACACAGCCGATGCAGGAGCAACTTGCCGGCGCCGGCGACATCGAGCGGATCCTGTCCCGCGTGGCGCTTCGCTCCGCCCGGCCGCGGGACCTCAGGCAGCTCTCGGCCGCGCTCGGGCGGATTCCGGAGCTCAGGCGCACCCTCGAGGAGCCTGACTCACCCAGGCTGCAGGCCCTGCGCGAGCAGATCGATGCGCACCCGCGACAACGCGAATTACTCGATAAGGCGATCGTCGAGAATCCGCCGATGCTGGTCCGGGACGGCAACGTCATTGCCGCCGGCTATGACGAGGAGCTAGACGAGCTGCGGGCTATCGCCGGGAATGCCGATCAGTACCTGCTCGATCTGGAAGCCCGCGAGAAGGCGCGTACCGGTATCGCGACCCTGAAACTCGGCTACAACCGGGTTCACGGCTATTACATCGAAATCAGCAAGGCGCAGGCCGACCGGGCGCCGGCCGATTACGTGCGCCGGCAGACGCTCAAGGGCGCCGAAAGATATATCACGCCCGAGCTCAAGACCTTCGAAGACAAGGTCCTGAGCGCGAGACAGCGAGCCTTAAGCCGTGAGAAATCGCTCTACGAGGGCTTGCTCGACAAACTGACCGCCGTGCTGGCGGAGCTGCAATCGACCGCCCGTGGGCTCGCCGAGCTCGATGTCCTCGTGTGCCTGGCCGAGCGGGCACAAAGCCTGAATCTCTGCCGTCCCGAAATCGCGGACCGGCCCTGCATCGAGATCCGCGGCGGCCGGCATCCGGTGGTCGAACAGGTCATCGAGATCCCGTTCGTGGCAAACGACGTCACGCTTGATGAGCATCACAGGCTGATGGTTATCACCGGGCCCAACATGGGCGGCAAATCGACCTATATGAGACAAACCGCGTTGATCGCCATCCTCGCCCACATCGGCAGCTTTGTCCCCGCCGACAGCCTGAAGATCGGTCCGATCGACCGGATATTTACGCGCATCGGCGCATCCGACGACATCGCGGGCGGCCGTTCGACCTTCATGGTCGAGATGACGGAAACGGCGACGATTCTGCACAATGCGACCGAGAACAGTCTGGTGCTGATGGATGAAATCGGTCGCGGCACCAGTACTTTCGATGGCCTGTCGCTGGCTTGGGCTGCGGCGCACTACATCGGCGAGAACGTACGGGCGTTCACGATGTTTGCGACTCACTATTTCGAATTGACCGCGCTCGCCGACGAGCTACCCGATTGCCTCAATGTGCATCTCGATGCGACCGAGCACCAAGGCCAGCTGGTTTTTCTCCACGCCGTCAGGCCCGGACCCGCCAATCAGAGCTATGGGCTGCAGGTAGCCGCACTGGCCGGGGTGCCGCGGGAGGTCATCAAGCGCGCCAGGACATTCATGTCGACGCTGGAATCTCAGGCCCTGCATCACGGCCCTCAGGGGGAACTGCCGCTGCAGCCGCCCGTCCTGGATGATCCGCTGCGCGATGCGATCGCCGCAATCGAGCCGGACGCAATGACGCCCAGGGATGCACTCGAGGCGATCTATACGCTGAAACGATATTCCGGCAGCGACTAGCCGCGGCTAGGCCTCTCTTAGGAACTCCCCGCGCTTGAGGAATGCTGCGGCCTGATCGATGACGTTTCTCGAAAGCACCAGGCCCTTGTGATTGACGGGCATGCAGAGATGGTCTTTCACTCCTGGCAGGCGTGTTTCGGAAACGGCAACCGTTCCGTCGTTGTCCTCGTCGAAGGTGGTCAGGAGGCGCCCGACACCCACCGGCACCGTTCCCGCGATGACGCCGACATCCCGCGTTGCGCAGACGTCTCTGGCCCACTGGTTGGCGGCCTCGTCGACAACGCCGCCGGTCACCGACCTGCCCAGTATCGTGTTTCCCCAGTCTTTCTGATGCAGATGCGATGCCGCGCGCGAACCGCAAAGCGGCGACCCCAGGCAGACGATGCGGTCCACCGGTGCGCCGGGCTCGAGCGCGAGCATGCGCAGCGCGACGACACCACCGAGGCTATGCCCGACCAGGTGTACCCGGTCGAAACCGTTCTCCCCAAGGTAGCCGGCCAGCGAGCGTGCATTCTCGTCCAGCGAGTCGCGGATGGAGGGGTAGCTGAACAGATGCGCACGATACCGGTACTCGCTTTCCAGCCGGCGCTTCACGAAGGTCATTACCGCGCCCGGCATCCACACGCCGTGCAGACACACGACTGTCCTGACAGCCGTCAATCCAGCTCGTCCCGTAACTGGCCGATGGCCTCTTTATTGGTCCAGGACCATACAGTTTCGATCGCCTCGTCAAACGGCAGCCACCGGAATTCCGAATGCTCTCTTCCGTTCAGACGTATGTCCCGGGGCTCCTTCAGTCTGTAGCGCCACTCGTGTTCGACATTTTCGATGACACCCGGTTCAAACCGGTCACGCCAGCGTGGATCGATTTCGAATGTCCGGCTCGAACCGCTGTAAACCAGATCGCCCTCGTCCGTCAGACCGGTTTCTTCCTCGAGTTCCCGGGCTGCGGCCTCCGCGTGCGACTCGCCGGTCCCGAGGCTGCCGGTCACCGACTGCCAGAAATCGAAGGGCTCGCGCCGCCTGAGCAACAGGACCGTCGTGTCGTCAGTATAAACGACGACCAGCACGGAGATGGGTCGACGAAGATCGTGCGTGTTCATTCGGCGCGGGGATCCCGCAACCGGATACCGGTTTCCTCGAGTTGCCCGGCGGATACCCGACCCGGGGCGTTGGTCAGCGGGCAGCTTGCTGTCTGCGTCTTCGGAAATGCAATTACGTCGCGAATGCTCTCCGCGCCGGCCATCAGCATGACGATTCGATCGAGGCCGAAAGCGATTCCGCCATGCGGTGGGCAGCCGTACTCCAGTGCATCGAGCAGGAATCCGAATTTTTCGTCCGCTTCCTCTCGACTTATGTCCAGCAATTCGAACACGGTGGACTGCATTCCCTTACTGCGGATCCGGATCGAGCCTCCACCAATTTCGGAGCCGTTGAGCACCATGTCGTACGCGCGTGACAGCATGCTTGCCGGATTCGCCTTCAGCTCTTCAGGATCATCGGTTGCGGGAGACGTGAACGGATGGTGCAGCGAAACCCAACGCCCGGTCTGATGATCTTTCTCGAACATCGGGAACCCGACAACCCATAAAGGCTGCCAGCCGCCGGATACCAGCCCACGGTCCTCGCCCAGCTCTACGATCAGCGCGCCGAGCGCGTCGTTGACGACGTGCGCCTTGTCGGCACCGAAGAAAACCAGATCGCCATCCTGCGCCCCGGTACGCGCCATGATTTCCGTCACAACATCGTCCGGCAGGAACTTGAGAATCGGCGACTGCAGGCCTTTCCGACCCTTACCTGCATCATTCACCTTGATGTACGCCAGACCCCTCGCGCCGTGGCGGCCGACGAAATCCGCATAGTCGTCGATTTCCTTTCGGCTGAGTTCGCCGCCGCCGGGCAGGCGCAACGCGGCGACACGGCCGTCCGGATCACCGGCAGGCCCTGCAAAGACCTTGAATTCCACGGATTCCATCAGGTCGGCGACTTCGACCAGCTCCAGCGGATTCCTGAGGTCGGGCTTGTCGGACCCGAATCGCTCGTGCGCCTCGGCGTACGTCATTCGGGGAAACGGAGACGGCAGATCGACGTCCAGTGCCTGCTTGAACACGGCCCGGACGAGCTCCTCCATCATGCCGGTGACGTCATCCTCCACGACGAAACTCATCTCGACGTCGAGCTGGGTGAATTCCGGCTGACGGTCCGCACGCAAATCTTCGTCACGAAAGCAACGAACGATCTGATAATAGCGGTCGATGCCGGCCATCATCAGCAATTGCTTGAAGATCTGCGGCGACTGCGGCAGCGCGAAAAATTTGCCTGCGTGAGTGCGGCTCGGAACGATATAATCGCGCGCACCTTCGGGTGTCGCCCGGGTCAGCATAGGCGTTTCGACGTCGATGAAGCCGTTGTCATCGAGGAAATCGCGGATTGCGCGCGTGACGCGATGCCGCAGTTTCAGGTTTTGCAGCATCGGCTCGCGACGCAGGTCGAGGTAACGATATTTCAGGCGCAGCTCTTCGTTCGCGTGCTCGTCATGATGAAACGGCGGCGTCCTGGAATCATTCAGCGTGGTCAGCTCCCGGGCAAGGAGCTCGACCTTGCCGGTGGCCATGTTCGGGTTGACCGTCCCGTCCGGCCGCGGTCTGACCTTTCCCCTGACGGCAAGGACGTATTCGCCCCGAATCCGCTCGGCCTCGGCGAAAATATCCGGCGAATCCGGATCGAAGACGACCTGCAGCAGACCGTCGCGGTCCCGCAGGTCGACGAAGATCACACCGCCGTGGTCGCGTCGCCGGTGGACCCAACCGGTAACGGCGATTTTCTCGCCGATCAGGCTTTCGTCAACTTGTCCGCAATAGTGGCTGCGCATGATGCGATCCGGGCAAAAAAGTGGCGGAATGGTATCAGTCCCCGCTTTCCTCCGGTAGCTTCAGTGGCAACTCTTCGATCTGGTCCTCGCGCCAGGTCGGAACGACGACGCCCAGCGAGACAATCATTTTGAACGCATCATCGATCTCCATGTCTAGGTCGATAATGTCTTTCTTCGGCACGATAATAATGTAACCCGAGGTCGGATTTGGTGTTGTCGGAACGAAAGTGCAGACTACCGGCTCTCCGGTTCGCCCTTGCACCTCGCCGAGATCCGTAGCTGTCTGAAACGCCAGACTGTAGATGCCTTTGCGTGGATATTCTATGAGCAGCACTTTCTTGAACGACTGGCTCGAATCCGAGAACACGACTTCGGTAAATTTCTTGGCTGCCGAATAGACCGATCGCACGACAGGAATCCGTTCCAGCAGGGACTCCCAGAAACTGACCATACTGCGGCCGACAAAATTTGCCACGAGCAAGCCGGTGATCAGCACGACCAGCAGAGTCAGAATTATTCCGAGCCCCGGGATCGCAAAGCCGAGCCACGTTTCTGGCAGGTACTCTTTCGGGACGAATCGCAGGCTTCTGTCCATGACGCCGATCAACACTCTCAGAATGAAAATCGTGACACCAAGCGGAATCCAGACGAGAAGTCCTGCAACGAGGTAGCGGCGGAGTTGTTTCATCAAGCGGAGTCTACCTTGCCGCCCGGGGACTTGTCGGAGGAATTTTCGGACTTCGCCGGCTTGCCGGCCTTGTCGCCACTGGTCGCTTCGTCTTTCTTGCCGTCCTTCGGCGGCTCATCGTCCTTCTTCAGGACGTTGCGCTGGTTATCCTTCTTGAAATCGGTCTCGTACCAGCCCTCGCCTTTCAGGCGAAAGCGCGGCGCCGAAATCAGACGTTTCAGGCCGGCCTTGCCGCAGGACGGGCAATAGACGAGCGGCTCCTCGCCCATCTTCTGTAGCGCATCGAGCGTGTGATCGCAGTTCTTGCAGGCATACTCGTAAATCGGCATGCATCGCCTCCTTCGTCGATTCTACGCCTGGCGGTCAGGCCGCGTTCAGAAACTCCAGTTCGTCTGCCTTGACATCCACCTCGATGACATCGCCGGGCCTGAACTTGCCTTGCAGGATCTCCTGGGCCAGCGGGTTTTCGACCTGCTGCTGGACTGCGCGTCTTAGCGGCCGGGCGCCGTAAACCGGATCGAAGCCTGCTTCCGCAAGCTTGTCTCTGGCGGCGTCCGACAGATGGATCTTCATCTCGCGGTCGGCGAGTCGTTCATGCAGGTAGCCGAGCTGGATATCCACAATGCTTCGGATATGTTCGCGACTGAGCGGATGAAACACCACTAAATCGTCGATACGGTTTACGAACTCCGGCCGGAAATGCGTAGATACGACCTCCATGACCGATGATTTCATTGTCTCGTAATTTTCCTCACCGGCGAGTTCCTGAATCATCTGGGACCCGAGGTTCGACGTCATGACGATCACGACGTTGCGGAAATCCACGGTGCGGCCCTGACCGTCGGTCAGCCGGCCGTCGTCGAGTATTTGCAGCAATACATTGAACACATCGGGGTGCGCTTTCTCGACCTCGTCGAGAAGAATGACCGAATACGGGCGGCGGCGAACCGCCTCGGTCAGGTAGCCGCCTTCCTCATAGCCGACATAGCCGGGCGGTGCGCCGATCATGCGTGCAACCGAATGCTTTTCCATGAATTCCGACATGTCGAGTCGGACCATCGCATCGTCGGTATCGAACAGGAAATGTGCGAGTGCTTTGGTCAATTCGGTTTTTCCGACGCCGGTCGGGCCCAAAAAGAGGAACGAGCCGACGGGTCTCATCGGGTCGGACAGGCCCGCGCGGGACCGGCGGATGGCGTTCGCAACGACCGTGATCGCCTCGTCCTGACCGACGACCCGCTCGGAGATCTTGGACTCCATCTTCAACAGCTTTTCCTTCTCGCCTTCGAGCATCTTGGCAACCGGGATGCCGGTCCATTTCGATACTATCTCGGCGACTTCTTCCTCGGTGACGTTATTGCGCACCAGGGTCGTTTCCTTTTTTTCCGCCCTGAGCGCGTCCTCTAGCCGTTTTTCCAACTCGGGAATCCTGCCGTACTGAAGTTCCGACATCCGGGTCAGGTCGCTGGCCCGGTGCGCCGTCTCCAGCTCCAGCCGCGCGCGCTCGAGCTCTTCCTTGATATGCGTCGTGCCCTGCATTGCCGCTTTTTCCGACTTCCAGACTTCCTCGAGATCCGCGAAGTCTTTCTCGAGATCGCCCAGTTGCTCCTCAAGATCGGTGAGACGCTTGAGTGAAGCATCGTCGGACTCCTTCTTGAGGGCTTCGCGCTCGATCTTGAGCTGAATGACCCGCCGCTCGAGCTTGTCCATTTCCTCGGGCTTCGAGTCTATTTCGATGCGAATGCGCGACGCGGCTTCGTCGACCAAGTCGATCGCCTTGTCCGGCAGCTGTCGATCACTGATGTAGCGATGCGACAGAGTCGCGGCGGCGACGATCGCCGGGTCCGTAATCTCAACGCCGTGATGGACTTCATAGCGCTCTTTGAGACCGCGCAAAATCGCGATCGTATCCTCGACGGTTGGCTCATCGATCAGTACTTTCTGGAAGCGACGCTCGAGCGCCGCATCCTTCTCTAGTTGCTTTCGATACTCGTCCAGCGTCGTTGCGCCGACGCAGTGCAACTCGCCCCTCGCCAGTGCCGGCTTCAGCATGTTGCCCGCATCCATGGAGCCCTCGGCCTTGCCGGCGCCGACCATGGTGTGCAACTCATCGATGAAGAGAATGATCTGCCCTTCCTGTTTTGCGAGATCATTGAGTACGGCTTTGAGCCTTTCCTCGAACTCGCCGCGGAACTTGGCGCCGGCAATCAGTGCACCCATGTCGAGCGACAGGATGCGCTTTCCCCGCAATCCCTCGGGGATTTCATTGTTGACGATCCGCTGTGCCAGACCCTCGACGATGGCCGTCTTTCCGACGCCGGGTTCGCCGATCAGGACGGGATTGTTCTTGGTCCGGCGCTGCAATATCTGGATCGTCCGGCGGATCTCGTCGTCGCGACCGATGATCGGGTCGAGCTTGCCCTGCTCGGCGCGCTCGGTCAGGTCGATCGTGTATTTCTCGAGTGCCTGGCGCGTATCTTCGGCGTTCGGGTCGGTCACCTGCTGGCCGCCGCGCAGCTCGTCGATCGCTTTCTCGATGGCGCCACGAACCGCGCCTGCCTGCTCGAGTATCTTGAGCAGCGGTGACCTGTTATCCATCGCGGCAAGTGCGAAGAGCTCGCTCGATATGTACTGGTCGTCGCGCTCCTGGGCCAGCTTGTCCGTCAGGTTCAGTAGTTTGCCGAGGTCATTTCCGATATGTACATCGCCGCCCGTGCCCTCGACCCGTGGCAGCCGGTCCAGTGCGTCTCCAAGCTGGGAACGCAGAAGATTGACATTGACGCCCGCTTTCGTCAGCAGCCCCCGAACCGACCCGCCCTGCTGGTCCAGCAACGCCACCATCAAATGCACCGGTTCGATGAACTGGTTGTCCAGGCCGACCGCGAGCGACTGCGCCTCGGCCAGCCCCATTTGGAACTTGCTTGTCAATTTGTCCATTCGCATAGCATTACCCGGTCAGACGGTGAAGCTCTGCAATAAATTGAGCCAGAACGGTGCAATTCAAGCAAATTGTGCATGGCCAGGGTGTATTCAGCCCGCATTGCGCCGAAAAACGAAGGTCGCCATCCTGCCGCAGCGCCCATCGCGCCGAAAGGAAAAAAAGCGCCGGGGCTCTGCGTGTGTACAGCACCCGCAACCGAAGACCCGCCTGACCCCGCAGCTGTCGAGGCGTAGCGTCGCCAGGCCGTACAGGTCGGCCTGCCAGCGGCCCATGTCATTTTCCGAGAAATACTGGGCCGCCGAGCCCGACTCGCGCACGAACTGCTCGCGTACCTCGGCGCCGACTTCGAAGGCGGGCTTGGAGATCGCCGGCCCGAACCAGGCGAGAATGTGCTCAGGCTTTGCCCTGAACGCAGCGACGGTTGTCTCGAGGATCCCGGCACTCAGGCCTCGCCAACCGGCGTGCGCCGCCGCAACTTCGTTACCGTCCTCACTGGCCAGCACGACCGGCAGGCAATCAGCCGTGAGTACGGCGCAGACGACACCGGCGTCGGTCGTAACGATGGCGTCAGCCTCGGGTTCAGTCGGCCCGGAATTTGCGCGCACGGCCTGCGTGCCATGTACCTGTCTCAACCAGTTGGGCTCCTGCGGCAACTCGCAGCTTGAGCGGAATCGCCGCCGGTTTTCGACAACCGAGGCGGGATCGTCGCCGACGTGTGCTGCGAGATTCAGAGAAGCGAATGCACCGTTGCTGACGCCCCCGGTTCTGAGCGTGGTGCCAGCGACGATGGTTTGCGGTGCAGGCCACTCGGCTGCAATCCACGGTGCGCTCATCGTGTCTCCCGGCGCCCCGCGTGTTGGCGCAGCGCATTCAGAAGGTTCTCGAAATCCGCAGGTGGCGGCACATCGAACGCCACGCGTTCACGAGTCTCGGGATGCTCGAATTCCAGTCTTGCCGCGTGCAACGCCTGCCGGCGGAAATGCCGGAGTGTATTGCGGAGTGTATCGTCACAACCGGGCGGAACCGCCAGACGGCCGCCGTAGACCTGGTCGCCGACGAGTGGGTGCCGCCGGTATGCGAAGTGGACACGGATCTGGTGCGTTCTCCCGGACTCGAGTTCGACACTTATATATGTGTGCGCCGGGAATCGCTCGAGTACGCGGTAGACGGTGACGGCCGGCTTGCCGCGATCGTGCACGCTCATGCGGAGCCGGTCGACCGGGTGGCGTCCGATCGGCGCGTCGATGGTTCCCCCACCGGTCAACACACCGTTGCAGACCGCGACGTAATGTCTCGCTACCTTCCGGGCCGCGAGCATGCGAACGAGCGCCGTATGCGCGCGCAGTGTCTTGGCAATCAGGAGCAGACCGCTGGTGTCCTTGTCGAGCCGGTGGATGATTCCCGCGCGCGGCAGCTCCGCCAGTCCCGGCACCCTGTGCAACAACCCGTTCATGAGTGTTCCACGCGGGTTGCCGGCACCGGGGTGCACGACGAGCCCGGCCGGTTTGTTCACAACCATCAACTCCGGGTCCTCGTACCGGAGGTCGAGCTCCATAGCCTCGGGCTCGCTGACCACGTCAGGCTCTTCTGCCGGCCGTATCGAAACGGTCTCGCCACCGGACACGAGGTCCCTGGGCCTTTTCGCGCCCCCGTCGGCCGTGATGAAGCCCTGCAGAATCCAGCGCTTCAGCCGGCTGCGCGAATACTCAGGAAACATTCTGGCCAGCGCCTGGTCAAATCGTTGACCTGCAAGATCCCGAGGTATCGTCTTTGTCTGGATATCTTCCGCCATCGGATCGCAGCCGTTTTCTGGCAACTCGGCAGTTTACGGTATACTCGCCGGCTTGGCCGAGTCACCGGCCTGAGCGATTTCCTGGATAACAGATGAGCAAGCGTTACATTCTCGCAGCACTTGTCGTGGCCGGCTCCATGTCAGGCTGTGCCGGGGACCCCGAGGAATACGATTTCGCCGCCGACATCCGGCAAGTGTACGAAACGGCCGTGCAAGCGAGGGACCATCAGAATTATCGCAAGGCGATCGGCATCTACGAGGCATTGCAGGCTCGCTTTCCGTTCAGCGATTTCGCCAAGCAGATCCAGCTCGAACTCCTGTATTGCTATTACAAGGTCAACCGACAGGACGAAGCAATCAGCGCGGCCGATCAGTTCATCCGGGAAAACCCGACTCATCCGAAAGTCGATTACGCGCTTTACATAAAGGGGCTCGTCTATTTCGAGCGAGATCCGAATTTTCTGGAACGGTGGTTTCGAAGAGACCTTGAGGGACGGCCGCCTCGTGACGGGGAACGGGCTTTTTCGCTTTTCAGGCGGTTGGTCGAACGCTATCCCGCGAGCCCGTATGCCGGAGACGCCGAGCAGCGCATGATCTACCTGAAGAACCGCCTTGCTGCCTATGAAAACACCGTTGCGCGCTTCTACCTCGAACGCGGCGCATACGTGGCGGCTCTCAATCGTGCCAAGGGCGCCATCGAACAATACAACGGCGCCGACAGCGGCCGAGAGTCCCTGGTCATCATGGCTGAAGCATATGAGGGACTGGGCATGATGGACCTCGCTGCAGACACCCGACGAGTGCTGCGCTCTAATTACCCTAACGAGAGCTAGCGGCGCGCGCCTCGACATCGCGTCCGGATTTCGCCTGACTATTCCGGGAACTGATAACCCGAGGTAATCGGGTACCGCCAGTCGCGACCGAATGCGCGGCCGCTGATTCGGATACCGGGGGGCGCCTGCCGGCGCTTGTATTCGCTTCGTTTTACGAGTTCGAGGACCCGCACGACAACAGCGCGATCGAAGCCACGCTCCGTTATCTCGGCGACCGACAGATCCTTTTCGATAAATGCCTCCAGGATAGGATCGAGAACGTCGTACTCGGGCAGGGTATCGCTGTCTTTCTGGTTCGCCCGCAGCTCCGCGGACGGCGGTTTCGTCAGGACACGCGCCGGAATGACCCGGCTGATCGAGTTCCGGTATTCGGCGAGTCGATAAACGAGCGACTTGTTGCAGTCCTTGATCGGTGCGAAGCCGCCGGCCATGTCACCGTACAGCGTCGCGTAGCCCACAGCCATCTCGCTCTTGTTGCCCGTCGTCAACAACATGCGGCCGGTCTTGTTGGATATCGCCATCAGCAACATTCCGCGGCACCTGGCCTGAATATTCTCTTCCGTTGCGTCCTCTGCACGGCCTTCGAAGATATTCTGCAACTGCGTGACCGTCGCCTCGTACATTGGTTCGATGGGAATTACGTCGTACTGCACGCCGAGTCCGGCTGCCTCGGCTGCCGCATCCTCCTGGCTCGCCGTCGACGTGTAACGAAAAGGCATCATGACGGTACGGACGCGGTCCGCGCCCAGGGCGTCGCAGGCAATCACGAGAAGCAGTGCCGAGTCGACGCCGCCGGACAATCCGAGAATGACGCCCGGGAATCCGTTCTTCTCGACATAGTCCCGAGTCCCGAGCACAAGCGCCTCATACACACTCTGTTCCGTCGACAGGAACGGCGCGACAGCGCCGGGCTCGGGATATACGCCAGATGCTGTAGCGTTCATCACCACGCTATGCAGCCCTTCCCGGAACGGTTCTGCCCGAACCGAGACCTCACCCGTCGAATCCATGACGAATGACCCACCGTCGAAGACCAGTTCATCCTGACCGCCGACCGTATTCACATAGACGACCGGCAGACGCGTTTCCGCGACGCGGTCGCGTACGACCAGCTCGCGTTTCGATTGACTGTCGAGTTCGTAGGGTGATCCGTTGATGGCGATGATGAACTCCGCGCCGGCCGCTTTGGCCAGTGCTGCGGGGTCCGACCGCCAAACATCCTCGCAGATGTTCAGGCCGATGCGAACGCCGTTCAGCGAAAAAACGGCGGCCTCCCTGCCGGCGGTGAAGTACCGCTCTTCATCGAACACGCGGTAATTCGGCAGCAGACGCTTTCTGTAGCGCGCCAGAATCTTACCGTCCCGAAAAACCGCACATGCATTGTAGATGCCGTCGCCGGAATACTCCGGGAAGCCCGTCAGAATCGCGATTCCCCGACTCGACCTGCGGATTCGATCAAGCGCTTCGCCGACCCTGCGTTGCAATCCCGAATGAAACAGCAGATCCTCCGGCGGATAACCACACACGGCGAGTTCGGGAAAAACGACCAGATCCGCCTGCAGCTCATCGCGCGCGCGAGTTGCCTGATCCAGGATTTTTTTGGTATTGCCGGCGACATCGCCGACGCAAAGATTGACCTGGGACAGCGCGATGTTGACGGTGTTGTTCATGGCGTTCAAGCACCTGTCAGCCGCCCAGTACCTCCATGATTGTACTGCCAAGCTCGGCTGGCGAGCGGACCGTGGTGGCTCCCGCCGCATCCAGCGCCTTGAACTTGTCGGCCGCGGTGCCTTTCCCTCTCGCGATGATCGCTCCCGCGTGTCCCATCCGCTTGCCCGGGGGCGCGGTCACACCAGCGATATAGGCGACGACAGGCTTGCTGAAATTCGACTTCATGTATTCGGCGGCGGCTTCCTCATCCGTGCCACCGATTTCACCGACCATGATCACGCCCTCCGTCTCGGGATCCGCCTGAAAAAGCGCCAGGCAATCGATAAAATCCATTCCGCGCACGGGATCACCCCCGATGCCGATACAGGTGCTCTGCCCGAGGCCGTTTTGGGTCGTCTGATAGACCGCTTCATAGGTCAGCGTGCCGGACCGAGACACCACGCCGACCTTACCCTTCTTGTGGATGAAACCGGGCATGATGCCGATCTTGCATTCATCCGGCGTGATGATTCCCGGGCAGTTCGGCCCGATCAGGCGGGCATCGCTCGCTTTCAGATACGACTTCACCCTGACCATGTCGAGAACCGGGATGCCCTCCGTGATGCAGACGATCAGCCGGACTCCGGCTTCGGCGGCCTCGATGATCGCGCCCGCCGCAAACGGCGCCGGCGCATAGATCATGCTGACATCGGCACCGGTTTCACCGACCGCTTCGGCCATGGAATTGAAAACCGGTACCCCGAGGACTTCCTGTCCGCCGCGTCCGGGAGTAACGCCGGCGACAACCCTGGTGCCGTATTCAATGCATTGTTCCGTGTGAAACGAGCCCTGATTGCCGGTGATGCCCTGGCAGATGACCTTGGTGTTCCTGTCGACGAGGATGCTCATGGTGCCCGGTTCCTCACCTCGCCGCGGCAACGGCTTTGCGCGCCGCATCCGTGAGGTCATCAGCGGCGATGATGTCCAGGCCGCTCGCTGCCAGGAGCTGGCGACCCCGCATGACGTTGGTTCCTTCGAGCCGAACCACGACCGGAACGTGCACGCCGACTTCTCTGACTGCACTGATAATGCCTTCGGCGATCAGGTCGCAGCGCACGATTCCGCCGAAGATGTTGATCAGGATTGCCGAGACATTGTCATTAGACAAAACGAGTTTGAATGCCTCGGCGACACGCTCGCTCGTGGCGCCGCCGCCGACATCCAGAAAATTCGCCGGTTCGCCACCGTGAAGCTTGATCAGGTCCATCGTCGCCATTGCAAGACCGGCGCCGTTGACCATGCAGGCAATATCCCCATCAAGTGAGACGTAGTTGAGATCGTGTTCGGCGGCATCGCGCTCCATCGCATCCTCCTGTGACACATCACGCAGTCCGACCAGGCGCTCCTGTCTGAACAGCGCGTTGTCCTCGATCTTGATCTTGGCGTCGAGGGCTACTACATCGCCGCGGCTCGTGACAATCAAAGGATTGACCTCGACCAGGCTTGCGTCGCATTCGACGAACAGCCTGTACAGGTTGCCGATCAGTTCGGCAAGCTGCCTGCCTTGATCGTCATCGAGACCCAGCCCTGTCGACAGCTGAGCGCTCTGCGAGGTCTGAACGCCGGCATCGGGGTCGATTGCCACGCTGAGAATCTGTTCAGGCGAATCGGCCGCCACCTGTTCGATATCCATCCCGCCCGCCGCGGAAGCGATGAAAGAGACCTGGCCCTGCTCACGATCGACCAGCATGCTGAGATAGAGCTCGCGTGCTATATCCGATCCTTCCTCGACGTAAACGACATTGACGGGCAATCCTTCCGGTCCCGACTGAACGGTGACGAGTCGCCGACCAAGCAACTCTTCGGCGTGTTGCCCGACCTCTTGTACCGACCGGGCCGCCTTCACGCCGCCGGCTTTGCCTCGTCCGCCGGCGTGTACCTGCGCCTTGACGACCCGGAGATCGCCGCCGAGCTTGCGGGCCGCTTCCTCTGCTTCGGCCTGTGACGTCGCCGGATATCCCTTCGGTACCGGAATGCCGTACTCGGCGAACAATTTTTTCGACTGATATTCGTGGAGGTTCATTCTTATCGTTCGTGTTCCACCGGCGAAGGCACAAAAAGCCGGCGTATTTTGTCGCAAAGCTCCGAGAGACGCAAAAGACATCACGATACTGATTCCACTACAATCGGCAGGTTGACCCGTACGGGCGCTCAGCGATATTCATGGAACAGGCAGTTACCGCAAATCAGGCAGCACCCGCGGGCGTAGCACATGAGCAGCGCCCTGCCGAAGAACCGGACCTGACCTGGCGGATACTCGGCACGCTCAATGTCTTTCGCCTGCTGCTGGCTGTCGTGTTGCTCGGGCTGTTCTTTGCCAGCGGCGACCCGCGGTTCTTCGGTGACCGGTATCCGGCGCTTTTCTCGGCGACGGCGGCCGGTTATCTGGTCTTTTCGGTCGTCTCGGGGCTGGCGATACGCCAGCGCTGGGTGTCCGCGGGGTTGCAGGCACTGACTCAGATAACGGTCGATATTGCTGCGATCGTGATACTGATGCATGCAAGCGGCGGCATTACGAGCGGCCTTGGCGGACTGCTGGTGGTCTTCCTGGGTGCGGGCAGCCTGGTCCTTCCCTTGCAGGCGCCGGCGATATTCGCCGCGCTCGCGGCAATAGCGGTGCTGGGCGAGCAATTCTTCTCACAGCTTGGCGGCGTCAGCGACGCCGGTAACTACCCTGCTGCGGGCGTTCTCGGCGCGATCATTCTGGCGATATCGATGGCGGTACGGCCGCTCGCCCGCCGGATCCGGATCTCAGAGGCCCTCGCCCGGCAACGTGGCGTCGATCTCGCCAATCTCGCCGAGCTCAATGAGTACATCGTTCAGCATCTGCGTGAAAGCATCGTGGTCGTCGACAGCGATAACCGGATCCGGCTGATCAACGGCTCGGCGGCCCAGCTCCTCAGCGCGCCCGAGCGTTGTCACGGTCTGCCCCTCGGCAACGCTTCAATGGAGCTGGCCGATTACGTATCCAGTTGGCGGAGCGACCTGAGCCAGAAATCGCATATCGAGTTTACCCTCATCGAAGCGGACGACAGCGCACGGGTAACGGCGCATCTCGCGCCGCTGGGCAAGAGTGAGAGTCGATCGGGACCCATTCTGATATTCCTGGAAGACTCGAGCATCATGAACGCGCGGGTACAGCAGTCGAAACTCGCATCACTGGGCCGTCTGAGCGCGAGTATCGCGCATGAAATCCGCAATCCCGTCGGCGCAATGAGCCACGCCGGCCAGCTGCTGGCCGAATCCGAAGGGCTCCAAGACGACGAGAAGCGATTGACCGAGATCATCCAGACCCATTCCGAGCGCGTCAGCCACATCATCGACAACGTGTTGCAACTGTCGCGGCGCGATTCCGGCCAGCCGGAGCGGTTTCTGCTGGATCCCTGGCTCAAGGACTTCGCCCAGGAATTTACGCGGACGCTGGAACTTCAGGAAGGCGAGCTGTCCGTCGCGGTGGTGGCGGACAATCTCGAGGTGAGGATGGACCCGAGTCACCTGCGCCAGATCCTCTGGAATCTCTGCGATAACGCAGTCAAATACGCCAGCGAAACCGGCGGCATCCTCGTCGAGCTGCATGCCGACCGGATGCAGCGCACCGGCCGGCCTTATCTCGAAGTTCTTGATCAGGGTCACGGTGTTGACCCCGCAACGGTCGATAAGATCTTCGAGCCGTTTTATACCGACCGGTCAGGCGGTACCGGGCTCGGCCTCTATATATCGCGCGAGTTGTGCGAATTGAATCGGGCGACGCTCATGTATCAGCGCCGGGATGAGGGCGGCAGCATTTTCAGGATCGTGTTTGCCGATCCCAAACGCTGGGAGTCACTGGACAGCTGATGAGCAGGCCGCTAGCACTCGTAATCGACGATGAGCCGGACATCTGTGAACTCCTGGGCCTCACGCTCGGCCGCATGGATATCGACACCGAGACTGCGACCGACGTCAAGACCGCCAAGGAGAAGTTTGCAAATCACGAGTTTGACCTTTGCCTGACGGATATGCGCCTGCCTGACGGCGACGGCCTCGAGCTCGTCGAATGGATGCAGACCAATGCAACGGGCGTGCCGGTTGCGGTCATCACGGCACACGGCAATGTCGAAACGGCGGTGCAGGCGCTGAAGCTCGGCGCCTTCGATTTCATTTCGAAGCCGCTGGATCTGCAGAATCTCAGGAATATCGTCCAAAGTGCCCTGAGGCTCGAGGAGCCGGGTGCAGATGAACGATCGCGCCTTCTCGGCAATTCTCAGGTGATGCGTGAGCTGCGCGAGATGGTGGACAAAGTGGCGCGCAGCCAGGCACCCGTACATATATCCGGGGAATCCGGCACAGGCAAGGAACTCGTGGCCCGTCTGATCCACGACAGCGGGCCGAGGAAGAACGGGCCGTTCGTGCCCGTGAACTGCGGTGCGATTCCGTCCGAGCTCATGGAGAGCGAGTTTTTCGGGCACCGCAAGGGCTCATTCACGGGCGCCGACAGCGACAAGGTAGGGCTCGTGCAAAGCGCCGAGGGCGGCACCCTGTTCCTGGACGAAATCGCGGATCTGCCGCTGCCGATGCAGGTAAAACTGCTGCGGGTCATCCAGGAGAAGACCGTCAGGCCGGTAGGTTCCTCCGCCGAACAGCCGGTGGATGCCCGGATTCTTTCCGCTACGCACAAGAACCTGTCCAACATGGTGGCCACTGGCGGATTTCGTGAGGACCTCTACTACCGCATCAATGTCATCGAGCTGCGTGTGCCGGCCCTGAGGGAGCGGGGCGCCGACGTCGTGCAGCTGGCCTCGCATATTCTCGAGCGCCTCGAATCAAGCCGCCTCAGGCTTGACGACAACGCAGAGGCCGCGCTGATGCAGTATCCGTTCCCCGGCAACGTACGCGAGCTGGAAAACATGCTCGAGCGTGCCGTGACGCTCTGCTCGACGGGAACCATCAGGGAATCCGATCTGCATTTCAGGCCCCAAAAACCGGAGGACTCCGGGCATCGAAAGGTGGCCGCCGGCACCGGTCTCGGTGACCGCATCGAGGACGTGCAGCGACAGGCTATCGTGGATGCCCTGGAGAAGACGCGTTATAACAAGACCGCGGCGGCGAAGCTGCTCGGGTTGTCATTCCGGCAGCTCCGCTACCGGATCAAGAAGCTCGGCATCGACTGATGATCACCGCGACCGAAGGCCGGGCATGGCGGACTGCCTGACAATTTTTGTCATCTTGCGACAAAGTCTGCCGTGAATTGTCCATAACGCGTCGGGCCCCGGACGGCCCGACCCGGGCGCGACAAAAGAAAGTTCTCAGATAAACAACAGCTTGTAAGGTGACCGTGGTTCTTGGCACGGGGCTTGCTTTGTAGACGGTACAGGGCAATGGCGGAAACGCCGTCCACGGACACACTCTCGTATCCCAAGGAGATCCAGAAATGAAGAAGGTTCAGCAAGGTTTTACACTGATCGAACTGATGATCGTGGTCGCCATCATCGGCATCCTGGCCGCGATCGCTATCCCCGCTTACCAGGACTACACGATTCGCGCTCAGGTTTCTGAGGGCTTGAATCTGGCCGCTGGCGCCAAGGCTGCCGTTACCGAGTTCTATCAGGACCGCGGCGCGTTCCCGACGGACAACGCTCAGGCCGGTCTCGAAGCCGCCGCTAACATCCAGGGCAAGTACGTTGGTTCTGTAGCAGCCGCCGGTGCGGTCGTTACGGTTACCTACGGCAACGACGCTCATACGGTTATTACCGGCCAGACCGTTACGCTGACAGCTACCGACAACCTCGGAAGCGTGAGCTGGGCCTGCGCGAGCGGCGGCGGTATTGCTGACAAGCATTTGCCCGCAGCCTGCCGCTAAGACTTTTGCCTGGGCTCATCGATGCCTGGACAGGTCAGTCAAAAGAGCCCCGGTCCTGCCGGGGCTTTTTTCTGCTAAATATGAGAGACGGTGAGAACTGGGTCACACTCCGGCAGGTGACGCAGCGATACGAACGGATTGAGAATATCCGATACCGTTACGGTCCAGAACGATGTATAAACGCAGCCACGGATTCACGTTGATCGAACTGATGATCGTCGTAACGATCATCGGCATTCTTGCCTCTCTGGCAGTTTCGGCATACCAGACTTACACGGTGCGTGCCCAGGTTGCCGAAGCGCTCAATTTCGCCGCCGGTGCAAAGGTGCCGATCGTCGACGCCTTCAACGAGTCCGGCATACCACCCGCAGACCGTGCCGCGGCCGGCATGACGCCTGCGCCCACGGACACGCAGGGTAATTACGTCAGCCAGGTTGCGGTAGCCAACGGGCGCATCGATATGGTCTTCGGCAACAATGTCCACCAGGACATCTTCGGCGACAGCCTGTCGGTAACGCCCTACGAGACGGCCGGCGGCAACATCATCTGGCGATGCGGCGCCGCACCAATTCCGACCGGAACCTCGGAGATGAGCGGCGGCGGCGTGACATCCGTCCATATGCCGCCGACGGTGGCGCTGCGTTATCTGCCGGGCGCCTGCCGGCCCTAGCGACTGCGGAATTCACGGATGGGCCCGAAATTCGGCCAATCCGGCAGGTTTGACTTAATTGGATTTCGCATTTGTGAACAGCAGCACAAAATCCAGTTGATCCGCGCACTTGGATCAGTGAGACTGTGAAATCCGTTAATTCGCGAAGGGGCTAATCCCGGATCTTTCCCACATGGCAGCAACGGCGTCTCAATCCAATCTTTCAGGCCTGCCCAGGCGGCTGGTACAGGACGGTATCGTCAACGAAGAAGACGTGCAGGAAGCCTCCGCAGCCGCGCGCAAGGCGCATGTTCCGCTGGTCGCTTATCTCGTCTCGAACGAGATGGCCGACTCCCGTGCAATAGCCGTCGCCGCCTCACATGAATTCGGTGTGCCGCTGCTCGACCTGGACGCCATCGAGATCGACCTCGACTGCCTGCGCGCCGTCGATCAGAAGTTGCTGAACAAACACCGCGTCCTGCCGTTGATCCAGCGCGGCCAGCGCCTGTTCCTCGGAATCGCGGATCCGACGAACCTGCAGGCCATCGACGACGTCAAGTTCCAGACCAGCCTGCGGATCGACCCGGTTGTCGTCGAGCAAAACAAACTCGAGGAACGTATCGCAAAAGCCCTTGAAGCAATCGACACGACGATGTCTTCGCTGGAGGACGACGACTTCGATCTCGAAAACCTGGACGTCACGGGTGGCGAGGAAGAGACCGAGGACGTAACGCGCGACGACATAGAAGATGCGCCGGTCGTCCGCTTTGTCAACAAGATTCTTCTCGACGCGATCAAGCGCGGCGCATCGGACGTACATTTCGAGCCTTACGAAAAGCAGTTCCGCGTCCGGACACGCCTCGACGGTGTCTTGTCAGTGGTGGCTCAACCGCCCGTGGCGCTCGCGAACAAGGTCTGTGCGCGGCTCAAGGTCATGTCACGGATGGATATCGCCGAACGCCGCGTTCCGCAGGATGGTCGCATCAAGATGCGACTCTCGAAGAATCGCGCGATCGATTTCCGCGTCAACACCTGCCCGACCTTGTCCGGTGAAAAGATCGTATTGCGTATTCTGGACCCGAGCAGCGCGAAGCTCGGTATCGATGCCCTGGGCTACGAAGACGATCAGAAGGCCATGTACCAGAAACACCTGGACAAGCCGTACGGCATGATTCTGGTCACCGGGCCGACCGGATCCGGTAAGACTGTTTCGCTGTATACCGGCCTCAATATTCTCAATACCGAGTACCGGAACATTTCAACGGCCGAGGACCCGGCGGAAATCAACCTGCAGGGCATCAACCAGGTGAATGTCAATCCCAAGGTCGGCCTGACGTTCGCATCGGCATTGAAGGCCTTCCTGCGACAGGATCCGGACATAATCATGGTTGGTGAGGTCCGTGACCTCGAGACGGCGGAGATCGCCATCAAGGCCGCGCAAACGGGCCACCTGGTCCTTTCGACGCTGCACACAAACGACGCGCCCCGCACGCTGACGCGCCTCGTCGACATGGGCGTCAAACCATATGCAATTGCCACCTCCGTCAGTCTGATCATCGCTCAGCGTCTGGCAAGACGTCTCTGCGATAACTGCAGGGAGGTCAGGGACGTTCCCCGCGAAGCTTTGGAGAAAGAAGGATTCACGGCGGAGGACCTCGATGAGGGAATTACCCTGTTCGGTCCCGTCGGTTGCAAGTTGTGCAACGACGGTTACAAAGGGCGTGTCGGTATTTTCCAGGTCATGGAGGTATCGGAGACCATGGGAAGGATCATCATGGAAGGCGGTAACGCGATGCAGATTGCAGATCAGGCTGCAACCGAAGGCGTGATCGATCTGCGTGTGGCAGGTTTGAACAAAGTCAAGGAAGGAGTCACCAGCCTTGAAGAGATCAACCGGGTTACAATCGACTAGTGTAGTCCCGCAAGCTTGGGAAGAGAACGACAATGGCTGAAACAGCGTTAGTTGGCAACGTACCCTTTCTTTGGGAGGGTACCGATCGCAAGGGCAACAAGGTCAAGGGCAAGAGCATGGCGGCCGACGAGGCCCAGGTGCGGGCCGACTTGCGGCGCCAGGGTGTAGTCCCGAGCAGAATCAAGAAGCAGGGCAAGGGCTTCAAGAGAGGCGGCACGGTAACAACCGCCGATATTGCAATTTTTTCGCGCCAGCTCGCGACGATGCTGGCGGCCGGTATTCCGCTGGTGCAGGCTTTCGAAATCGTCGGCCATGGCAACGAAAATGCTGCGATGCAGAAGCTGATTCTGTCGGTCAAGAGCGATGTCGAGGGCGGCAGCGCTCTGGCGGAGGCACTGGCCAAGCAGCCGCTCTATTTCGACGACCTGTTTGTCAACCTGGTTGCGGCCGGCGAACAGGCGGGCGCGCTCGAGACCTTGCTCGACAAGATCGCGACGTACAAGGAAAAAACCGAAGCGATTAAGAAAAAGATCAAAAAAGCGGTGACCTATCCGGCTGCGGTGCTGGTCGTCGCTTTCGTCGTTTCAGTTGTCCTCCTGATTTTTGTTATCCCGGCCTTCGAAGATCTTTTCAAGGGATTCGGCGCGGACCTTCCGGCATTTACGAGAATGGTCATCGATCTGTCGGTATTCGTCCGGACACAGGGATGGATTCTCGCATTACTCGCAGGCGCCGGCATTTTCGTATTCTTTTACTTCAAGAAGCGGTCGCGTGCAATGCGGCATTTTCTTGATCGCATGTCGCTCAAAATACCGATCGTTGGCCCGATTCTGCAAAAAGCGGCCATCGCGCGATATGCACGTACGCTATCGACCATGTTCAGCGCCGGCGTGCCACTCGTCGAGGCGCTCGAATCCGTTGCCGGAGCGACCGGTAACATCGTCTACGAGATCGGCGTGATGCAGATGAAGGACGAGGTTGCCACAGGTCAACGATTACAGCAGGCAATGGCAAACACGGACCTGTTCCCGAACATGGTGATTCAGATGATCGCGGTCGGCGAGGAGTCCGGTTCCCTGGACGAGATGTCGGCCAAGGTGGCGGATTTCTATGAAGAAGACGTCGATAATGCGGTGGACAACCTGAGCTCGTTGCTCGAACCGATGATCATGGCCATTCTCGGCGTGCTTGTCGGCGGATTGGTAGTCGCGATGTACCTGCCTATCTTCAAGATGGGTGCCGTTATTTAAGGACACGCACGATTGCAGATAATCGATTGCAAACGGCGCCGGGAGGCGCCGTTTCTTTAATGCCCGGATAGAGGACCGCCATGCAGGAACTCTTGTCAAGTTCGCCGTTCATCTTCGTTACAATCGTGTTCCTGTTTTCACTCTTGGTCGGGAGTTTTCTCAACGTCGTCATTTTCCGGCTGCCGATCATGATGGAGCGGGAGTGGCGGGACCAGTGCAAGGAACTCTCCGAGGGCCCGGCGGCAGAGATCCCTGAGGGGAGATTCGATCTCATCGCCCCGCGATCCCGTTGCCCGTCCTGCGGCGCGCAGATACCGGCGGTGCAGAATATCCCGATCCTGAGCTATCTGATGCTGCGCGGAAAATGCAGCAGCTGCCACACGCCGATCTCGAAACGTTATCCTCTTGTCGAAGCGATGACGGCAATCATGACCGCAATCGTTGCCTGGAGATTCGGTTTCGGTTGGGAGTCTGCCGCGGCGATCCTGCTGACTTGGGCATTGATCGCGATCAGTGCGATCGACATCGACCACCAGATCATTCCTGATTCGATTTCCCTTCCGTTTCTCTGGATCGGCCTGACGCTCAGCCTGTTCCATCCGATGCCGGGTGCAGAGACCCTGTTTGTCGATTCCAAAACGGCAATTGTCGGCGCACTGGCAGGCTACCTGACCCTGTGGTCCGTCTACCAGCTGTTTCGGCTGATGACCGGCAGGGAAGGCATGGGCTATGGAGACTTCAAACTCCTGGCCGTTCTCGGTGCCTGGCTTGGCTGGCAGATGCTGCCGCTGATAATTCTGCTCTCCGCCGCCGTGGGCGCTGCCGTCGGCATCGCCATGATCGCCTTTCGAAGACACGACCGCAACGTGCCGATACCATTCGGCCCGTACCTTGCTGCGGCAGGATGGATCGCGATGTTGTATGGGGAGACCATCATTGCCGGTTATCTCGACTTTGCGGGCTGATGAAGCGACCGCTTCGTATCGGACTGACCGGCGGTATTGCGAGCGGCAAGACTACCGTTGCAGAGTTCTTTGCAGGGCTCGGTGTGCCGGTCATCGACACAGACGTCATCGCACGCGAGCTGGTCGAGCCGGGCAAACCTGCGCTCGACGAGATCCGCGTTGCCTTCGGTGATGACGTAATCGACGCGGATGGCCGCCTGAACCGCGGCGCGATGCGGGAACTCGTGTTTTCCGATGAGGTTTGCCGGGCGAAGCTGGAGTCGATTCTGCACCCGAGAATCCGCGAAGAGGCAATGACTCAGTCGCGGGCCGCAGGCGGCCCGTATCAGATCATCGTAGTGCCCCTGCTCGCCGAGTCTCCGATACGAAAGCTGATGGATCGCGTTCTCGTCGTCGATTGCGACGAGGACACTCAGCTCCGGCGTCTTCTCGCACGCGACGCGCAAGACGAAACGCGTGCGCGCCGTATCATGGCGGCGCAGGCCGGCAGGCAGGAGCGTCTGGCGATCGCCGATGATGTCATTGCAAACAATGACGACCTGTCGGGCACGCGGCAACAGGTCGCCGCTCTGCACGAGAAGTACCTGTCGCAAAAGGCCGTCATTTGCCCTGAGTGACGGCCTGACGCAGAATACCGCCCATGGCGAAGCCTGCCTCCAGCATTGCCCCGGCGTTCGTCGGCCGCCGCCTGGCCGAATACGAGCAGCCCCTCAATGAACGCATGCGGACCTTTCTCAGGCTCGAGTTCCTCTACCAGCAGATGCTGTACAACAGCGAGCTCGAATCCGACTGGGCAACTCGCGCTGCGACCTCCAGCCTGCTGGAGATCATGGCCATTCTGACGCGCGGTGATGTTCGCAGTGATGTACACAAGGAACTCGACCATCAGATCGAGAGCCTCGAGCGATTCGTGAGCCAGCCCGGAGTCGACACGCGGCGGCTGGACACGCTGCTCGGGAACCTCCTGGAGAGCCGGAATGAAGTGGATTCGGCGGGCACGCAGTTCTTGCAGCCGTTAAAGGACTGCGAATTCCTGAATGCGATCAAGCACCGCAGCTCGATTCCGGGAGGTTCCTGTGAATTCGACCTGCCGGAGTACAACCATTGGCTGAGACAGCCGTTTGCCAGACGACTGCAGGACCTCCAGGGTTGGCTGGGCGTCATTCGGCCCGTTTGTGATGCCGTCGTCGAGCTCCTGTGGCTGATACGCGAGACGGCGCAACCGCTGGAGAAGACCGCGATAAACGGCATGTATCAGCACAACATGCAAAAGCACCTTCAATGCCGGCTCCTGCGGGTGACGCTGTCCGAGGACAGTCCCCTGTATCCCGAAATCAGCGCCAGCCAGCATCGCTTCACGGTGCGATTCCTGGAATGGTCGAGTATCGGAAGGCGCGCCGTGCAAACCGGACACGACGTGCATTTTCAGCTAAGCATCTGCTGACGAGGCGAGCCGCCGCAATGCCTCCAGAACCGGCCCGTCGGCAGGCAAAACCATGTTTTCCGCCAGCGCGTCCGGCCTGATCCACGTCAGGTCCTGACCATCCTTTCCTTCGGGCGTGTTCGCCCATTCATCGATCAGGTAGAAATCGATCGAAACGGACCTGTCCGGGTAGTCATGGTCCAGGCTCACGAACAGGGTCTGCCCCAGAATCCTCACCCCCAGCTCCTCATCCAATTCCCGCCTCAGCGCTGACAGGCTTTCTTCATCGTCGCGGATCTTGCCGCCGGGAAATTCCCACAAGCCTGTGAACGAATCCTCACCGGTCCGCTGTGCGATCAATACGCGGCCTTCCTTATCACGAAGGATGCCGGCGGCAACCCGAATCCGGGCTATGAGAGTCTCCCGTGGCAGTGCTTGTATTTCTTGCCGGAACCGCACGGGCAGGGCTCGTTCCGGCCTACCTTGCGCGCGCTTCGGACGAAGGGGGTGTGCGATGGCGCCGGCGGTGGCGCCCCGCCGCCCTGGGCGACTGCCGCTTGCCGCTGGCCGAGCGCGGAAGCCTCCGCGTGTCTGAATTCCATTGCCTGTGCGGCACGGCGTTGCGCCTCCATCCTCTCGACGTCTGCCTGGCTTTGTATTCTGACCCTGGAGAGGATACTGATCGTGTCGTGCTTGATCTGATCCAGCATGACACCGAACATCTCGAATGCCTCGCGTTTGTATTCCTGCTTCGGGTTTTTCTGCGCGTAACCCCGAAGGTGAATTCCCTGTCTCAGGTAATCCATGGCCGCGAGGTGTTCCTTCCAGTGATGATCGAGTTGCATCAACATCACTTCTTTTTCGACGTGGCGCATCCTGTCCTCACCGATCTCGCGGACTTTCTCGTCGTAATTCGCCTGCAGACTCTCTACACACCGTGCCCGAACGCCCTCCTCGTTCAGCGTCGGCTCATCCTTCAGCCACTGGCTCACCGGAAGGTGCACGGCAAAGTCATGCTCGATGGCATGGCCCAGGGCATCCGGATCCCATTGTTCTTCCAGACTTCCGGGCGGGATGTACTGATCGACGACCGAATCGACAACCTCTTCGCGAATGGCCGTCACCGAGTCGGCGACCTCGTCCGCAGCCATCAGTTCCGAGCGTTGGTAGTAAACGACCTTCCGCTGGTCGTTGGCGACGTCATCGTACTCCAGAAGATTCTTTCGAATGTCAAAATTGTGGGCCTCGACCTTGCGTTGCGCCCGCTCGATCTGACGCGTCAGCAGTTTGCTCTCTATCGCTTCGCCTTCGCGCATCCCGGCCCGTGCCAAAAGCGATTTGGTGCGGTCGGGATCACCGAAAATCCGCATCAGGCTGTCCTCCATGGACAGGTAGAAACGGCTGGAGCCGGGGTCGCCCTGTCTGCCCGAGCGTCCCCGGAGCTGGTTGTCGATGCGACGCGATTCGTGCCGTTCCGTGCCGACGATGTGCAGGCCGCCCGCCTCTATCACCTGGTTGTGTCGCTCCTGCCAGTCTGCCCTGATGCCGTCCTTGTCGGTGCCATCGCCGACCGCAGTGAGTTCGGCCTCCAGATTACCGCCCAACACGATGTCGGTGCCCCGACCCGCCATGTTGGTTGCGATAGTCACGGTTCCCGGACGTCCTGCCTGCTGCACGACGACGGCTTCCCGTTCGTGCTGCTTTGCGTTCAGTACCTGATGTTTAATGTTTTTCTTCTTCAGAATTGACGACAGTTCCTCCGAGGTCTCGATTGACGTGGTGCCAACAAGCACCGGCTGCCCGCGGTCACGGCAGTCCCTGATGTCCTCGATGATCGCGTCGAACTTGTCGGCCTCGGTCAGGTACACGAGATCCGACGCGTCATCCCGAATCATCGGCTCGTGCGTCGGGATCACGATGACTTCCAGGCCGTAGATCTGTTGAAACTCGAATGCCTCGGTATCGGCCGTGCCTGTCATGCCGGACAGGTTATCGTAGAGCCTGAAGTAGTTTTGAAACGTGATGGATGCGACCGTCTGGTTCTCGCGCTTGATCGCGACACCCTCCTTCGCTTCCACCGCCTGGTGCAGGCCATCGGACCAGCGCCGGCCGGCCATGGTCCGGCCGGTGAACTCGTCGACGATTACGATCTCGCCGTCCTTGACGATGTAATCGACGTCCTTCTTGAACATCGCGTGCGCGCGCAACGCAGCGTTGAGATGATGAACCAGCCGGATGTTGGCGGCGTCGTACAGGCTCTCGCCTTCCCCCAGCAGGCCGGATTGCGTCATCAGGTCCTCGACGTTTTGATGGCCGTCCTCGGTGACGTGAACCTGCTTTGCCTTCTCGTCTTTCGAGTAGTCTCCCGGGCCGTCCTCTTGCCTTTGTTCAACAAGCTTGGGAATAAGCTTGTTTATCTTCTGGTAGAGGTCGGTGCTTTCCTCGGTCGGTCCCGAGATGATCAGAGGCGTCCTCGCCTCATCGATCAGGATCGAATCCACTTCGTCGACGATCGCAAAGTTCAGATCGCGCTGTGATTTCGCGTCGAGGGAAAATGCCAGGTTATCGCGCAGGTAGTCGAAGCCGAGCTCATTGTTGGTTGCGTAGGTGATGTCGGCGTCGTACGCCTCGCGTTTCTCATCCGGCGTCTGGCCGCTTTTCGAGACGCCGACCGTCAAGCCCAGGAATTCGTAAATCGGGCCCATCCAGTCCGCGTCGCGTCCGGCCAGATATTCGTTCACGGTCACGATGTGAACGCCCCTGCCGCTGATCGCGTTCAGGTAGGCAGGCAGTGTGGCGACGAGGGTCTTGCCCTCGCCGGTACGCATTTCGGCGATGTTCCCGTCGTGCAATACCATGCCGCCGATCAGCTGCACGTCGAACGGCCTCAGGCCGAGTGTGCGCACGGACGCCTCGCGGGCCACCGCAAACGCCTCGGGGAGCAGATCGTCAAGGCTCTCGCCGTCCGCGTATCGCGTTCGAAATTCCTGCGTTCTGGCCCGCAGCTGCTCGTCGCCGAGACTCTGGATGCCTTCTTCGAGCGCGTTGATCTTCGCAACGACTCTTCCATATCGCCGAAGCAGCCGCTGATTCCGGCTGCCGAAGATACGGGTTAGAAAGTTAGCCACTCAGGGTTCCAGGCAAGGACGATCAGATTGAAGCCACGAAGGCCGCTATTTTACGGACTGACCCGGAGATTGCATCAACAGGCCGGCCGCCCAAGCAATGTGCGGCCGATTGGTGAAAAGACAAGCGGCGGACGCCGCAGCTCGCTTAGTTCGCGCCCTGGCGAATGAACTTGACCGGATTGACGCGGTTGCCGCGGTGGAGCACCTCGAAATGCAGGTTCGGCCCGGTGGCCCGGCCGGTATCGCCCATCAGGGCGACGGTCTGCCCTTTCCTGACCTCCTGGCCGACAGAAACCAGGTTTTCTGAGTTGTGCGCGTAACGGGTCGAGTAGCCGTTGCCGTGATTGATCTCTACCAGCTTGCCGAAGCCGTACCGCTGCGAGGACCAGGTTACGACTCCGTCTGCAACCGCAATGATTTCCGAGCCCAGCTTGCCGGCAAAATCCACGCCTTTATGATTCGCGGGTTTCCCGGTGAAGGGATCGGTGCGCCGTCCGAAATAGGAAGACATCCAGCCGGACCTGACCGGTCGGCCCTGCGGGTAGACTCTGGCGCGAAGCTGTTTGTTCATGAGAACACTTTCCAGAACACCCAGTTGCACCTCGCGGTCGCCGAGCTGATAGTCGAGGTGTTCCATCGCCGCGAGCACCTCGGGTACCGCGACCGCCGAGCCGACCGGATACGGCTCTTCGGGTCCACCGATCGCCGGATTCGAGTCGAAGTCGAATTCGCCGCCCTCCAGACCGGCCATATCGGTGAGCCGCCTGCCGAGCGCATCCAGACGGATAATACGCGCATTCATCTGACCGATCCGGATCGCCAGCGCATCGAGCGTGTCTTCGGTTTGCTGTCGCGTCGTGGCGATGGCGTCGCGTTGCGTTTCGATCTCGCCGGTCAGGTTCTCCATCTCGGACATCGGGACACCAGAGCCCGTTTGCGATGCATACCAGCGGCCTCCCATAAAAGTCGCTGAGCACAGCGCAGCGGCAATGAGAATGCTCAAGGCCGCTGCCGATCCGCCTGACAGGTTTAGCTGCCGGGGTTTTCCGAACCCCTTGCCGAATATGACTACATTCATCGAGCGAGCCCCGGATGTCTGTTTTTCGTATTGTTCATCCCAGATTTAAAACCAGTTGAGTCGCAGATCCGCTGCCATGCCTGGCGCCGTCTCATTGCTGTCGGACTGCGTGCAATGGTCACTTCGGTAGCCCCGCTATCCTAGGAACAAGTCCCTTAGATCGGTGGTTTTGCGTCCCCGCCTTTCGGCGAGTATGCCCTTGTCGAGGCTGTCAATATGCATAAAGCGGCTTTCTATTACAAGATCACGCACCTGTAAGCTTGATTCTGTCGTCCCCCAGGCCTGAAAATCGCCAACTGCGTCACATTTCTATGTCGATAATTCGTCTCAAAAATCTGCTGAATGCGGGCCCCGCCGGCCCCCTGGAGAAAATAGTCCAACATGCTCAAGAAATGGGCGATTTGACATGCGCGTTGAGAGGGGTTTTGACGGACGAGGCGCAGCCGCATCTGATTGCCGCCAATGTGGGCGACGACGGGGAGCTTGTGCTGATTTGCAGCTCATCGAGCTGGGCCGCAAGGCTCCGGTTCGAGTCCGACGCCTTGATCGAAGCCGCCCGAATGACCGGCGCCGACATCAGCAAATGCAAGGTCAAGGTATCGCCGTCGACACAGGGCAAGTAGGCATTTCGCCGGAGACTGTCCCGGCCGGCGATGAACCTACGCGTACGCAGGGGCGGCGTAGGAAATCGGCGCTTTGCGCGAATCGTCGAAGGTCACCTCCTCCCAGGCAGCCGATTCATCCAGAAGCGCGCGTAATAGCCTGTTATTGAGTCCATGCCCCGACTTGTGCGCGGAGAACTCACCGATCAGGCTATGCCCCAGCAAATACACGTCGCCAATCACATCCAGGATCTTGTGAATGACGAACTCGTTTGCATAGCGCAGACCGTCTTCATTCAGTATTCGGTAGTCATCGAGCACGATTGCGTTATCCATGCTGCCACCGAGCGTCAGGTTCCGCTCGCGCAGCGTCTCGACGTCCCGCAGGAAACAGAACGTTCTTGCACGACTGACTTCCTTGAGGAACGAGGTGGATGAAAAATCGATCGACGCATCGCGGCAAAGCTTGTTGAAGACGGGGTGATTGAATGAAATCTCGAAATTCACTTTGAAGCCATTGAACGGTGTTAGCTCGGCCCATTTGTCGCCGTCTTCGACTCGGATTTTTCTCTTGATGCGAATAAAGCGTTTTGCTGCGTGCTGCTCCTCGATGCCGGCAGATTGCAGAAGAAACACGAACGGTGCAGCGCTGCCATCCATTATCGGGACTTCTGGCGCCGACAGGTCGACGGTCAGATTGTCGATTCCGAGACCAGCCAGAGCAGACATCAGGTGCTCGACGGTCGCCACCTTGACGCCGTCCTTGATCAACGTGGTTCCCAACATCGTTTCGCCAACCATCTTGGGGTCGGCTTTGATATCTACCGGGTTATCGAGATCGACGCGACGAAAGTTTATGCCGGCGTCCGCTGCCGCCGGGCGCAGCGTCATATACACCTTTTCGCCGGTATGGAGCCCGACGCCGGTGGCACGAATTGCGGTTTTGATTGTTCGTTGTCGTAACATCGCCACACAGTCCCGAGTGCTCGGGGAGTCTTGCTGATCAGTCCCCACGAGCCGCCGAAACCGGTCGCTAGCGGGCTTCCAAACATCCGAAAGTTCACTGTCCCCAAAAAGCCGACATCGCTGCGCCGGCCCCTGTTGCGAAAACACCACCACGGTTGACGGATTACCGCGGATGTTTCACACCGAGAAGCGCGAGAGGTTAACACATTGCCGAAAATTGCGCCAAATATCAGCAACATAAATGTGAACTAAAAAAGAAGCCGGCCCGGTCATCGCGGGCCGGCCGAGCGGGGGGAAGACGATCTCGGCGAGTGAATCTCAATCAGCCTGGCGTCTCAGGAACGCAGGAATATCCAGCAGCTCTTCCTGCGAACTGACATCGTCCAGGCCATCGCCAACCGCGCGTTTGCGTTGCACCGTCGGCTTGTCGAGCACCTGATAATTCGGCTCCTGCGAGGCGATCGACTGGCGCACGACACGCATCGGTGACTCGGACTGCGAGGCATGCTGACCCAGCCCGGTTGCGACGACGGTTACGCGGATTCCGTCGCTCATGTCGGGATCGATGACGGTGCCGACAACAACCGTTGCGTTCTGCGAAGAGAATTCCTTGATCGTGTTGCCGACTTCCTGAAACTCGCCGATGGAGAGATCCATTCCCGCCGTAACATTGACGAGAATGCCGTTTGCGCCGGCCAGGTTGATGTCCTCGAGAAGCGGGCTGGAGATTGCCGATTCGGCAGCCTCGCGTGCACGATCCTCGCCCGATGAGGAACCGGACCCCATCATGGCCATTCCCATTTCGGCCATGACCGTCCGAACATCTGCGAAGTCCACATTGATCAGGCCCGGACGGGTGATCAGTTCCGCGATACCCTGCACGGCACCCTGTAGAACCTGATTTGCCGATTTGAAAGCGTCCAGCAGCGTCGTTTCGCCACCGAGAACCGTCAGCAGCTTCTCGTTCGGAATCGTGATAAGAGAATCGACATACTTGCCGAGTTCGCCGATACCGTGCTGGGCGATCGACATCCGCTTACAGCCTTCCATGATGAACGGCTTGGTGACCACGGCAACCGTCAAGACGCCGAGTTCCTTTGCGACCTGCGCCACGATGGGCGTCGCCCCCGTGCCGGTGCCGCCACCCATGCCGGCCGTGATAAACAGCATGTCAGCACCCTCGATGACCTCCTGGATCCGGTCGCGGTCTTCCATCGCCGCCTGTCGCCCGACATCCGGGTCCGCCCCTGCGCCGAGTCCCTTGGTGATATTGCAGCCGATCTGTAGCGCTGTTCGGACACGCGCGCTGTTGAGTGCCTGCGCATCCGTATTTGTGCATATGAAATCGACGCCTTCGATGCCGCTTTGAACCATGTGGGCGACTGCATTACCGCCGCCGCCACCGACACCGATTACCTTGATAACCGCGCTCTGGCTGTGCGCATCCAATAGTTCAAACATCAACATTCCCTCCGCTAAGGATTTTTTGATTACTGCTCACTCGTCTGTCTCGCCTGTCTTCATTCAAAACTGTCCCTGGAACCAGGATCTCATCTGGCCCCACAGGTCGGCGACGCCGCCGGAAACCGGTGTGCTACGCTGGCTGCGCCGCAAGATATTTTCATGGCCGTAAAGAAGCAGTCCCACCCCGGTCGAATGAATGGGGTTTCTAACGACGTCCATCAGCCCGTTCACGTACTGTGGCGCGCCGAGTCGCACCGGCATGTGAAAAACCTCTTCGGCCAGCTCGACGGCACCTTCCATTTTTGCGCTCCCGCCCGTTATGACGACGCCGGCCGCGATCAGCTCTTCGAAACCGCTTCGGCGCAATTCGTCCCGAATCAGCCCGAACAGTTCTTCGAAGCGCGGTTCCACGATCTCCGCCAGCGTCTGACGGGCGAGTCTCCGGGGCGGCCGGTCGCCGACGCTGGGCACCTCGATCGTTTCATCCGGGTTGGCCAGCTGCGACAACGCGCAGGCGTATTTGATCTTGATTTCTTCCGCATACTGCGTCGGCGTCCTCATGGACACGGCGATATCGTTCGTCACCTGATCACCCGCGATCGGAATGACCGCCGTATGCTGAATTGCACCACCGAGGAAAACGGCCAGGTCTGTCGTGCCGCCGCCGATATCGACAATGCAGGAGCCCAGCTCCTTTTCATCTTCGGTCAGCACCGAATAACTCGAGGCGAGTTGTTCGAGCACGATATCGTCGACTTCCAGCCCGCATCGCTGTATGCACTTCACGATATTTTGCGCGGCGCTTTCCGCACCCGTAACCATGTGAACCTTGGCTTCCAGGCGAACGCCGGACATGCCGACCGGTTCACGAATACCTTCCTGGCTATCGATAAGGAATTCCTGTGGCAGGATGTGCAGAATTTTCTGGTCTGCCGGTATGGCAACGGCGCGCGCCGCATCGATGACCCGATCGACGTCACCGGCGCTGACTTCCTTGTCACGTATGGCGACGATGCCGTGGGAATTGAGGCTGCGCACGTGACTACCCGCAATGCCCGTATTGACCGAGTGTATATCGCAGCCCGCCATCAGCTCGGCTTCCTCCACTGCTCGTTGAATCGAGTGCACCGTCGACTCGATGTTAACGACGACACCCTTCTTCAATCCGCGAGATGGGTGCGAGCCGATGCCGACGACTTCGATGCTGCCGTTCACACCCAGCTCACCGACGATCGCGACAACCTTGGACGTGCCGATGTCCAGGCCGACGATCAGGTTCTTGTCTGACCTTTTTGACACTAGTCGGTGCCTCGCGATGCCATCATTTTCCGGCTTGTGGCGGACAGGTCCTTCGGGGGCATCCTTGACGCGTTTTTCCACCCGATTGTGAAGCCGTTGCTGTAACGCAAGTCGACGTAATCGATATCCGACGAACGATTTGTAATCATGTTCGCGACCACGTCGAGAAACAGCCGTGTCCGTTTTTCGATGTCCCGCCTTCCGAGCCGGATATCCACACCGTTGGCGAGCGTTATCTCCCACGCGCCACGCGCGTCCATGCGAACGCGACGCACGTCCAGCCCCAGGGGAATGAGCTGTTCGCGAATCCCGAGGTAACGCTTCGCAATGTCGGCCGATCGCTTAGGGGGGCCGCTAAGACGCGGCAATTCCGCCGGAATATGACGCGCGTCGGTAACAAAGAGTTCGCCCCTCGTATTGAGAAGTCCGCGCTCGCCCCAGCATGCCGCCGGCACCTGTTCGGTGACTGAGATTTCGAGCCGGCTGGGCCATCGTCGTACGACATTCGCCTGGTCTATCCAGGGCAATGCGACAATGAGTCCCTGTATCTCGGACAGGTTCGCGCTCAGGAATCCATCGCTCAGCGCCCCGGAAATTGCTTCTTCAATCTGCAGTGCACTCACGCGTTGGAACGGAGCTTCGATCGTAATCGAATGGATCGGCCGGTCCAGTAAGGTAGCGCTCAACTGGTAACTCAGGAATATGATTCCTGCGGCCGTCAAGGGCGTGATGATCTTCGTCAGCGGAATCCTCGGCACCGAAATTCGCCGGGCCTTCGTGCGTGTGCGTCTTTTCGCCTGCTTACGAGCCATTGGCCGCTGCCTCGACATGTTTGAGTTCCGAGGTATCCGAGATGCTCGTTTCGAGTATCCGCCAGCAAAGCTCGGCAAAATCGATACCGGCTGTCTTCGCCGCCATCGGCACAAGGCTGTGGCTGGTCATGCCCGGCACCGTGTTGACCTCGAGCACTTGCGGCTTTCGGTCACTTCCGGTCATGAAATCGACACGACCCCAGCCCGAACAACCCAGGAGATCGAACGCCGCAATGGCCAGTTTCGCCAGCTCTGTTTCGAGCGCCGGATCATCCGTGCCGGGACACCGGTATTCCGTGCTGTCCGCTTCGTACTTCGCGCGATAGTCGTAGAACACCCGCGGCGTCTCGATGCGAATACTGGGCAGCGCCTCTCCCTGAAGAACGCCGACCGTCATTTCGTCGCCTGCGACGCACCGCTCCGCCAACGCCGCTCCTGAAAAACTCAATGCCAGTTCCACCGCGGCACCGAGTTCGCCGGCCTCGAAAACTTTCGTCATGCCAACGCTGGAGCCCTGATCGGACGGCTTCAGTATGAGTGGGTAATCGAATTGCTCGGCGGCCAGAACCGCATCGGCCTTATTCTCGACGAGCAGGAAGTCCGGTGTCGGAATGCCCGCCTCCTTGAAGAGCCGCTTGCTACGGACCTTGTCCATCGCGAGAGCCGACGCCATGACGCCGCTCCCCGTGTAGGGCGTATTGAGCCACTGCAACGCACCCTGAATGGCGCCGTCCTCGCCGCCCGTACCGTGTAACGCTATCCAGACGCGATCGAATCCGGCCTCGCCGAAGTCGTGCATGCTTTTTTCGACGGGATCCCAGGCTTGCGCCTCGACGCCGCGGGACTTCAGTGCGGCAAGCACCGCCCTGCCGGTATCCAGAGACACTTCCCGCTCGGCCGAGAAACCGCCGAACATGATCGCTACCCTGCCGAAGTCAGCGGCATCACTGACGGCGATTCGCCGGGTTCTCCGTGAGCCGATCATGATGCAGTCTTCCCGACGATGCGTACTTCACGTACGAGCTCGACATCGTGTCGTTCGGCAACGGTCTTTTGCACGTAGCCGATGAGCTGCTCGATATCGGCGGCGCTGGCATTGTCGCTGTTGATGATGAAATTGGCGTGCTTTTTCGAAACTTCGGCGCCGCCGATACGGTATCCCTTGAGCCCCGCGGATTCGATCAGCCTCGCCGCATGATCGCCCGGCGGATTTCTGAATACCGAACCGCAGCTCGGTAATCCGATCGGCTGCGTTGCCTTGCGACGCCTGAGCATCTCGTTCATCGTTTCCATGCTGGCCTCAGCCGCCGGATCGAATCTCAGGACCGCCTCGAGAAACCATTCATTGTCGGGCCCGTTGACGCTGCGGTAGCCAATTTCGTATTCAGTCGCAAGGCGGTCGTGAATGCCGCCCTGTCGGTCGATCGTCCTGACTGACCTGATGCGCTCCCAGGTCTCGCCGCCGTGTGCGCCGGCATTCATTGCGAGCGCACCACCGACCGTCCCGGGGATGCCCGCAAAGAACTCGGACGGGCCGAGTCCCCAGCGAATGCACTGCCGGGCGAGCTGGGTGCACGGCAGCCCCGCGCCAGCCGTTACTTCGTAGTCGCCGGTCTTTTCAATGCCTTGCAAGATCCCCGTCACCGATATGACCACGCCCGGTAATCCGCCGTCGCGCACAAGCAGGTTGCTGCCGACTCCGAACCAGAACACGGGCACGTCCGGTTCGAGTTCCCGCAAAAACCCTGCCAGGTCGTCCAAGCTCGCGGGCTTGAAGAAGTACTCTGCGGGTCCGCCAACCCGCCACGTTGTGCGTCGACTCATGGATTCATCCCGGAGCAACGCCCCCATTACGGATGAATTCGACAGGGTCGCCATCATGAGTGCACCTTTAATGCGGGTGTCTTCGACAGCAGCTTCGGCAGCCGGGGCACGAGTGCGCCGATGTCTCCGGCCCCCATCGTCAGTACCAGGTCGCCGTCAGCAATGACACCCTCGAGAACCGCCGCCAGGTCCTCGAGCGCTTCGACAAAAACGGGTTCTACGCCACCGCGGCCTCGTACGGCGCGAGCGATCGCCCTGCCGTCCGCACCCGCGATCGGATCCTCGCCGGCCGCATACACCTCCAGCAGGATAAGCACGTCAGCGTCCGAGAGCACAGTCGCAAAATCGTCCATGAGGTCCCGGGTCCGCGAATACCTGTGCGGCTGGAAGGCAAGCACGATTCGCTTTCCGGGCCACCCGGCGCGCGCGGCCGCGAGTGTCGCGCCGATTTCGGTCGGGTGATGACCATAGTCATCGACGAGCATGATGCGGCCCCGCAGGGTCCCGATTTCGCCGTATCCCTGAAAGCGGCGTTCTATTCCCTCGAATCCTTCGAGTGCCGAGACGACAGCCTGATCGCCGATCTGTAGCTCTTCGGCGACCGCGATCGCGGCAAGCGCATTGCGGACATTGTGCGCGCCGGGCAATCCCAGGCTGACATCCAGTGGCCCTTTCGCGCCCGGCCGCACGACACGGAACCGGGTCAGCCCCCCGGAATACTCGATGTTCTCCGCGCGAATGTCCGCGTCACTCTCGAGGCCGTAGGTCACCGTCGACCTGCCGACCCGGCCAAGCACTGCTCTGACGCCCGGGTCATCGGTGCAGACGATGGCGAGTCCGTAGAATGGCAGGTTGTGCAGGAACTTGACGAACCCGCCCTTGAGTTTTTCGGGGTCGCCGTCGTAGGTGGACATGTGATCCGCATCGATGTTGGTCACTATGGCGAGCATCGGCTTCAGGTGCACGAAACTAGCGTCGGATTCGTCGGCTTCGGCGACCAGGTATTCGCCCTGGCCGAGACGCGCATTGCTGTCGGCGCTCTTCAGGCGGCCGCCGATGACGAAGGTCGGGTCGAGACCGCCCTCTGCAAGCACGCTCGCGACAAGACTCGTCGTCGTGGTTTTCCCGTGTGTGCCGGCCACGGCGATTGAATAACGAAACCGCATGAGCTCGGCCAGCATTTCCGCCCGCTGCACAACCGGCATCAATTGCTTGCGCGCCGCAGCCAGTTCCGGGTTGCTTTCGTCCACGGCGCTGGATACGACGATCGCATCCGCGTCGCGTATATTTGTCGCCTCATGACCAATGAACACCGTGGCACCGAGGCTCTCGAGCCGCCGTACGGCTGCGTTCTTCTTCAGGTCGGATCCCTGTATCTGATAACCGAGGCTCAGCATGACTTCCGCTATCCCGGACATCCCGGCCCCGCCAATGCCGACGAAGTGCACGCAGTTGATTCGTCGCATCCGCGCAATCATGCCCTTGCTCCTGCGAGTTCCAGGCAGCAATTCGTAATCCGGTCCAGGGCATGCGGCTTTGCCAGCGCCCTTGCTCTGGCGGCGCGAGCCTTCAACTGATCCCGGCTGGCAAGCCAGTTTTGCAGGAGACTCGCGAGAGACTCGTCACTCAGGTTCGCCTCCGCCATTATCGTCGCTGCGCCGGCTTCCGCCATCGGCCTGGCGTTGGCGGTCTGATGGTCATCGACGGCGGACGGATAGGGTACGAATATTGCGGGCAGGCCGGCTGCCGTCAGTTCGGCAACCGTCAGCGCGCCGGCGCGGCACACCACGAGGTCCGCCCACGCATAGGCCTCGGCCATATCTTCGATGTACGGCGTGAGTTCGACCTCGAGCGAGGCTTCTGCATAAGCTTTGCGAGCGGCATCGATTGTCAGGCGGCCGGTCTGGTGCCGCACGGCGGGTTGCAATTCCCTGGTCAGCCGTGCCAGCGCGGCCGGCACGATTCTGTTGAGCGCCAGTGCGCCCTGGCTGCCACCGAGCACCAACAGGCGCAATCGGCCCTCGCGGCCCGAAAAGCGCGCCGCCGGGTCCTCCAATGCCGCGATATCGGCACGAACCGGATTGCCGACGGTTTCCGGGTTGATGTTGGCGGGAAAACTGCCCGGGAAGGCTTGAAGCACAACCCGGGCAAGACGCGCCAGAAGACGATTCGTTAATCCTGCAATAGCGTTCTGTTCATGAATCACGAGCGGCCGTCGCATCAGCCAGGCGGCCAGTCCACCAGGGCCGCTGACGAATCCGCCCATGCCGAGCACGGCAGCAGGCCGATGCCGGGCCATGACGCTCATGGACTGGGCAAGCGCCCAGACGAGACGAAATGGCGCGAGAACCCAGCTCCATGCACTCTTGCCCCGTAGTCCGGCGACGCTGATCCACTCCATGTCGATGTCATTGCCGGGAACGACGCGTGATTCGAGCCCGCGATGAGTGCCGAGCCAGACGACTTCGCGCGACTGTTGCTGCAAGGCCCTGGCAACGGCGAGCGCCGGATACACGTGGCCACCCGTACCGCCTGCCATCACGAGGATCGGGCGAGTGCTCATCGTCGCCTCCTCCCGGAACTGCGTTTGCGGTTAACCGGGCGGGCATCGGTAGCCAGCTCGTGATGCATCCGTAGCAATAAGCCCAGGCTGATGATCGCGATGATCATGCTGCTGCGGCCGTAACTGATGAGCGGAAGAGTCAGCCCTTTGGTCGGCAACATGCCCATGTTGACGCCGACGTTGATAAAGGCCTGAAGTCCGAACCACGTGCCCAGACCAGTTGCCAGGTAGGCTTCGAACATCCTTTCGGCGTTCGCCGCCTGCACGGCCAGTTTGAAGACTCGCCAGACGAGGGCCAGAAACAGGCCGATCAGAAGCAACGAACCAAAAAGCCCGAACTCCTCGGCGAATACGGCAAACACGAAATCGGTATGTGCTTCCGGCAGGTAAAAGAGTTTTTGCACACTGGCGCCGAGGCCGACACCGAACCACTCACCGCGACCGATCGCAATCAGAGACTGGGTCAACTGAAACCCCGAATTGAACGGATCCGACCACGGGTCCAGGAATGTCGTCACGCGTTCGAGGCGATAGGGCGAAGTAATCGCCAGCGCTGCCATCGCAATGATGGTCGTTGAGAAAAACAGCAGGAAATCGCGAATACGCGCGCCGGCAACGAAGAGCATCGCCAGTGCGGTCGCAAGCAATACGATGGCGGCGCCGAAATCAGGTTCAGCCAACAGGAGCCCACAGGCGAAACTCAGGAGCAGCATGGGCCGCAGGAAGCCGGCGAACCCGGTCCGTAATGACTTGTTCTGCCTGACGAGATAGCCGGCGAGATACAGGAGCAGGCAAAGCCGTGCCGGTTCCGATACCTGAATATTCACGACACCGGCGCGGAGCCAGCGCGTACTGCCGTTTACCGCGTGACCGACGCCGGGTATCAAGACGACCAGAAGCAACGCGAACGAGACGAGCAGCATCAACGGGCCCAGCGTGCGCCACACGCTCATCGGTATGAAGAGACAGATGAATCCCAGACCGCCGCCGATGGCAGCGGCGATTGCCTGGCGCTGGACGTAATAGAACGGTTCGCCGACTGCGTTATCCGATACCGAGATCGATGCCGATGCAAGAATGACCATGCCGCCGATCAGTAGCACCAGCCCGATCGACAGCAGGATCGGATCTATTTTCAGCGGCGTCCTCAGTCGCGCCGGAAACGGCATTGTGGCGCTCGAGACACTCATGCCGGCAACCCCAGGACCGCTTCACCGAATGCCTCACCGCGGGCCTCGAAATTCGGAAACTGATCGAAGCTGGCGCAGGCCGGCGCGAGCAAGACCGTGTCACCCGGCTTCGCGAACCCGGCCGCTCGCCTTACCGCTTCGTCAATGTCCGCTGCCATGTAGACGGGTCCCTGCTCAGCCAGCGCGTCTGCGATCTGGTCGGCGTCCCTGCCAATCAGCACCGCCGCTCTCAGGCGGTCACCGAGCGCTTCGGACAGGTTGTCGAAATCCCCGCCTTTCGACTGACCGCCGGCGATGAGTACGACGTCGCCGTCGATCGATTCGATCGAGGCGACAGCGGCACCTGTGTTCGTGGCTTTGGAGTCATTGATGTAATCAACACCACCCTTGTGCGCGACCAGCTGCATGCGATGCGGCAACCCCGGGAATTCCGGAAGCACCTGCAACATCGCGGCGAGCTCGAGACCCATGAGCTCACCGGCTGCAAGCGCAGCAAGCGCATTCAGTTGGTTATGCCGGCCGACCATGGCCAGGTCGGCAGTCGCAATCAGGAGTTGCTCTCCGCGGGCAAGAAAATATGCGCCATCTTCCATGAGCAGCCCGTAGTGCCCTTCTTCGGGCGCGTCGAGCCCGAACGTCAGGTACGGCGTGTCCTTTCCGACATGTCTGACCATGTCGGGGTCGGCCCGATTGATGACGGCGGCGGCGGCATGCTCGAAGATACGGTACTTCGCCTTGCGATAGTCTTCTTCACTGTCGTGCCAATCGAGATGATCGGCGGAAATGTTCAACAACACCGCGACTTTTGCCGGCAGTTTGTTCGTGCGTTGCAGTTGAAAACTGGAAAGCTCCAACAGATAGAAATCCGCCTTGTCCCTGACAAGCAGATCGAGTGCGGGCTCGCCGAGATTCGCGCCGGCCAGGGCCGCAAGGCCCGCGGCCTCGCACATCAGCGAGAGCAGTGTCGTCACGGTGCTCTTGCCGTTGGAGCCCGTGACCGCGACGATCGGAGCGCGTGCCTCGCGCGCGAAGAGCTCGATGTCCGATACGACTTCAACGCCGGCCGCGCGAGCTGTTTTGAGCAGCGGCTCCGAGTCCGCCACCCCGGGCGACACGACGATTCGCGTTATGTCGGCGACCGCGGCATCGTCGATCCGGCCGAGAATGAGCTCCGCGCCCGGCGCAAGGTCCTGCAGCTCATGGAGTCCCGGCGGCTCTGTTCGGCTGTCTGCAAACCTCGCGTCGATGCCTTGCCGCTTCAGGAATCTTGCAACGGACAGGCCCGTCATACCCAGTCCGAGAACCAGGGTCTCGACCCTGGCGCTCTCCGGCTTGCCATAATGGCTCTTCTTCACGGCGCTCATCGGATCTTCAGACTCGCGAGCCCGATCAGCACCAGGATAACCGTGATGATCCAGAACCGGACGATGACTTTGGGCTCCGCCCATCCCTTCAGTTCGAAGTGGTGGTGCAGCGGCGCCATACGAAAGACCCGGCGCCCGGTCAGCTTGTATGAGATGACCTGGATCATGACGGACACCGTTTCCACGACGAACACGCCGCCCATGATGGCCAGCACGATTTCCTGGCGGACCACTACGGCAACGGTGCCGAGCGCGGCTCCCAGCGACAGCGCGCCGATGTCGCCCATGAAGACCTGTGCGGGATACGTGTTGAACCACAGGAATCCGAGGCCGGCACCGGCAAGCGCCGAGCAGAAGACGAGGATTTCGCCGGCGCCGGCAACATACGGAATATCCAGATACTCCGAGAAGTTCACGTTGCCGGTCACGTATGCGAATACGCCGAGTGCGCCGCCGACGAGTACGGCCGGCATGATCGCCAGTCCATCCAGGCCGTCGGTCAGGTTTACGGCATTGCTGAAACCGACGATATACAGGAAGGTAACGGCGACCTGAAACAAGCCGAGCGGTACGGCAAGGTCTTTGAAATAAGGGATCAGGAGTGAAGTGCTGGCCGGATCGACAGCCAGGAGATAGAGCGAGACTGCCGCAATGATCGCCGCGCTGGATTGCCAGAACAGTTTCTTGCCGGCAGACAGCCCGGCAGGATCCTGCAGCACCAGCTTCTTGTAATCATCGATATAGCCGATGATCCCGAAGGCAAGCGTCACGAACAGGACGATCCAGATAAAGCGGTTCTCCAGGTTTGCCCAGAGCACCGTGCTTATGACGATTGCCGTCAGTATCAACGCGCCACCCATGGTCGGCGTGCCCGCTTTGGGCAGGTGGCTCGATGGACCCTGATCGCGAACCGGCTGCCCGACCTGATTGAGGCTGAGCCTGGCAATCATTCTCGGGCCAATGAGGAACGACAGGATCAGGGCGGTCAATGCACCGAGGATCGCACGCAGTGTCAGGTAGCTGAATACGTTAAAGCCGGACTCGAACCGCATCAGATATTCGGTCAGATAGAGCAGCATGATCAGGCCTTGCGCCGCACTGGCGGCTCGTTGAGCAATGCTTTGACCACACGTTCCATCTGCATGAACCTCGAGCCCTTGACCAGGATGTTGGTATCTGTGGTTGCCGAACGTCGTACCTCGTCAATCAGCGCTTCGATGTCTTCGTACCACTTCCCGCCGGTGCCGAAAGTCTTCACGGTGTTTTGCGACAAGGCGCCGGTTGCGAGCAGCCGGTCTATCCCTAATCGCCTTGCCGCACGCCCGACTGCCTTGTGAAGCAGGACTTCGTCCTCGCCGAGTTCGCCCATGTCGCCGAGCACCAGCCATGAATTACCGGGCTGCGCCGCCAGGAATTCCGCCGCCGCAATAACGCTTTGCGGATTCGCGTTGTAGCTATCGTCGTAGATTCTCGGACCCGCTATGCCTTCGACCGGTTGCAACCTGCCCGATGGGAGCTTCACGGATTCGAGGCCTTGCCGGATTTGCTTGCTGTCCATGCCGAGTCCGTGCAGCACGGCTGCTGCAGCGCACGCATTTCGGACATTGTGCAGCCCCGCCAGCGGCAACCTGATCGGAATCTCTTCCAGGTGGATATGCAGGTTGAAACTCATCGTGTCGCCGTCTGCCTGGATGTCTGTCGCAAAGACGGACGCATCGGCCTCGATTCCGAAGCTGATGACGGTCTCGTTGGTCACCAGGGAATTCCAGTAAGCGAAGTAAGGGTCGTCCGCGTTGAGCACTGCGAAGACCGGGGCGGCCTGGAATATTTCGCCCTTGGCCCGCGCCACGCCGTCGAGGTCTCCGAACCCCTCGAGATGCGCAGGCGCCGCGTTCGTAATGACGACGACATCCGGTCGGGCCAGTGCGGTCAGGGCGGCGATCTCTCCAGGATGATTCGCGCCCATTTCGATCACGGCGTAGCGATGTTCCTCGGAAAGACTGAGCAACATCAGCGGAACGCCAATATCGTTATTCAGATTACCTACGGTTGCCAGCGTGTCTGCCGTCAGCGACAGACAACTCGCGAGCATTTCCTTCAGCGTGGTCTTGCCGTTGCTACCGGTAATTCCGATGAGCTTCGCCGGCATTCTTGCGCGCCATGCCCCGGCCAGTTTGCCGAGTGCGGCCCGGGTATCATCAACGATGATTTGCGGAAGATCGATGTCGGCCTGCGCGGACAATACTGCTGCCGCTGCATTCTTTTCCACAGCTATCGAGACAAATTCGCTGCCATCGTAGTTCGGCCCCTGCAGCGCGAAAAACAGCTCGTCCGGACCAAGCGTGCGTGTATCGGTGCTGATACGGGAAAACCGGCGATCAGCGCCGTGCAGGGTACCGTTCATGATGTTTGCTGCTGCTGACAAACTGCCCTCCATCAGTCCGGCCGCACGCCATGGCTGTGCCGAACGAGAACGTTGGCGAGCGCCGCGTCATAGTCGGAAAACGGCAGGCGTTGCTCGCCGATGAGCTGGTAGTTTTCGTGGCCTTTTCCGGCAATCAACACGATGTCGTCGTCGGCCGCCTCGTCAATCGCGTAAGCGATCGCCGCCGCCCTGTCCTCGATCGCAATCGCGCCGGGCTTGTCGCCAACGCCGGAAAGAATCTCGGCAATGATGTTTCCCGGCAATTCGAAACGGGGATTGTCGTTGGTGACGACTAATCGGTCCGCGAGACGAGCCGCCGTCTTCCCCATCAGCGGGCGTTTTCCCCGATCCCGGTCGCCACCGCAGCCGAAAACACACCAGAGCGAGTTGCTGCAATGCGGCCGGAGCGAGCGCAGTGCCGCCTCGAGCCCCGCGGGCGTGTGAGCGTAATCCACGTACACCGTCGGCGCCCGTGATTCCCCAACCCGCTGCATTCGGCCGGGCGGCGCGGTTACCTTGCCCAACACATCACAGGCATCCGCGACAGAGACGTCCCAGCTCAACAGCAGTGCCAACACGCTGATTGCGTTTGCGACGTTGAATTCTCCGGGTAGCGGCAGTCGAAACTCGAACCTGCCCCACGAGCTGTCAACGGCGACATTCGAGCCCTGTCGTGTTGCAACGACAGACCGAACGAACAGAAACGGCCGGCCATTTGCAACGCGGTCGAATCGCGTCGACACGGTGATGACGTCGCTGCCACACTGGTCTGCGAGTTCCTGGCCAAATTCGGTGTCGAGGCTTACGATCCGGTTCTCCAGCTGTCGTTCAAGGAACAACCGCGCCTTCGTCTGGCCATAAGCTCGCATGCTGCCGTGGTAGTCCATGTGATCACGGCTCAGGTTCGTGAAAATCGCCGAATCGAAATGCACGCCATTGATTCGATCCTGCCCGAGCGCATGCGACGATACCTCGATAGCAGCGAATCCTGCGCCGGCGTCACGCAGTGTCGCCAGTATTCCGTGCAGGTCGATGCATGCCGGCGTCGTCATATCCGCGTCGGTTTCCAGTTCACCTACACCGAATCCCAGCGTCCCGAGATATGCACAAGACCTGCCCAGGAGTTGCAGCCCCTGAGCAATGAGGAACGACACGGTCGTCTTGCCGTTCGTGCCGGTAACGCCGACCACTTTCATAGCGGTGGAAGGTGAGTCGAAGAAGCGGTTTGCAATTTTGCCGACGCGCGTCGTCAAACCGGCAACCGGTATCAGAGGCACGCCGGCGTCAATCGGGGCCATGACATCGGCGCTCGAATCCCAGACAACGGCCGATGCGCCTGCCTCGAGCGCCTCGCCGACGTGGTCCAGCCCGTGGCCGGACTCGCCGACCAGCGCGAAGAATACGTTGCCGGATACGAGCTTCCTGCTGTCACTCGAAATACCCGTGAACTCGATATCCGGCGCGTCGGCCATGCCTGCGAGCAACTCGCGCAGGGTGCCATGCGGTCTTAGGGCTTCGGCCGGCATATTCATTGTCTCATTGCCTGCAAAACGGTTTCGGAATCCATTGCGGGCAGTGCGTCCGGCGGGACGGCAAGCAATCGTAATGATTCAGCCATGACGTCGGCGAAAACGGGGGCCGCGACATCGCTCCCGTAGTAAAGGTCGCCATGCGGCTCATCGATGACGACGACCATGGCAAGTCGTGGACTGCTGGCTGGCGCCAGACCAGCGAAAATCGAAATGTATTTGTCTTCCGAATAGCCGCCGGCCGCAAATTTCCAGGAGGTTCCCGTCTTGCCTGCAATCCGATACCCCATAACACGCGCTTTCTCGCCGGTACCGCCCGCGCGTACGACCTCCTCCATCATGCGTGTTACTGCCCGGGCCGTGTCATCGCCGATAATATGTTCGCCCTCGACCGGATGATCGAGCTTGACCAGCGAGACGGGACGAAGCCAGCCGTCGCTGCCGATCGCCGCATAGGACTGCACGAGCTGCAGCGGCGTGACGCTCACGCCATAGCCATAGGCCAGCGTTGCCTGACTGATCGGCTGCCAATGGCTGTAATGTGTCAACAATCCGGCGGACTCACCCGGAAAGCCTGACGATGTCAGGGATCCGAGACCGAAACGCGTCATCATTCCCCACAGCTGGTCCGGTTCCAGCGACATCGCAATCTTGGTTGCGCCAACGTTGCTCGATCGCGAGAGTACTGTCGTAAGGCTGACTCTTCCGAGGTTGCGGCTGTCTTCGATCGTTTTCGGTCCCACGACTATATAGCCGGGTGCGGTGTCCACATAACTGCTCGGTCGGTATTGCCCGCTTTCGAGTGCTGCCGCCAGCACCAGTGGCTTGATGCTCGAACCCGGCTCGAATATGTCGGTTATCGCGCGATTGCGATATCGCTCTGCCGAAAACTGTGCCCTGTCATTCGGGTTGTAGCTTGGCTGGTTGACCATTGCCAGAACTTCACCCGTCAGAATGTCAAGCACCACGATGGATCCCGAATCTGCGCGATGGCGCTGAATCGCGGCCTTCAGTGTCCGGTACGCGAGGTACTGGAGTCGCAGGTCGATACTGGACACCAGGTCCCTGCCATGTCGCGGCGGAGATATGCTCTCAACGTTTTCAACGGGACGGCCCAGACGGTCTTTCAGCACGCGCTTGGCGCCCGACTCGCCGCTCAGCCAATGGTTGAATGCAAGCTCCAGGCCTTCCTGGCCGTCATCATCCACGCTGGTAAAGCCGACGAGGTGGCCGCATACCTCGCCGGCCGGGTAGTATCGGCGGTACTCGCGTAACACGTTGACCCCGGGCAGCTTCAATGCCATCACCCGATGCGCCTCGTCCGGGCTCAAATGACGTTTCACATACAGAAACTCCTTATGCATGCTCCTGGTCACGCGACGCATCAGTAATCTCGGATCGAGACCCAGCGCACGGGCAAGCGTCGGCACGCGATCCACGGCCGGCGCAAGTTCTTTCGGATTAACCCATACGCTGTCGACCGGCGTGCTTATGGCCAGCGGCTCGCCATTGCGATCGGTGATCGTGCCTCTGTGTGCCGAGATTTTCTCGATATGCAAATGGCGGCTATCCGCCTGGCGGTTCAGGAAGTCCTTGTCCAGAACCTGCAAGAAGACTGCACGCGCAACGAGGGATGAGGCAGCAACCGCAAAGAACGCGAGCACCAGCGCAACTCTGCCGACGAATCGCCTGGCGGTCTGTTCCTTGGGCTCTGCTCTTCGGCTCATTGGCGTTCAATGACATAGATCGCGCCCGACTGGGGGCGGACCAGCGATAACTCTTCGACGGCAACCCGCTCGATTCGCGCGTGCGTTGCCCATGTACTTTGTTCGATCTGCAATTGGCCCCATTCGATATTCAGTTGATCGCGCTCCGTCGTCAGGTTTTCGAGTTCCAGAAACAGCCTGCGCGATTCGTGTCTTGTGTAGATCAGCGCGAGTGCTGACACGACACAGACCGTTGCGAGTACGACAATCAAAACCGATGGCTGTCTGCCACTGCCGAATTCCATTACAGTCTCTCCGCAATCCTGAGACGCGCGCTACGCGCCCTTACGTTTGCCGCGATTTCTTCGGCCGTGGCGCCGACGGGTTTGCCAACCAGTTTGAAAGTGGGCCGACTGTCATCCGGAATCGACGGTAATCCCCGATACTGTTCTGCTTCACGCGACGCATCCCGCATGAATCGCTTGACGATTCGATCCTCTATCGAATGAAAACTGATCACGCATAGACGCCCGCCCGTTCGGAGCAGGTCCCTGGCCGCTGCCAGGGCGATTTCGAGTTGCTGCAGTTCGTTGTTGATGTGGATGCGAATGGCTTGAAACGTCCTGGTGGCAGGGTGCTTACCCGGCTCCCGTCGGGGAACAGCCGCAGCCACAATCTTCGCCAATTGGTCGGTGCGCTCGATCGCCGATGCCGATCTTGCAGCGACGATTTCGCGCGCGATCAGGCCGGCAAACTTCTCATCCGCGTTTTTTTTCAGGACTTGCTTCAACGTTTTCTCGTCAACTTCCGCGAGCCAGTCGGCCGCGCTGACCCCTGTCTGCGGGTCCATTCGCATGTCGAGAGGTCCGCTTCGCATAAAGCTGAAACCGCGTTCTGCCTCATCCAGTTGTGGCGACGATACCCCGAGATCGAGTAGCAGCCCGTCCACGTTTCCGAGCAGGTCTTGTTCCAGCGCAATGTTCTGTAGTTCCGCAATTTCACCCTCTACAATCTCGAACCGCGGATCACCTATCAGTGTTTCCGGTGCTGCCGCAACGGCTTCTGGATCGCGATCAATCGCGATCAATCGGCCTTTCGGGCCCAGTAATTCGGCAATCGCCTTGCTGTGTCCCCCACGACCGAAGGTTCCATCTACATAGCAACCGTCCGGTCGAATATTCAGTCCTTCAAGAACCGGCCCTTTGAGGACCGGAACATGCTCGTGGCTCTCCACCTCGCACTCGCGTCTGTTTACAGAGAGAGCGACTCAAGCTCGGGCGGTAAGTCCCCATCGTCGTCGGCGCCGGCCCATTCGTCCCGTTTCTCGTTCCAGCGCTCCTCATCCCAGAGCTCAAACTTGTTGCCCTGCCCGATCAGAATTGCCTGACGATCGAGCCCGGCGAAATCGCGCAACTCGCGTGACAGCAGGATCCGTCCATGCGCGTCGATATCAACTTCGGTCGCGTGACCGACCATGATTCGCTGCATCTGCCGAGCGAGTTTGTGGAGACTCGGCAGGCGGATGAGTTTTTCCTCGATCTCCTCCCAGTCCGGCAGTGGATAAATGAGCAGGCAGTAGTCCTTGTCGACCGTCGCGACAAGATGGCCGCCACAGCGCGTAGCCAGGCGCTCCCGGTAACGGGTCGGAATAGCCAGCCGCCCTTTGGCGTCCAATGCGATTTTGGTGGCCCCACGAAACACGGTGTTTTTGATGAGCGCTTAGCCATGGGAACAAGCCAGCCCATCTCCTCCCACTTTTTTCCACTTTTCGACACTATATTCGGGCGATTCACCAGCGTCAAATAAACATCCAATTAATTGTTGTTCTACAGGGACTTAGGGGCTATTTCGTGGCCGAATTCGGGCGAATTGTGCGGCTAATTGGAACTATAAATCAGTTACTTAAGCCCTTTTTCACCAACTTGACTTATATATAGGTCGCCAGACCCCGACAGTGCTGGATTTTCGGGCCGGATTGCGCAGGTCCGCGCGAAGTGGATGGGAACGGAGCCCGACGGGTCCGTCCCCGGAATGTTATGTAAAAAAGAGCCGGGGGTGGGTGAGAAGGCAAGAGCCGGCAATAAGCCGGGTTCTGTCGTGGACAACCATTCATCTGGGACGACCGTCGCCGATCGCCTCTAGCAACCTACCCGGGAGCCCGCTCAGGCGCACGGTGCAGGCTCGCGCCTGCGTACTCCCCTATTTGGTCTTGCTCCAGGCGGGGTTTACCCTGCCGCGGCG